>NZ_CP023317.1:147500-382500 GCF_009497655.1 Priestia megaterium | reverse complement strand
TGCGCGCGCTTTACGCCCAATAATTCCGGATAACGCTTGCCACCTACGTATTACCGCGGCTGCTGGCACGTAGTTAGCCGTGGCTTTCTGGTTAGGTACCGTCAAGGTACGAGCAGTTACTCTCGTACTTGTTCTTCCCTAACAACAGAGTTTTACGACCCGAAAGCCTTCATCACTCACGCGGCGTTGCTCCGTCAGACTTTCGTCCATTGCGGAAGATTCCCTACTGCTGCCTCCCGTAGGAGTCTGGGCCGTGTCTCAGTCCCAGTGTGGCCGATCACCCTCTCAGGTCGGCTATGCATCGTTGCCTTGGTGAGCCGTTACCTCACCAACTAGCTAATGCACCGCGGGCCCATCTGTAAGTGATAGCCGAAACCATCTTTCAATCATCTCCCATGAAGGAGAAGATCCTATCCGGTATTAGCTTCGGTTTCCCGAAGTTATCCCAGTCTTACAGGCAGGTTGCCCACGTGTTACTCACCCGTCCGCCGCTAACGTCATAGAAGCAAGCTTCTAATCAGTTCGCTCGACTTGCATGTATTAGGCACGCCGCCAGCGTTCATCCTGAGCCAGGATCAAACTCTCCGAAGAAATGTTTGACTTGCTCATTTTAAAAAATAAAAATTAACGTTGACGTTTGTCGCTTTGTTCAGTTTTCAAAGTTCAAGCGCCGCTCTTAAGCGACTTTTTAATCTTACCAGTTTATCTCTTTCTTGTCAACAACTTTTTTAAGAAGTTTTTTCAAGTTTTTGATAAATTTAGTATCGCTCATCAGCGACGTATATAAATTTACCACGGATATTTTAAAGCGTCAATAGATTTTTTAAAATAAATCGTGTTTTTTTAGAAAAACCTTTTATCCAGACTATAAAATCATGTGTCAGGGCATCTATACGTCATAACCATACCGTATCAGATACCCTTTCTCTCTCTATCATTTCGCCACATAGTGTCTATGGTACAAACTCTTTCCTTTGGTTTCTACTTTTTTTACCATAATGATATCTTTTTCAATTAAAAACTCAAGGAGTATTCCTAAGTCAATAGCATAAGGGCGTATTTCGGGATGGTGAACAAGTTCATTAAACGTCCATTCCTGCTTTTCACTTTTCATAATATGAACAAGATGCTTCGCACCCAATTCAGTTTTTTTATTGACTAGAAATTCACTTGCTAAGAAAAGCAGCTCCAAACGCTTGCTAACCTCTTCTTGGCTAATAATTAGCTCTTCGTAAAGACGATGAATTTCAGGTTCTATTTTTTTCACTTGGTTCCACACTGTCACTTCTGGGTGAAATCCATTTTCCAACACAGACAGTCGTGCTAAATGATGAAGAGCATGAATGACATGATTGAATGCATCTAAATAATGATTAGACGCATAAAAGTCTTTTCCTTCTTTAAATCGGCGAATCAACTTAGCAAACTCGACACCTATTCTCTTTGTCCGATCTTCTCTAGGGAAATCAATTAAGCGTTTCTTTAAGTTTTCCATATATTCGTTTCGATCAAATAGCACTTTACCATTTAAGATCCAATCAATAATACGGCGGTTCGTCCCATTCATAATCCATTCACTCATTTGCTGTTCAGAAGCCATATAAAGTGCAGCACGCTCATTTTCATATTCGTATTGTTTAATAAAAAGAGAAGTTTCTGTGGTTTTGGTCACAATAAATAAGATAGCATCCAAATTATCCGTCACTGGAGATTCTGATTTCTTTTTTTCAATCAGTAAAATACCGAGTGTGTCTTTATTGCTAGCTCTTTCTTGATATATTGGCCGTAAAACATCTTCCATTTTGAGCTCTCCTAACTGTAATAGACAAATATTTTTCAAAATTTTAAAGGCTATGGACTAAGATTTCTTTTTTTATTATATACGATGTATAACGGATATCCCACTCAGAATTATGGAAATCATTCAGAAAGCTCAAAAACTACGGATAATTTTCCGAAGATTCAATTTTTATTACCATTCACTGTCTCACTCTATGATATATTGGTAACAGGGGGGATACTGATGGGGATAAAGTATTCAAATAAAATTAACAAGATTCGCACGTTTGCACTCAGCCTGATCTTTGTTGGTTTCATTGTTATGTATGGGGGAATTTTCTTTCGGTCTTCAGTCTGGCTAATGACTATTTTTATGCTTTTAGGTTTACTGTGCATCGTAGCTAGTACCGGCGTTTATTTCTGGATTGGCATGCTTTCTACAAAAGCAGTTCAAGTAACCTGCCCTACATGTCAAAAGCAAACCAAAATGCTAGGGCGCGTAGATATGTGTATGTATTGCAACGAGCCGCTTACGCTTGACCGGTCTCTTGAAGGAAAACAATTCGATGAAAAGTATAATAGAAAAAAACAAAAAGAAAGCTGATAGTATCACTACTATCAGCTTATTAATGCGCTTTTTTAGCCGTACAATCAGGACACGTTCCGTAAATTTCCATTCGGTGGTGACTAATATCAAAGTCAGTAATATGAGCAGCCAGCTTTTCTACTTCGTCTAAACCAGGATAATGAAAATCCACAATTTTTCCGCAGCTTTCGCAAATCACATGGTAATGCTCTGTTGTAACATAATCAAACCGGCTTGATGCATCACCGTATGTTAGTTCCTTTACAATACCTACTTCGCGAAATACTCTTAAATTATTGTAAACGGTTGCTACACTCATATTTGGAAACTTACCTTCCAGCGCTTTATAAATATCATCTGCTGTTGGGTGTGTCATAGAATTGATTAAATACTCTAAAATAGCATGACGTTGTGGTGTAATACGAACGCCAGTACCTTTTAACGTTTCAAGGGCTTCTTGTAAATGATTTGACACGTCATGCACCCCTCTTCTATAAGTATTATTACTTTATAATTCTTATAATTAGTCTACATGTTTTACCCACGTTTTGTCAACTTGATGCCTATTCCTATTTTATGTAATAAGTAGAAATTATTCATATATGTTATGCAAAAAAAGAAGTGTGGAAATCAATCCACACTTTTAAATATATTAACATCTGAGGAGGTATGCCCTACACTGATATTGTATGTTCAAAGACTAAAACTGCTCTAGTTATCTGCCTGTTTTTATGCCATTTTTTCTTTAATAAATGATAAAGCTTCTTCCACATGCCCTTTTACTCGAACCTTGCGATACTCTTTTACGAGCGTTCCTTCTTTATCAATGATAAAAGTGGAGCGTTCAATGCCCATATATTCTTTTCCAAAGTTTTTTTTCAGTTTCCATACTCCATATTCTTCAGCTACGCTGTGATCTTCGTCAGCTAAAAGCAAGAATGGGAGACCGTGCTTATCAATAAACTTATGGTGTTTGTCGATTGGATCCGGGCTCACTCCTAAAATCACCGCATCTAGCTCTTCAAAATTTTCATGCTGATCTCTGAAATCACAAGCTTCCGTTGTACAGCCTGGCGTCATATCTTTCGGATAAAAATACAGCACAACGTTTTTTCCTTTCATCGAAGCGAGTGATACTTGCTCTCCATTTGTAGACATTAATACAAAATCGGGTGCTTTTTCTCCAACTACAGCTGTCATATTTATCTGCTCCTTTACGCTTTTCATTTTCTTTGAATAGCGTACCCAATATTAGATAAGATGACAAGTTTAAGTGCGGGTAACAGTTCGCATCACAAAGATTGCAGGCATAATGTAGCCGATAAACGCTTCAAAAGTTGCAAATAATTTCCCAATTCCAACCGGATACATATCTCCGTATCCTACTGAAAATAACGTCGCTGCGCTGAAATACATGCTGTTAAACAGCGTATAAAAGTAATGACCTTCATGTTCAAACCCTCCGCTTAACACTGGAATACTTCCCATCTCACACACTGTATAAATAAGGCTAAACCCCAATAAAACTGTGATATATGAATAAAACAAGACAAAGAAATGACCAATTGAGAAAAAATGAAATTCTCCAAGTTCTTTTTCAAAAAGAAACTTCATACTACCAATTACAAAAACAATGATAACGAGGATTAGAAAAATAACCATCATTCTACTCCTTTAATTTATACTCTACTACCACTATACGCGCATCCTTGTCCATTCATTACTACTCAGAAGCCACGAAAAAGAGCAGGCATTTAATTGCCTGCTCCTCTGTATTTTTTGACACCTGTATTCCATAAGAAAATAGAGATTACAAAAAAGACGATTCCCATCACCGGGGTTAAAAATGCATATCCGTACCATTCTGACCTTCCTAAGAAATAAGCAGCTGGATATACGCCTACAAATGCAAAAGGAAGAATCCACGTTAAAACATATCGGATGACATTGTTATAAATATCTACAGGATACCTTCCGTAGTTTCCAATATTATAAATAGTAGGCATAATAGAGGTTCTGGCATCCGACCAGAAGCCTATGCTTGCTAAGGCGATGAAAATTCCTGCGTATACAAGCGCTCCTCCTAAAATAAACAATAGAAAAATAAAAACATCATACCACTGGAAATGAAGATGTAAAGAAGACGCAGCATAAGCCATTACGGCAATCCCTGTGATACCACCAAACAATGATTCCAGTTCCATCCGCTCTAAAATAACTTGAAACAAACTGTGAATCGGCCGCGTTAAAATTCGGTCCATTTCACCTTTAACAATGTAGCGCTCGTTGAAATCCCAAATGTTAAAGAAAGACGAAAAAATAGCAAAAGGGACCAAAAAGAAACCATAAATAAAGATAATTTCCTCTCGTGACCATCCGTGCAGCGACTGAGTATGTCCAAATACAACTAAAATAAAAATCAAATTAACTGTTTGAAACAATAAGTCTGAAATGATTTCAACTACCATATCGGTGCGATACTGAAGCCTTGTTTTCATATATTGACTAATGTACTGAAAGAAAATCGAAAAATAAAACATTTTCATAGACTACCCTCCTTGAATAACCATTTTTTTCTTCGCTATGTTCCACAAACACGCAATAGGAATAAATAGAAGCCCTGACCAAACTGCTTGTGTAATAAGAGCATTTATTACTTCCTGCCCTTTAAATCCATTTGTGAAAATCATGCTCGGAATATAACTAATGGCCTGAAAAGGGAAATAGCTCATAATATGTTGCGCCCATAAAGGATAGAAACTGATGGGCAGAAGAAGTCCTGAAAACAAATCAATAACAACGCGCTTCGCTCGAATGAGTCCGTCATTGTTAAAGAGAAAGAAAGTAGTAATACCCGTCAATAAATTAATTTGTGTATTAATAATGAAACTAAAAATTAAAGACAGTCCAAAATAAAGCCATGTTGCGGCATTGGCTGAGAACTGTACTGGAAATAAAAACGCGACAATAATCATACCGGGCACTGAGAAAAACAGCAGCCGAAAAATCCCTTCTCCCAGTCCTTGCATTGTTTTCATACCAAGGTAGCTATAAGGCTTAATTAACTCTACTGCCACCTTGCCATCTTTAATTTCCATTGCCATTTCACGGTCAATGTTATTAAAATAAAAGGCTCTTGCCATCCATGAAACGGCTACATACGTTGTCATTTGGGTAATGGATAACCCTTGAATATTCTCTTTTCCTCCATAAATAGCGGACCATAAAAAGTAGTAAGCACCAATATTAATCGCATAAATCAATATTCCGCTGTAATAATTCGTCCGATACGCCAGCATCATTAAAAAGCGAATGCGTATCATCTCTATATATTTATCCATTCACAACACCTTCTTCATAAATGTTGCGGATGATTTCTTCCGTTGAAATTTCTTCAATGTTAATATCACTGATTTCGTGCTTTGCCACCACTTTAGCAATCAGCTGTGACAGTAAGTCTCCTTTATTTTGAAGCTGCGCTGTCCACAAATATTTTTGATCACCTTCAATCCAGTTAACAGGCATCCCTTGCGTCAATAGCTTCAACTGCTCTTTATTTGGCGCGGTTCCAAATTCAAACGTGACTTGTTTAAGGTCTCCCCAATTCGAACGCAGCTTTTGCAGTGATCCGTCATAAATAATACTGCCTTCATCGAGCATTACAACGCGTTCACATAAAGCTTCAATATCTGCTAAATCATGTGTCGTAAGCAAAATCGTCGTATTATATTTTTCATTAATTTCTTTTAAAAATTGGCGGATTTTTAATTTAACCAGCACATCTAAACCGATCGTCGGTTCATCTAAAAATAGAAGCGGCGGATTATGAATAAGAGCAGCAGCCAGCTCACAGCGCATTCTTTGACCTAGAGAAAGCTTTCGCACCGGCTTATCTAGCAGCGGTCCAATATCTAACGTTTGAATAACATGTTCCATATGAGCGTTATAATCTTCATCTGACACTTTGTATACTTTTTTTAACAAGCGAAAAGATTCTTGTACGGCAATATCCCACCACAGCTGAGAGCGTTGACCAAAAACAACTCCAATCGTTTGGGCAAACTTCTCCCTTTCTTTATGAGGATTCATTCCATTTACGGTAATCTCCCCTGAAGTAGGAGTTAAGATTCCTGTCAGCATTTTGATTGTGGTCGATTTCCCCGCTCCGTTTTCTCCTATATAACCTACCATTTCCCCTTGTTTTACGGTAAACGAAATATCGTTCACAGCTTTCATAACTCTATAATTACGGGTAAATAAGTCCCGGAATGCCCCTTTAAGGCCAGAGCGGCTAGAATAGGCTTTAAATTCTTTCCGAAGTTGATTCACCTCAATAGCATTTTTCATTGTATTCCCTCCGTTACGTCGACGTATTAGTGGTTTCTTTTATTGTTTCCGGCGCCCTTGCTAGCAACTCCTCTGCGAGATGAGGAACTATTTTCTAGCAGTTAGCTCACAAATTTCTATCATACACGTTCTCGAATGTTTTTCAAGAAACAAATAAGTTTGATAGAATAAAGAAGTTGAACTTTTCATTAGGAGGCATAACATGCAATTTACAAAATCAGAACAATTACACGCTGAAGCGCTCGAACATATTGTAGGCGGCGTTAACAGCCCTTCACGTTCATATAAAGCCGTAGGAGGCGGAGCGCCTGTTGCAATGGAAAAGGCAAGCGGAGCTTATTTCTGGGACGTCGATGGAAATAAATATATTGACTATTTAGCAGCTTACGGCCCTATTATTACAGGACACGCTCATCCTCATATCACGAAAGCTATTACAAAAGCAGCTGAAACTGGTGTTCTTTACGGTACGCCAACTGCTCATGAAGTCACATTTGCTAAAATGCTCAAAGAAGCGATGCCCGCATTAGATAAAGTGCGCTTCGTCAACTCTGGAACAGAAGCAGTTATGACAACAATCCGTGTAGCACGCGCTTATACTGGACGCGATAAAATCATTAAATTTGCAGGTTGCTATCACGGCCATTCCGACCTTGTATTGGTAGCAGCTGGATCTGGCCCTTCTACGCTCGGAACTCCTGACTCTGCAGGTGTACCAAAAAGTATCGCTAATGAAGTCATCACAGTTCCTTTTAACGATATTGAGCCTTACAAGGAAGCATTAGAAAAATGGGGCGATCAAATTGCAGCTGTTTTAGTAGAACCAATCGTTGGAAACTTCGGAATTGTTGAGCCAGAACCTGGCTTTTTAGAACAAGTTAACGAATTAACTCACGAAGCTGGAGCACTTGTTATTTATGATGAAGTGATTACAGCATTTCGCTTTATGTACGGCGGAGCTCAAGATTTACTTGGTGTAAAACCTGATCTGACTGCATTTGGAAAAATCATCGGCGGAGGTCTTCCAATCGGAGCCTACGGCGGTAAAAAAGAAATCATGGAAAAAGTGGCGCCGCTTGGACCGGCTTATCAAGCAGGTACAATGGCAGGAAACCCAGCGTCTATTCTTTCTGGGATTGCTTGCCTGGAAGTACTAAAGCAAGAAGGTGTTTATGAACAGCTAGATAAGCTAGGGGCGATGCTCGAAGAAGGTATTTTAAAACATGCTCGTACATATAACATGCCTATTACGATCAATCGATTAAAAGGCGCTCTTACTCTCTACTTTACAACAGAAACGGTTAAAAACTATGAACAAGCAGAAAATACAGACGGCGAATTATTCGCACGCTTCTTTAAACTAATGCTCCACCAAGGCGTCAACTTAGCTCCTTCGAAATATGAAGCATGGTTCCTTACTACAGCTCATACAGAAAAAGATATTACCGACACTTTAGAAGCTGTAGAAAAAGCATTTAAACAGTTAAGTGAAGAACGCTAATTTTTACTCTAAAGCACTCGTTTGAAAATGAGTGCTTTTTTATCTTGCCTTTGGGTTTCCTTATAGAACATTCCCACCTTTCATAACCATTTCTTACGCGTCATCTCCTTTTTGTCATCCTGTCGAAAAATCCCGAGAAATACCCTTATTTTTCTGCTTGTTTTCTCTTGATATCCATTCTTAAACCTTGTATAGTATGTTATTGTTTATATTATTTCCAACAGGTTATGTAATAAAGAAGGATTGATTTTTGCAATTTATCATTTGTTTTGGGGAACATTCTTCATAACGAAAAAACTTTTTTACAGAAAGGAACTACGAACGCACATGAAACTTGGTGCCCGCATCTTAAAAACGGGAATTGCCATTACACTTTCATTGTTATTAGGTGAATTTCTAAGTTTACCATCTCCAATATTTGCGGCAATTGCGGCAGTTTTTGCAATTCAACCGTCTATTTACAGATCTTATTTAACAATATTGGAGCAAATACAGGCGAATGTGATTGGAGCTGCTTCTGCAGTTTGTTTTGGACTTATTTTTGGTACCCACCCCATCATTATTGGTTTTACCGCTGTTGTTGTCATCGCAGTCAACTTAAAATTACGTATTAATAATACAATTGGGCTTGCGCTTGTGACAGTAATTGCAATCATGGAAAATCCAGGAGATAATTTCGTTGAATATGCGCTTATACGCTTTGGTACAGTGTTACTTGGGGTATTCTCAGCATTTATTGTCAATCTTATTTTTATTCCGCCAAAGTATGAAACAAAGCTGTATTATAAAATTGTAAGCACAACGGAAGAAATTATTAAATGGATTCGCATGAATCTTTATCACGCATCTGAGCACACATTGTTAAAAGAAGACATTGAAAAAATGAAAGACAATGTGGCTAAAATGAATCAACTTTTCGATTTTTACAAAGAAGAACGCACTTATTCAACCAAAAAACGTTTTGTTAAGTCACGCAAGCTCGTTTTATTTCGTCAAATGATTACCGTTACAACACGCGCTCTTACAACCCTGAAACTACTTCATCGAGTGGAAAATGACCTTCAAGTCATGCCGCAGCAATTTCAAGATTTAATCAAATCTGAAGTTGAGTGCCTGTTAATGTATCATGAGCAAGTATTATTAAAATTCATTGGGAAATTACGCGTACAGCCAACCACTACTGTACCAAACGAAGCCTGCGTTGGAAAACGAGCTTTAATCGATAAATTTATGCAGTACAAAATATACGATAATGATGAAGAGAATAAGATTATTTATCATATCTTCCCTTTAATTTCCGTCATCATTGAGTATAGTGAAGAGTTAGAGCATCTTGATAAGCTGATTGATACGTTCCAAAACTATCACAAAGATGATAACTCATTTGATATTAATCATCAGCGACAAGAAGATTAAAAACACCACCTATTGTTAGACAATAGGTGGTGTTTTTAAATTGTATCAAGCTGCTGAACGTTAAAGAGCTGATAGTAATGACCTTTTTTCTTAATTAACTCCTCATGAGAACCTCGTTCGACTACTCTTCCATTTTCTAAAAGTACAATTTCATCAACATGAGTAATTGTAGATAAACGGTGGGCTACAATGAAAGTCGTACGGTCTTTTGCTAGTTCAGCTAATGCTTCTTGAATATAGTGCTCACTTTCCAAATCTAGAGCTGAAGTGGCTTCATCAAAAATAAGAATAGCTGGATTTTTTAAAAATACGCGCGAAATGGAAATACGCTGCTTTTGTCCCCCTGATAGCTTCATTCCCCGCTCTCCCACTTTTGTATCATATCCTTCGGGCAAATTCATAATAAAATCGTGGGCATTTGCGGCTTTTGCCGCAGCAATTACTTCTTCATCTGTCGCTCCTGGCTTTCCAAGCAGTATATTGTTTTTAACCGTGTCACTAAACAACACCGTATCCTGCAGGACGATTCCAATCTTATCTCGCAGGCTGCGTACTTTATAGGTTTTGATATCAATGTCATCAATGAGAATTTTCCCCTCTGTCACATCATAAAAGCGCGGAATTAAGCTGATAAGCGTGGATTTCCCTCCTCCGCTCATTCCAACAAACGCAACGGATTTTCCTTTTTCTACATCTAAATTAATATCATGAATCACAGGTTTTTCTTCTTCTTCATAAGCAAATGAAACGTGCTCAAACTGCACCTTTCCATGAAGCTCAGTACATTCTTTTGCATCTTTCTTGTCTGTAATATCGTATTCTTCATCAATGAACTCAAACACCCGGTCCATAGATGCAACAGACTGCGTGAGCGTAGTCGATGAATTGACCAAGCGGCGAAGCGGATTATACAAGCGGTCAATATAGGCCACAAATGCTACCATCGTTCCTACGCTAAGACTTTCTGTGATGACTTGATATCCAGCAAATGTAATCACGATTAAAGGTGCCAAATCGGTAATGGTGTTCACTACTGCAAATGTTTTGGCATTCCAATTCGTATGATTGATTGCTTTTTGTAGAAAATTTGAATTTTGCTTATCAAATTGTTTCTGCTCATGAGGCTCAATAGCAAAGCTGCGAATAACAGAGATTCCTTGAACCCTTTCATGCAAGTGACCCTGTACTTCCGCTAAAGCCTGCGAACGGACTCGCGTTAAATGGCGCAGACGACTGTAAAAATATTTTACAGAGAACGCATAAACCGGCAGCAAAATAATCGATACCAGTGTTAAAGGTACATTCATCGTAAACATAATCACAATGGCTATTACAATCGTCATCATATCAAGCCATACGTTCATTAAGCCTGTGATAACAAAGTTTTTTGTTTGCTCTACATCATTAATGACTCGTGAAATCACTTCACCCGCTCGCGTGTTTGCATAGTAACGCAAGCTAAGCTTTTGAATATGGCTAAACAGCTGATCCCGAATATCATATAATACTTTGCTCGATACCCACTGAGCATAATACTGCCTGTAATATTCAATGGGAGGTCTTAACACTAAAAATATAACAAACGAAATCCCCATAATCGTCACCATTTTATGAACTTTTTCAGAGGAAGACATGCCATGTCCATTTACGATATCGTCCAAAACATATTTCAAAAGCAGCGGAATTAATAAAGGAATAGCAAATTTAATAATACCAATTAAGACAGTGCCGACAATTTGCCATTTGTATGGCTGTACAAACTTCATGTAGCGTCTTATACTTCCCATAAAATCTCCCCTTTCTATCTATGAGGGCAAGCTTTCTTAGTATATGTACACGCGTCGATTTTTTAGTGCTTTTATCTCTTCTAAAAGATGGCGACCATAACGCCAAAAAGAACATTATATCAAACAGTCAGCTTTAGACGGCCTAACATAATGTTCTCTAGCTCATTCATCAAGAATGCCGATATGTTAAAAAACGTTCATACCAAATGTCAATGAAATCTGGAGCAAACGGGCCTTTTCGCTGTCGAATCCAACCTTTTAACTCCTCGACGTGATTATGTAAAATACGGTCAATCACTTCTGGATAATTCATTTCTTTTCGATGCTTCTCATATTCATCTTCATCAAGAAGGGTGTATGTCATATCTGGATAGACTTTAATATCTAAATCATAATCAATATATTTGAGCGCTTCATTGTCATCATAAATGAACGGCGAACTGATATTGCAGTAATAATAAATTCCATCTTCACGGATCATCCCAATGACGTTAAACCACTGCTGAGCATGAAAATAACAAATTGCCGGCTCTCTTGTGACCCATGTTCGTCCATCTGATTCTGTAACGACTGTACGATCATTTCCTCCAATCACTAAGTTATTGGTTGCTTTTAATACGGTTGTCCGATCCCACACGCGATGAATATGTCCATTATGCTTGTAGCTGTGTATTTGAATTGTTTCTCCTTCCACCGGAATTCCCATCTCCAATACCTACTTTCATTTTAGCACTTAAAAAAATTCATATAACGTCTCCATTTGTCTTATGTTTATTATAACGGTTTCTCTCTCATTTTAACACAAATGTGCTAACCTTCTTGAGTTCAAAAAAGTCACTCCCCCTACTTTTCCTTTGCTTAGCAGCCTTAAAAAAGAGAGGAAGTGACACATCAATGTTCATTAAGCAAGTGTAGAGCAAGCCCCTTCACTTTTATATGTACGAATAATGTCTTCGGTTTGTGCTTCAAACGTCAATTGAATCTCTTTTAATTTTAGCTTCATTTCACTAATTTCATCTTGCACAGAATGAAGTTTTGCTTCTTCATGAAGTTTTACTAGTTCACCTTCGATTTCCTGACAGCGCTCAATCTCAGACTGCAAAAACAGAAGTTGATCCATGGTCTCCAATTGTTGAGTCACTAGCTGATCAAATTTTTTCATACGATAGCTCCTCCCTATTTGCTTTAACCATACACGCGGCACTTCTGTTAACATTCTGTTTAGGTGAGACAGATTCCTTTGACGAGTTGTGTAAAGTTTCAAGAAGTTTTGTCATACTTTGTTGCTTTTTATATAAGAAAAAGCGAACTTAACATCGCCGTTTGAAAGACGTTAAGTTCGCTTTTGATATTAACCTTGGTATTTACCAGCGTTTTGGTTTTTCTTTGCTTCAGCTTGTGCGTTTTGTTGTCTCACTTCTTGAGCACTTGTTTCGCTAGCAAATTCAGTACCGAAGTTGTTTTTAGATGCTTGAGCATTTTGGCTTTTGTTTGCCGCTGCTTGTGCATTTTGTTGCTTCACTTCTTGTACATTTGTTTCGCTACCAAATTCAGTACCGAAGTTGTTTTTAGATGCTTGAGCATTTTGGTTTTTCACGTGTTGTGTGCTTGTACCAGATGCTGTTTTGTTAGTTTGTTTTGCCATTGTAATCACCTCCACGAAAATTAATATGCCCGGGAGGTAAATAGGGTATGCAAACTTTTTTCAGTATTTTAAGGCGCAAGCACAAAATACATTTACCTTACATTAAAAGTGAACGCCCTCCGTCAATAATAAGCGTTTGACCGCAAATCATATTTGCTTGATCGGAGACTAAGAACATCACTGCATCTACCATGTCTTTTGGCTCCACCATACGACCAGCTGGAGTATGTTTGCGCGCATCATCTAACAGTTCATCACGATTTGGGAAGTGCTTTAATGCTTCTGTATCCACAGCACCTCCAGATACAGCATTTACCACAATATTTTTTGGAGCAAGCTCCACTGCTAAATAGCGGGTCAATGCTTCTACAGCAGCTTTTGACACGCCTACTGTTGTATAATTTTCCAAATAGCGAATAGAACCGAGCGAACTGATGGTAACAATCTTTCCTCCGCCTACTTTTTCCATACGTTTAGCCGCTTCTTGTGCACAGAATAAATATCCTTTGCTATTGATGTCCATTGTCCAATTCCAGTGAGTTTCTTCTAATTCCATAATAGGACGTAAAACTCCTGAAGCTGCATTACTTACAAATACGTCTAAGCGACCGAATGCGTCATCAATTTGCTCAAACATTTCTTTAATTTTCTCTACTTTTCCTACGTTTGCTTTAACAACTAATGCTTCTCTGCCTAATGCTTTAATTTCTTCCGCTACTTCCTGCGCTGCACTTTTGCTTCGTGCATAGTTTAATACAATATCGTATCCTTCTTTAGCAAGACGTAAAGCAATCTCTTTACCAATACCTCTGCTGCTTCCCGTAACTAGTGCTACCTTTTGTGACATGATGTCATCTCCCTTATGTATCATATTATCTTTACATTGTACTGATTTTATCGCATAAGAAACAAGTAATATAGGGAAAATAGATAAAACTTGATAAAATGAACGAGGTGAATAGAATGTATGTAGGTAGAGACATGACGGCTCTTTCAATGATTTCTAAAAGCGAGTGGAAAGACAGCGAGCTTGCGTTTTTCCATCACTCTTTACAGCAAATGACGCCGTATTTAAATGCTGAAGGACAAAGTATTCATCAGCAAATTATTAAAGAAATTGAAGCACGAGGCGGGTTACAGCGCCACGAAGCAGATTATACACACGGCACGCACGTATCATATGATTAAATAAAAAGAAGCGCGGAGTTTATCCACGCTTCTTTTATTTAACAAGCAAATATTCTTTTAAGATTTTTTGATGGGAAACCGGAAATGCATATTGTTCTAAGTCTTTTTCAGAAACTACTTTCAAATTTTTTAATGCACTGATATCACTTGCAAGCTCTGCTTCATATACTGTGATGTTCCAGACGATATGAGAAAACACGTGCTGAATTGTGGTAAAAGGCGCATGGATTTTAATATCAGCTCCGTACTCATTTTGAATAAACGCCTGAAGCTGCTGATGATCTGGCGCTATACTAAGATCTACTTCTATATTTGGAAATTCCCATAGATTAGCTAAAAGTCCTTTGCTTGGACGCTTATGAATTAGATAATTTCCTTCACCGTCTTTAATCACCGCTGCAGCAAGCTGAAGAGCACGCGGCGCTTTTTTCTTTGATTTAACGGGAAGCTCATTCTGCACTCCTTCTTCAAAAGCGCGGCAGTGTTCGCGAACTGGACATAACAAACAGGAAGGAGAAGTTGGTGTACAGACAATGGCACCAAGTTCCATCATACCTTGATTGAAATAGGAAGGGTTATCTGTTGAAATAATTTCATGCACGATTTCTTCAAACAACTTTCTTGTTTTCGGTTTTGCAATATCATCCCAAACGGATAAAATGCGCGATAGCACACGCATGACATTTCCATCTACAGCAGGCTGCGGCACTCCGTATGCAATACTTAAAATGGCCCCTGTTGTATAAGGACCCACTCCTTTTAGTTTGGAGATTTCTGCTGGCGTATTTGGAACTTCTCCCCCGTATTGTTCGTGAACTTCTCGAACCGCAGTTTGCAAATTACGGGCACGGGAATAATAGCCTAATCCTTCCCACGCTTTTAACACATCATCTTCATTCGCATAAGCTAAGTCTTTGATAGTGGGAAATTTGCTAATAAAATTATTAAAATAAGGAATGACCGTATCTACTCTCGTTTGTTGAAGCATAATTTCAGATACCCACACCTTATAAGGGTCCTGATCTTGACGCCAAGGTAAAATGCGCTGTTCCTGCTCAAACCAAGAGATTAAGTCATTTTGAAATGCTTGAATATCAAAATTTTGTACAATATCTTTACTTTGTTTCACGTCATAGCCTCCGAGGTATTAACTATACATATACAATGTGTTGCTTTTTGAATCTTAGTAACTTTATGATAACCTTATAACAACTACAAATATGAATAGTAAAATGAATTGTTCAAATAATGAATAAAAACAGCCGATTTGCTGCGTTAATAATAAAATGAGATTTTTTGCTTTAAATCAAGCTCTCATGCTGAATTAGAATAATCTAAGATCGTCATCATCTTACAAAGGAGGAGTTCGCTCTGGATACTGGTACACACATTGCAATGGGAATCGCTCTGGGCGGCCTTGCAACATTAGACCCCACTGTATCTGCGAATACAGCCACAATGGATGCTGTGATGATTGGCGTAATGGCCGGGTCATTAGCACCTGATTTAGACACTGTTTTAAAGCTGCGAAACAATGCACAGTATATCCGCAATCACCGTGGAATTACACATTCTATCCCGGCTGTTATTTTATGGCCTTTGCTTATCGTGCTCATTCTTTCGCTTCTGCTGCCAGGAGCTAACTTGCTGCACCTATGGATGTGGACCTTTGCAGGCGTCATTATTCACGTTTTTGTTGATATCTTTAACGCTTATGGCACGCAGGCTTTACGGCCTTTCACAAATAAATGGATTGCGCTTGGCGTAATCAACACGTTTGATTACGTGATTTTCTCAGCCCACGTGCTCGCAATTTTAATCTGGTTTATTGGAGCAGAGCCAGGACCAACATTCATTACGCTATATGTGTTATTGGCGTTTTACTATGGACTGCGCTTTTATATGCGCCACCAAATCGCCAAGAAGCTTCGAAAACAGTTTCCTGATGTTATCAAGCTCAATATCTCTCCTACGCTGCGTTTCACTCACTGGCACTTAGCCGTGACGACCGAAAAGTACTTTCATGTAGGAAGAGCAATCGGAGAAGAAATTTTTATTTATGATACGTTTGATAAAGTTCCAATTCCTGAATCGGCCGTAATTGAAGTAGCGAAAAAAGATGAAAATTTATCTGCTTTTCTTTCCTTTTCACCTATTTATAGATGGGAACTGGACGAATATAACGACCACATTGAAGTGCGTTTTATTGATTTACGCTACCGCAGCAAAGACTACTATCCATTTGTAGCCGTGGTCCAGCTTGATTACGATTTAAATATTATTTGTTCGTACACTGGTTGGATTTTCAGTGAGAAAAAATTGCGTAAAAAGCTTGATTACCTCCCGCACTAATCATAACAAGAACAAATATGAAACCCAAAAACGAACCGTCTTGAGAAGACGGTTCGTTTTTATTTAATGTTTTAAATAGTCATCGTTATTTAATAAATGCTGATATTTAGGGTTTTTAACCGCGATTTCATGAAGTTTGTCACCGTAGCTGTTGATGTACATCGTAACAACCTTTTCCGTCGCTTCTTTCCCTTTATAATCATATCCTGCTTTTGCGTAAGATGACTCAAAATCTTCCCAGAAAAGTTCGACCCATGTACGGGCTTGAGCGTATGAAAGCGAACTATTTTTGCTTAATAGCTGATTCGTTAATCTTTCGAATATATCGTTCATAAGAACACCTCGATTACCAAAATTCTTTATGAGTATGTTTGCACTTTTAACTTACACTATAAATGCGGAGTTATTCACTCCCTCATGTACTATATCATAACCGCAACGCTTTCTGTTGTAAAAGGAGAGGTATCGATGCGCAATAAAGCAAAAGATTTTACAAACCAACATCATACTAAGTTTGAAGGCGAACCTCGAGCAAAAGCAGAATACGCTTCAAAACGTGCAAATGGAACGATCAATACGCATCCGCAAGAACGTATGCATGCTTCTAATGAGCGCGAAGAATAACCGCTTGCTTTGCTTATTTGTTTAAAAGTAAAGCGAATATAGATATCAAACAAGCAGCACACTTCGTGCTGCTTGTTCGTCCCTTTATTTTTTCAACATGGAAATAGGCAATGCCTCTTCGTTTTGCGGTGAGCCAAGTCTAAACCCCCATGCAAAAACTCCGTTCATATAATCAATTTTAAAATATGAACCCGGATCTCCTTGAATTTCATATACTTCCCCTGCTTGAAACGTTTCAGGATCCAATAAGTACGATCTAGCCATTGTTACTTTTCTTTCTAATACTGCATACTCATTGACCATGCCAAGCTGTTCAGCTTTTCGTGCTTTTTCTTGAAGAGACCCAATTTCTTGTTGAAGTTCATACGTCGTCATATCACTGTAACGTTTTTCAGACATGCTGCTTTCCCCCTTGTTTGCTTTCATTTTATTATAACAAAAGGTATAACTAAAGGGAGACTATGAAAAGGGAGTTTTGGGAATGAAAACAGTGCTAATCACAGGCGGTGCGACGGGTCTTGGAAAAGAACTCGCAAAACTTTACGCAAAAGACTGCAACGTCATTCTAGCTGGACGCAATCAACAGAAATTAACTGAGGCCCAGCATGAGCTAGGAGAAAACGTATATACGATGTCTGTAGATATTACACAGTATGAAGAAGTAGGAAAATCTGTAGAAAAACTGCTGATGCAGCATTCAGTAGATATCCTTATCAACAACGCAGGCATTGGACATTTTGGTCCTTTGACAGATTATACAAAACAAGCAATCGATGAAGTCATCGATACAAATGTAAAAGGAACTATTTTTTTAACACAAGCGCTTATGCCTCATCTCTTGACGAGACCTGAACCTAAAGTTATGAATATCATTTCAACTGCAGGACTTCGAGGGAAAGCCAATGAAAGCGTCTATGTGGCAAGTAAATTTGGCGTAAGGGGATTTACAGAAAGTTTAAAAGTGGAGTACCAAGATACCAACCTTCATGTGACGGCAGCTTATATGGGAGGCATGAATACTCCTTTTTGGGATCACAACAACCACATTAAAGATAAAAGCCGCTTGCGCTCAGCTTCAGAAATCGCTGAGATTATTTATAAACAGCAGAATGATTCAGAAGATATTTTGTTTTAAAAAGATTGAAGCATCACAATAAAAAAATCCGAACGAGTTGGATTCTCTATCAAGAATCTCGATTCATCGTTCGGATCTTCCTTCAACTAACATACTTTTTTCCCCGCTCTATTCCTCTTCAATAGAATCTAGAAATGATTGAATTTGTTCAATGGAGAATCCTTTTCTATAAAGAGCCTGCTTCATTTTTTGCTGATATTCCCAGCCTTCATACTTTGAAAAACGACGATGAGCTTTCATTCCTTGATATTGCAGAGCTTCCCAAACCTCATCGCTTTCTTTTTCTGTATCCGTTCGCTGAAATGCTTCTTGAATAACAGAAAACGAATAGCCCTTCACTGCCAATGCTTGTTCCATTTTTTGTTTCATCATTACTTGAGATAATTTTTTATATTTCCCTTTTAACTTTTCAATTAATTTTACAGCAGTTTGAATTTGCTGTTCTTCAGGGTATTCACATAAACTAAGGGTAATAATGGAATCAGAAATCCCCTTTTCTTTTAATTCTCTTTGAATCACATTTGGTCCTTTTGGTGTTGTGTTCATCTGAGTTAACACAAATGCTTTGGCAAACTCTTCATCATTTAAATAACGGTGGCTGACTAGTTTCTGAATAACTTGTTGAATAATAGTAGAGTTAATTTCTTTTTTCTTTAAATAATCGTGTACCTCTTTTTCAGAGCGCATTCGATAAGATAAGTAAATGATCGCTAAATTATAAGCTTTTTTCTCATCATCTGCGTACTGAATTTCCGTTAATTCAAATTCATCAAGCTCACGACCTTTTTTTAAGTCATATTTGATGAGGACATTTTCGTCAACACCAAAGCCAAACTCTTCACCTTTACCATAATCTAAATACACATTATAACGTTCACCGCTATTCTTTTGCGTTGTGATCTTTGTGACAACAGGCATTAACCTTCACCTCATATTTCTTATTAAATTGATGGCTGAAGAACCGCCAAACGTATCATACACATTTTTATTTATCTCAATAAAGGAGGAAGTTCGTATGAAAATTGTTATTGCTGGAGGAACTGGATTCGTAGGTAAAGCTTTAACAAAACATTTTTTAACACAAAAACACTATGTATATATTTTAACACGCAATGCAGATAAAGCTGCAAGAGATCCGAAACTTCAATATGTAGAGTGGATGCAAGAAAACAGCCAACCTGAAGAGCATGTAGAAGGAGCAGACGTTTTTATCAATTTAGCTGGCGTTTCACTTAACAGTGGCCGCTGGACGGACGAACGCAAAAAAGCCATCGTGGAAAGTCGCCTTTCTTCTACTCAAGAAATTCTTCGCATTATGGCTTCTTTACCCGAAAAACCGTCACTTTATGTAAATGCAAGCGCCGTTGGTTATTACGGGACATCAACGAAAGAAACGTTCACAGAAGCTTCTCCATCGATCGGGACAGACTTTTTGGCTGAAACGGTAAAAAAGTGGGAAAATGAAGCGCTAAAAGCCATGGAACTCAATATTCGTACTGTCTTAACAAGATTCGGCGTTATATTAGGGAAAGATGGCGGAGCACTTCCTTCTACGGCCCTTCCTTATAAATTATTTGCAGGAGGAACAGTCGGTTCCGGAGAACAGTGGATGTCTTGGGTGCATCTTCAAGACGTCGTGAAGATCATTGATTACTGTATTCATACCGAACAAATAGAGGGAGCTGTTAACGTCACTGCCCCAAATCCCGTTCAAATGAAAGAGTTTGGAAAGACGATTGGAAAAGTGTTGAATCGTCCTCATTGGATGCCCGTACCTAGCTTTGGCCTTCAGCTGCTGATGGGAGAAATGAGTATGATTATTTTAAAGGGACAGCGCGTTTTACCTGAAAAATTGATTCAACAGAATTACATTTTTACATATACTGTATTAGAAGATGCATTGCGAGATTTACTCTAGTTATTTTCTGTTATTTCCCTAAAACAGGTGACTAAGCTGCCGATAGATAGGAGTAACTTTATGAAAACCATTCTCTTAAAAAATGCAACGCTCTATCCTATTACGTCAAAACCTATTTATAATAGTGATGTGCTCATTCAAGATGGAAAAATTGTTTTAATTGGGCCAAACTTGCAGCCACCTCTTCGAGTAGAAGTCATTGACTGCAAACAGCGTTATTTATTCCCTGGATTTATTGATGTTCATACACATCTAGGATTATATGATGAAGGAACCGGCTGGGCCGGGAATGATGCTAACGAAACCATTGAACCTATGACTCCACATATCCGAGCTTTTGACAGTGTACATCCTTTAGATCCTGGGTTTAAAGATGCCATTGAAGCGGGTATTACGTCTGTACACATTATGCCAGGAAGTGCAAATGTGATTGGAGGCACAACTTCCGTTATTAAAACAGCTGGAACAAGCATTTCTCAAATGTTAATTCAAGAGACAGCTGGACTTAAGATTGCGCTAGGAGAAAATCCAAAACGAATTCACAGCCACGGCAATAAAGAATCGATTACGCGAATGGGTATTATGGGGATGCTGCGAGAAGCCTTTTATCACGCAGCAAGCAGTGACAACAAAGATGATTTGCGCATCAAACCTCTCACTCAAGCACTGAATAGAGAAATTCCAGTTCGGATTCATGCTCATAGAGCCGATGATATTCTATCAGCTCTTCGCTTAGCAGATGAATTTCATTTAGACGTCCGTATTGAGCACTGTACAGAAGGCCATTTAATTGCTAAAGAGCTGGGTGGAAGAAATTTAAAAGTGAGCGTAGGTCCAACTTTAACACGCCGCTCAAAGGTTGAACTTAAGAATAAAACGTGGAAAACCTATCAAGCTCTTTGCAATGAAGGAGTAGAAGTTTCCATTACAACGGACCATCCTTATACGCCTATTCAGTATTTAAATATTTGCGCATCCATTGCCGTACGTGAAGGACTCGAAGAGCAAAAAGCATTAGAAGGCATCACGATTACTGCTGCTCGGAATCTCCGTATTGATCATCGAATCGGCAGTATCGAAGCAGGAAAAGACGCTGATTTAGTGCTATGGAGCCATCATCCCTTTCACTACTTAGCAAAGCCTATTTTCACCATGATAGATGGTAAAATATTATTTAAAAAAAATTAACATTTTACCTATTTTCTTTTTTTATTTTTTTTAGTATGATACGTTTAGAAGCATGTGAATTTCACAAAAGCATAAACATCACACGTTGACTTTTTATGTTTGTTGACTTGTAATGGGAAGGCAAATGGTGCGCCACCAGGTAACTGGTTCTAGTGGGTTCGATTCCCACCCCGAAATTTTTTTAATTATTAAAAAATTTCGAGGGTGGGGACTTGATTGGAGTCTGTATATACCCTCGATCAGGAGGGAAAAGTTATGTTAAAAAAACGTGACCTAAATGACTGTCAATCTCTATACGAACTCATGGTACATCCTGATGTCTTCCCTTTTGTTCGTCATAAAGCCCATTCCTATGAAGAATTTTTATTTGTGACTAAACAAACGATGGAAGCAGAAGATCATGGAGAAATTATTTCTCGCACGATTTTAGATGAATGGGGTAACCCTATCGGCACCATTAATTTATTTGATGTACAGGATCAAGCTGGTTTTTTAGGCACTTGGCTTGGCAAACCGTTTCATGGAAAAGGATATAATCAAATTGCAAAAGAAGCGTTCTTTAATGAACTGTTCTTTGAGTTAAATATAGAGCGAATTTTTATGCGAATCCGCAAAATCAACATCAGGTCTATTAAGGCTGCCGAAAAACTGCCTTATGCAGTACTTGCGAATGAAACACACAAAGCTTTATACGATGAAATTAATCAACATGAAGACGTATATGATTTATACGAAATTCCAAAAGACTTGTATACATTATACTACCTGCGTCACGAACAAGACGTTCAAGAAGATCACCAGCTTAAAGAAGCGTAAGAGTCTCTCCGTTACACGGGGAGCTTTTTTTATGATTAAAAACGAGAGATTCTGGAAAAAATAAGTAGCATGATCGAAAAACGTTAATTGGAGGTTTTTTTATGTCTGAAAAAAAACGAAAAGAAAACGCAAAAAATACGTTAAGTAGCGCTCAAGAAATCTATTACGGCCGCGAGTTTAAAAAAGCAGACCGTGCAGGCGGCTACACGAAAAAATAAGTGAGGCAAAACATCTCTATCCAACGCTTGATCATCCCAACGTCCTTTCTGTACACTGTGTATCGGAAGGACGTTTTATATTATGTAAAGATAATAACGCAAAGATTTCATGCGTATGATTTACGATTTTTTAATACTTTACTATATCCACAAAGTTTACCCACAATTATGTGGATAATGTGCATAACTTTATCAGATATGTATATTACCGCTTTCATAACTTGAAATAACAGTGGGTAATTTTTATGTAAATTTTCTGAAAAAATGTGAATAATGTGGATAAAGTTGTGAATATCCTATACAATTCAGCAGTTAACTTCTTGTTAACCTGTGGATATCTTCTTTAGCACTTTCGTTTGTTTTAGTAACATGAAAGCTTTTGATATATTATAAGTATAATAATAAAAAGTAGGGGAACTTCCCCTACTTTTTTATGATTGGAAACAATATATCCACACTTGTTCCTTGATTTAACTGACTAGAAAATGTCATCTGCGCATGATGAGCTTTAATAATCCGATAGCTGACCATCAGCCCTAAACCTGTACCTTTTTCTTTTGTACTATAAAAAGGCTCACCTATCTTCGCTAACCGTTCAGGAGGAATACCTTGCCCTTCATCAGCAAGCTGCAGCCAAAGGTGGTTTTCTTTTGCTTTAATCGTAATATGAATACCCCCTCCTTCAGGCATTGCTTCGATAGAGTTTTTAATAATATTAATAAATACTTGTTTTAACTGATTTTTATCTCCATATACCTGCGGTAATTGCTCATCCCTTTCAAATATGAAAGCTACCTTTTTTTCTACTGCTTCAGGTTCAAGAAGCGAGCACACTTCTTGAACAAGCGCTTGCATATTCAAGGGTTCAACATTCATAACCTGAGGTTTTCCTAACATCAAAAATTCTTCTACGATTCCATTCATTCGTTCTAATTCAGTTTCCATGATATCTATATACAAAGCATCTTTGGGATTTTGTTCTTTTAATAAGTGAACAAAACCTTTTAAAGAAGTCAAAGGATTTTTGATCTCGTGAGCAACTCCAGCTGCAAGTTCTCCTACAACGGCAAGCTTCTCAGAAGTTCTAAGCTTCTCTTCTGCTTTTTTACGCTCCGTAATATCTGTCGATACGCACAGCATTTGAATCACTTCCTGTTTTTCATTCATAATAGGAAGTTTTGCTGTTTCGACCCAGCGCCGGTTTCCTTTCGAATCTTTAAACTGTTCTTCTAATACCATCCCTTTTTGCGTACAGTTTGAAAACGTCCCTTTATATAAAAGATCTGATTGAAGGTTGAATTGATATTTATCAATTGGTTGTCCAATCAAGTCATCAGATTTTTCACCTAGCAGCATCGCAAAAGATTCATTAACAAGAATGAACTCCCTTTTTTGATTAATGGCATAAATATAGCTTGGATTAATGTCAATGACTTGTCTTAAAAACGTTTTTTGTTCCTGCAGCTGATTTTCTTTTTGCTGTAAATTTGCTTTAGAATGGCGTATATAGCTAATCATTTCATTAAACTGTTTAGATAAAGTACCGATTTCCCCCCGCTCAATTTCTCGTTCCGGAATTTTTTGATTAAAATTCCCGCGAGCTACTTGTCCCGCCAATTCATATAGTTTACGAATAGGATTCACAATTTGCCTTGCATATAACGCAGTAAAAAAAGAAAGTAGTAAAATTGTAATACCTGAAACGGTCCAAAGCGTTTTTTCAAACGTTTCATAAGGCCTGTAAATTTCTTCAACGGGTAATTCAGCGACAATTCCCCAATCCAAAACAGGAATATATTCAAATGACGCAAAGAAGTACTTACCTTCGGTGTTCACAACGCGCTGATATCCTGATTTATGATTCATCGTTTCCTGAACGATTTCATTTTCCCTGGCATTTTCACCGATTCTCTGTTTCTCAGGGTGTGAAATAATTCTACCATTGCGGTCTACAATAAACGTATAGCCGTTCTCTCCTATATCGAACGTTTGAAAAATGGATTGAAAGCTTTTATTTTCTTCAATGCGCAGCGCTAAATTTATAACTTTTTTTACATTTTGCTGCTCATCCAAAATAGGAATTGCCATCACCACAATGTAATGCTTTGTGTCTGCTGAAACGACATCGCTTAAATATATTTTTTTAGTTCGCAGCGCTTCTTGAAAATATTTTCTTTTACTTAAGTTCACGTGCTTCATACTCTTTAAATCATCTGGGTAATAATGCTCCACATACCCTTTTGTATTAAAAATGGTTCCGCTATCGATATACGGTGAAATATTAACTATTTTCTGCAGTTCTTTGTCTATCTCTTGTTCATCATCTGATAAAAAAATAGGATCTTGCTGTACCTCGTCGCCCAAGCTCCAAATATCTTTAATAACGATGTTAATTTGCTCTTTCATTCTCTTGACGGTTTTATCAGTTACCTGTCGATATTGATCTTGAGAAATATTAGGCAGCATCACTCTTGAAACTATAAACATTAGCGTCAGTACGGTACAAATAAGAAGCACATTAATCGTGAAGATTTTCCAAAACGTATGAGATTTAAACCATTTCATGTTTGTTCACCTTAATTCAATGAAGTCTACCTCCATTGTACTGCAAAATGAAAACTTTTCCATGTAAATGATAGAATTCCACCTTTAGACATAGAAGAAAAGCATTTGGTTCTACATTACTATCAGAAAACTATGAGCTTTTTCACTGCATTTTCTTCATACAGTAGAAATCAATTATTTATCTTCCAATAAAAAGACCCCATCACGAAATGATGAGGTCACCCATTTACTATTTCTTCTTCCTTCTAGCCCCGTAAAAACCAAATAAGAGAATAAACCAAACGGGTGTCAACAATAAGGCTGGGCGCGTCGCATCAGAAAACAGCATAATAATAAGAATCACTGCAAACAACGCTAGCACAACATAGTTTATAAATGGTGTTAACGGTGCTTTGAATGTTGATGCTGCATGCAGCTGCGGACGTGTTTTTTTATATCTTAGATGGCAAATCAAAATGATACTCCACACCCAAATGAAACAAATAGCGCTGATGGTTGTTACGATGCCAAAAGCTTGATCTGGTATCAGTTTGCTTAACAAAGCTCCCGCCGAGATAACCAGCGTAGATACAAACAATCCGTTGCTTGGTACGTGGTTTTTGTTCAGTTTTGCAAACGTAGATGGCCCTTGGTCATTTTTACTTAAGTTATATAAGATACGGCTCGTTGAAAACATTCCGCTATTACAAGCAGAAGCGGCTGAAGTTAATACAACAAAATTAATAATTCCAGCAGCAAGCGGAATTCCGACTAAACTAAAGGTTTTAACAAATGGGCTTTCTGCTGCATTCAATTCCATCCACGGGTTAATAAATAAAAGGACGATAAGCGCTCCAACATAGAAAAATAAGATTCGCAGCGGAATTTTATTAATGGCCGATGGAATATTTTTTTGGGGATTTGATGTTTCTGCTGCCGATACCCCAACCAATTCAACCCCGACGTATGCGAAAATAACCATTTGGAATGAAAGTAAGAAACCTGAAACACCGTTTGGAAACAGTCCTCCATGATTCCAAAGATTTTGAACCGTAACGGATCCTGCATCTGTTTTAAATCCGATTACCAGTAAAATAACGCCAATAACAATTAACGCAAGAATCGTAATAACCTTTATTAAAGCAAACCAAAACTCTAATTCTCCAAATAATTTTACGGTTAATAAGTTAAGTCCTAATAAAATGATTACACAAATAAGTGCAGGAATCCACTGAGGAATATTGAACCAATATTTCACATATACGCCAACGGCAATCACATCAGCCATAGCTGTCATGATCCAGCAAAACCAGTACGTCCACCCTGTGACAAATGAAGCCCATGGTCCAAGATACTCTTCAGCAATATCTGTTAACGATTGATAACCTGCTTTAGACAGCAGTAGTTCTCCTAGCGCTCTCATCACAAAGAAAAGCGCAATACCCACAATTAAATAAGCAAAGATGATAGAGGGACCTGCAAGCTGTATGGCTTTACCAGAACCTAAAAATAATCCCGTCCCAATGGTTCCTCCAATCGCGATTAGCTGAACATGACGATTGGATAAATCCCTCTTTAATTCTCGTTGTTCCAACTCTAACTCCTCCTAACAATAAAACCTTTGATACGATCGTGCGAACTACAAAATAAAGTCCAATAAAAAAAGAGATTGGATGCGCTCCAATCTCATGGTCATAAGAATAACAAATATTATGGTACATGCTACCAATTAGTAACATACCAAATAAATATCCGGTACTCTTCTGTCCTTTTGCCTGAGATTGTGAACCCTTCGGCGTCGCGAAACTATCGCGATCTCTCCAGAAGCTGCTCCTGCTATAGTGTGATCCATAGCAATCATAGCTTTCTACGTATTAAATTTTTCGATCAAGATAATGACTGTCGAATAGTTGTTTATTCTAATACCAGTTGGATGCTTTGTCAACAAGAAAGATGACTTTCATTTATTTACCTTCTTCGAAAGAAGGTAATGAAACAGGTTCAATCGTCAACTTAGTATCCTTTTCTACATGCTACCTGAGTCCCTGCGGAAACCTAAATACGTTAAATGGATCGTACTTTTTATTTACTCTTTCTAACCGCTCTGCGTTGTCTCCAAAATACTCACGCTCATAGTTTCTAAGGTTGCTGATAGGGAAATTCACATAGGAACCTACCGTAATACTTTTAATATATTCAAATCGCTTGCGAAGCCATTCTCTGTTTGCGCTTGCAAACGCATCGTCTGTCCACACGGATTGAAAGCCCAGAATATATCTGGAGTTTCTGTAAAAGAAGGCTGTTTCTCTTTTACCAACACTGCGAATTTCTCCTCCTAGTGCATAAAAAGAAATCGCGGCGTAAACGGACCCTTCCGCTGGACGCTGTATGAGATCTGCAAGATTTTCAAGCTCGCCAACTGAATAACTTCTTTGCACAAATCTTCCCGTTGACTTAAATTTTTCAGACGGAGGATAGGTTGCTTCTATCTTTTGTACCGCTTCAAGAAAAGATAATGACTCTAGCTCGACTCGGAACCCCTCCACCTCTGCAAAAGGCTGCAAGATCTTTCGAGCTCTTTCTGGAGATCCGTAAAAGAAGCCGTTCGCAAATATGCCCAATCCTTCTCCTTCTGCATTATAAAAACTGGCAACTAGCGTCATACGTTTGTCCAGTTCAGGCAGCCAGTTTTGCCATATATTCATCACTTGTGCCTGTTTTTCCTTTGTAGTACCTACATAAAAGAACCGAACGAGCGTCACAGAGCGGTTCGCTGGCTTTGGAAGCTGAAACGTCATGCTTACTACAACGCCAAAATTACCGCCACCGGCACCTCGGCATGCCCAAAAAAGATCAGCGTTACACGATTGGTTTGCCTTAATGAGCTTTCCTTCATAATTGACCAATTCTAGCTCCATCAAGCTGTCACACCCTAATCCGTAAAGTCTGCTCGAAAGCCCCCAGCCGCCTCCGAGCGTAAAGCCTGATACACCAACAGTCGGACACGTTCCTCCTGGAAACACATATCCGTTCGAACCGATGAAATCATACACTTCCGTATTCTTTGCTCCCGCTTCCACCTTTAAGATGTTCCGTTTCCTATCCAACTTCAACGCGTTTAACCGACTAATATCAATGACTAAAACACAGTCACCTGTAGAATACCCTTCATAATGATGACCGCCAGATCAAATCCGAATCTCTACACGATGCTTACGTGCCCAGTGGATCGCATTTACAACATCCTGCTTTTTTTCACAGTACACAATCACAAGCGGAAATTTATCAATAGCGCGATTCCATTCCTGACGAGCTTCCTCATAAATGGGGTCTTTCGGCGTTACCACTTTACCTGTAAGCCCTTTCAAAAACATTGAGTCCATTTGACCTCTGCCCCTCTGTATATACTTTTTAGTAGTTTTATTACTATAGTATTCTTGGGGTGGTTGAGGGTTTGGGTTTTCAAGACTAGATTGGCGTTTATCATCTCTATAAAAAATGAAATATAAGTACTAATAAAACTTCTTTTCGGTGCTCCGATGCTTTCTAAAACATAACTTTCCAATAATTCAAATTAGATATATTAGAATATTTTTTCTTCCAACAAGAGTCCACTTCAAATAAAAAAAGAGCAGAACCAAATCTGCCCTTTACTCTTCATCTATTTATTTCTTTAACGTCAAACTCACCACATTCTCCACGTGCGCCGTATGAGGGAACATATCAACAGGCTGAATGTAATCAACGTTATAAGCCTTCGACAGCTGCTGCACATCTTTCGCTAATGTGGATGGATTACAAGAAACGTAAACCACTTTCTTTGGCTTTACTTGTAAAATTGTTTTTAGAAGCTTGTCATCACAGCCTGTTCGCGGCGGGTCAACAACGATAACGTCTGGCTTCCAGCCTTCTTTTACCCACTGCGGCATCCATTTTTCAGCTGGACCTGTCACGTATGTGGCATGTTCAAATCCATGATCTTTGGCATTTTTTCTCGCGTCTACAATGGATTCTTCAATCGTGTCCATTCCGCGAATTTCTTTGGCATCTTTAGCAAGCCATAAGCCAATCGTCCCTACTCCGCAGTAAGCATCTACGATTTTTTCACTGCCTGTTAGCGCAGCTGCTTTTTTTACTTCGTCATATAGCTTCACCGTTTGAAGAGGATTCAGCTGGAAAAATGCACGCGCTGAAAGTTCGAATGAGATATCACCTAACGTTTCTTGAATCACCGATTTTCCAGCGAGCGTAAACGTTTCGTCTCCAAAAATAAGCGATGTTTTTTGGCCGTTTACGTTTTGTACGAGCGATTTCACTTCCGGCAGGCGGCGCTGAATTTCTTTCATCAGCAGCTCTTTTTTCGGAATTTCTTTTTTAGCCGTGATTAAAACAATTTGCACTTCACCCGTTTCAAATCCTACTCGAGATACGATAGTACGCACAATTCCACGGCGTTTGCGCTCGTTGTAGATAGGGATTTGAAGGTCTTGTAAAATTCGTTTTATTTCTTTTGTCACGTGATTTGTAGCTTTATGCTGAATGGGACAGTTTTCAATATCAATCAAGCGGTGAGAATTCAGTCCATACAAACCAGCAATGACTTTTTGTTTGTCCACGCCGACTTGAAACTGAGATTTATTACGGTAGCGCCACGGATCTTCCATACCAATCGTTTGGCGAGTTTTTTCCTCTACTTTTTTTAATGAACTGTGACGTTCGAACGCTTGCAGAACAATATCCCGCTTGGATTCTAGCTGACCTTCATAAGATAAGTGCTGAAGCTGGCAGCCTCCGCACTGGTCGTAAATCGGACAGGGTGCTTCTACGCGATGAGGAGATTTTTTGCGAATTCGCTTGATTTTCCCTTCGGCAAACTTATGCTGAACATTTGTTGCTTCTACAACCACTTCTTCATTCGGTAATGCTCCCGGTACAAAGACGACTTGGCGCTTAAAATAGCCTACGCCTTCTCCATTAATACCGAGTCTTTTTATCGTCAACGGAAACGTTTGTCCTTTTTGAACTTTCATTTCAGTTTTTGGTTTATTCATGAGACCAACTCCGATTAGTTTAAATTCTTTATATAGTTATTAACGGTCTTTAACTGCTTAAAACCTATTGGACCGTATCGCTTTAAAAAAGACATCAACGCATATTATAACACTTCAACAGCAAAAAACCGACAGGAGAAACATTCCCGTCGGTTTTTATCTTTATTTCGTTTTAGAAGGACTTTTTTTCAATTGTTTACGTTCGTTCATTAAATCATCAATACTTTTAAACGTATAGCCCTGCTTTTTTAAATCCACAATCGCTTGATCTAACGCATCTGCGTTATCCTTTGAAACGGTATGCAGAAGCATGATCGCACCTGGATGTATTTGAGTCATCATATTGTCGTATGAGTAGCGCCAGCCTTTTTGTTCATTCACTTTCCAGTCAACAAATGCTAGTGACCAAAATACATTCGTATAGCCTTCTTGCTTTGAAAGAGCTAGCGTTCGTTCGCTAAATACACCTCTAGGTGAGCGGAGATACTTCATTTCATCACGACCGGTAATATTCTTGTATTCATCTTTTACTTTTTGCAGCTCTTCTTTAAAACGTGCATCATCCACTTGAGTTAAGTCAGGGTGATGCCATGAATGATTGCCGACAATATGCCCTTCTTTTACCATTCGCTTAATTAGCTTAGGCTCTTCTTTTAAATAGTGTCCTGTTACAAAAAACGTCGCAGGAACCTTTCTTTTTTTGAGCACGTCTAATACCTGCGGGGTATAACCATTTTCATAACCGTTATCAAACGTTAAATAAATATTTTTTTTAGTTGTATCGCCGAGGTAAAACGCATCATACTTAGCAAGAATGTGTTCATAAGCTGTACCTGCGGATGCGGGCTTGTGATTTTTACTTTTTTGAAATCCCCAGCTGATCGGAGTGTTTGGATACATTTGTGCTTCAACAGATGCTAGGCCTGTTGACATCACGAATAAAAAAACGAGAAAAAAGGTGAACCGGCGCATAAGAAGCTCCTTTCGGAAGTCATTTTACGCTTAGTATCCACTCAATTTTCTCGTTCATGAACGTTACTTTTTACCATACGCTCCGGACGTATGTTTATTTAAATACCGGTTCTTTAAATTGCTCAAGCTTTTCAAATGAAGACTTGTCTACATCTGCATGCAAGCTGTTTCCGTGTGAATCCATCGTCACTACAGCTGTAAAACCTTCTACTTTTAAATGCCACATTGCTTCAGGAATACCGAACTGCATCAAATCAACGCCTTCTACGCTCTTGATACAATCAGCATAGTACTGCGCAGCTCCTCCGATAGCATTTAAGTACACACCGCCGTGCTCTTGAAGAGCAGCAAGCGTTTTAGGACCCATACCGCCTTTACCGATAACCGCGCGGATACCAAATTTCTTCATAATATCTCCTTGGTAAGGTTCTTCACGGATACTTGTTGTTGGTCCTGCAGCGGTTACGTGCCATTTTTCATCTTCATCTTTTAACATAACCGGGCCACAGTGATAAATGATTTGTCCATTTAAATCAATTGGCGCATCGTGGTCTGTTAAATGTTTATGAATAGCGTCGCGTCCTGTGTAGATCATACCGTTGATGCGCACTACGTCACCAACTTTTAATTCACGAATTTGCTCTTCTGTAATAGGTGCTTGTAATACAACTTCTTTTGTTTCATCCGCATTTTGTTTCTCTTCTGCACCTGCATTTTTATTAAAATCTACTTCTTCGCCTTCTTGATACAGCCACTCTTGAACGCTTCCTGTATCAGCGTTGATTTTAATACCTAAGCGACGGTAAGCCCAGCAGTTATACGCAACTGACACATAGAAGCTAGCAGGAATACGATTGATTACGCCGACTTTACAGCCAAGTAATGTCGTTTCTCCGCCAAAGCCCATTGTACCGATTCCTAACTTATTAGCATTTTCCATTACATACTCTTCTAATTCTTTCAGCTGAGCGTTTGGATTTTCGTCATCTAAGTTTCGGAACAGCTGCTCTTTTGCTAATTCATAGCCTGTTGTACGGTCGCCACCGATTCCAACACCAATGACGCCGGCGCTACAGCCTTGGCCTTGCGCTTGGTATACTGAGTGCATCACACATTTACGAATACCGTCTAAATCACGACCAGCTCGGCCTAACCCTTCTACTTCACAAGGCAGGCTATACTGAATGTTTTTATTTTCACAGCCGCCGCCTTTTAAAATAAGACGCGCATCAATATAGTCATTTTCCCACTGTTCAAACTTAATAACCGGCGTGCCTCCGCCTAAATTATTACCGCTGTTTTCTCCCGTTAACGAATCTACAGAATTAGGGCGAAGCTTTCCGTGCTTTGTTGCTTCTTCAATTGCCCAATAAATCGCTTCTTTAATTTGAAGCTGATTCACTCCTACAGGGGTTTTAATTTTAAATGTTGGCATACCTGTATCTTGACAAATTGGCGATAAATTATCATCCGCCATCTTAATATTATTGGTAATGGTCGCTAAAGACATTGCTGCACGCGTTCCTGCATTTTCACGCGCTTTTGCCTTTGCGATAGCACGTCGAACGTCTTTTGGCAATTTTGTAGATGTTTCAACAATTAAATCGTACATGCTTTGTTTTAAAGCTTCAATCATCACTTAATTCCTCCCATATCCCGCTAATGTATGTATTTATCTATCTGTCGTACAACTTTCAAAATTTATTATACTCCTTCAAAAATTGTTTCGAAAGACCTTTATAGGAGGATTTCTACTTCAAGCAAAAAAGCGCTAGTCTTTCTAGCGCTTTTTTCTTCTTCATTCTTTATCTTTTTTAAACTGCTCACATTTTGCTTCTAAGTCATCAATCATTGTAATCAAACGGTCAATATCTTCTAGATCTGTGTTTTCAGGCTCCATAGAGTCTAATACATGTACAAACATATTTAAACGATCTTTTAAATAACGTACTTGTGAATCTTTATCTCGAACGGCGTTTCCCATTTTAAACCCTCCTGATGTAGCTTTTCATTCGTATTTCCTTATATCCTAACGAATACTTTCATATTTGACAACTAAAAGCAATAAAATCCATAATAGTCACTGGTGTCCGTTTTGAATGGGACGTATAATTTAGTCTAGCAGGACGGACCGTGAGATGTTTTCATCATCATTTCACTTTACGGAAAAATAAAAGGAGTTTTTTTATGGCCACTTTACAACGAATTACCCCGGAATTCGATCCGTGGGAAGCGTATTTAGATATGAAACAATATGGCAAACCGACGCTCACAAACGTTGAATTTACAACAACGACGCTTTGTAATATGCGATGTGAGCACTGCGCAGTTGGATATACGCTGCAGCCAAAAGACCCAAACGCACTGCCTCTTGATTTAATTTTAAAACGTCTCGATGAAATTCCAACACTTCGAGCGTTAAGCATCACGGGCGGAGAGCCTATGATGTCTCTATCTTCTGTGAAAAATTATGTGGTGCCTTTATTAAAGTATGCACACGAACGAGGTGTCCGTACACAGATTAATTCAAATTTAACATTAGATCTTGCTCGTTACGAACAAATCATTCCTTATTTAGATGTTTTACATATTTCTCACAATTGGGGAACGATGGACGACTTTGTTGAAGCTGGCTTTGCAATGATGGAGCGAAAGCCTACTTATGAGCAGCGCGCCAAATATTTCGACCGTATGATTGAAAACAGCCGCGCGCTTGTAAAAGCAGGTGTAACGGTATCAGCTGAAACGATGTTAAATAAACGTACGCTTCCTCATATGGAAAAAATTCATCGTCAAATTGTGGATGAAATGCTTTGTCAGCGTCACGAAGTACACCCTATGTATCCAAGTGACTTTGCCAGCACCTTAGAGACATTATCTCTTCCTGAAATGCGTCAAGCGATTCATCACCTTCTTGATATTCGAGATGAAAATGTGTGGATGCTATTCGGCACGCTGCCGTTTTATGCATGCAGTAATAACGAGGAAGACTTAACGCTTTTACAGCGCTTGTATAGCAGTAAAAATGTAACCGTTCGAAACGATCCAGACGGACGTTCTCGCCTAAATGTAAATATTTTCGACGGAGATATTATCGTAACTGATTTTGGTGATACGCCTCCTCTTGGCAACATTCAAGATACAAAGCTTACAGACGCTTTTGATACGTGGCAGCAAAGCACAATTTCTAAAGAACTTAGCTGCCATTGTTCAGCGGTCTCTTGTTTGGGACCTAATATTTTGGTAAAAAACAGCTATTATCAAGATACTGATTTTAGCAAACTCCAAGCGAAGATTACAAAATAACAAAAAGAGATTCCACCACTGGAATCTCTTTTTTTGTTATCTCGGCTGATCGTAAGCCCCGAAACTTAAGGAGACATAATCTTGTACTGGAATCCATGCTCCAATTCCTTGAGAAGTTACATTTCTCACCACAATTGAACGCTTGCTGCCTTTTACCGTTACATATACTTCCCCATACGTTACTTTTCCCTTTTCACTTACAGCAGGCGTGTACGCATAGAGATAACCTACTTTTTTAGGAGCTACGTTATACACCTGGTCTTTTTTCGTTCCGGCACCTACAAACGTTTGAAATGATAAAGTGAGCTTTGTTTTTTTAGCTGCTTCAATTAGCATCATTTGTTTAACATGATCAGGCTGAGGCACTTTTGCCGTTAATCCGCCTTTTACATGGCTTTGATTTTCCTGACTGTACATCATTTTGTACTGAGTTTTTCCCGCTCTGTTATCATAATGATTCGTATTGATTCGCTGGTGCTGCCAGTTAACGTTTGTTTCTGTTGATTCATAATTTAACGGCCACTGTCCTAAAAAAATGGTTGCTCTGAATCCAATTGCCCATGGAGTTTTAGAAATGTTTGATTCATTTAATATACGAATTAAATCAGGGTTTTCAATTTTTACATTTGACGTTTCAATGAGCTCTTTTGTGAACTCACTCGGCTGCAAATAAGGCGTGTCTTGACTAGCATTTGGATACGTATTTTCTTTTGAAATATTTAAAGCTGAAGAAGGCACGTTGATGGTAGGCTGAGCTGTTTTTGCAATGGCGATCTTCGTTGAACATGAAAATGAAATAATGATGGTAAACACAAATAAAAGCAATTTACGTAACATCTAGAAACTCCTTTCAACATCGTTAATGAATGCAACCATAGTTTTTTCAAACATCCCCTGTTTTATCCTGAATACCAAAAGGGAAATTCTTCTATTCACTTACAAAAAAGAAACGTCCACATAAAGTGAACGTTTCTTTTTTAAATAAGATAAAAACCAATTCCCATAATAATATAAGCACCTAAAAGAGTTGCGCCTTCAAACCAGTTTGTATCTCCGTCATTAGAAATCGCAATCGTTAAAAATACGGCTGTTACCATCGCAATCAACTCAGGCCAAGTAAAAACAAGAGACATTTGGCTTTCGAACATTAGCGAAACAAGTACTAATATTGGTGCTACAAACATCGCTACTTGTAAAGTTGATCCAACAGCAATTTCAACAGCTACACCCATGCGATTTTTAACGGCCATAATAATAGCGGAAGCATGCTCTGCCGCGTTCCCAACAATCGCTACAATGATGACCCCGATAAACAGCTCACTCCAGCCAAAGCTTTCCGAGACAATTTCGATTGTGCTTACCAAGCTTTCGGATACGTAAGCCACCGCTAACGTAGACAAAAAGAGAACCGCAATCGCTTTCCACATTGACCACTCTGGCTCCTCATGTTCTTCCACTTCTTCACTTTTATGCTGATACACGCCTCGATGCGTGACCAGCTTAAAGAATAACGCCGCTAAGTATAAGATGATGAGAATAATGGAAATTCCGACACTTAGAGACATGGTCTTCGCTTCGTCCATTTCGCTAGCAAACACTTCAGGAATAACAAACGCAACGATAACAGCAAAGATCAATAATCCAGAATTATGTCTTGCATCATAGACATTAAATTCTTGACGCTTAAATTTAAGTCCCCCGATAAAGAATGAAAGACCGCCTACAAGAAGGAGATTTCCTAATACAGAACCGGTTAACGATGCAAGCACCACGGCTGTAAGGCCTTCTTTTAAAGCAAAAATCGAAATAATTAATTCTACAGCGTTACCAAAGGTAGCATTCAATAGACCGCCTATTCGAGGACCAGCTACAACAGCTAAGCTCTCTGTAGCTCTTCCCATAAAAGCTGCGAGGGCAATGATTGTTAAACAGTAAATAATAAACATAAGAACATCTGACCAGTGCATCATGTGCCCAATAACAGATAGCGGCACCCCAAGAATAACCGCTATCAGAAAAATCCGATTGATCATCGATATGTACACCTACCTTATTCATTTTTTTACAACAAAATCAATCATATCAAATTAATGGAATTTGTATAGACTCACCGTCAATGTTAGTATTTTTAACCTATTTTTATAAATGATAAACCTCTAATTGATTTTTGATTAAGATATTTAAAAATCAGCCAAACTACCAAGGATAATGAGATAGAATGAGGAGTGAAAAAATGAGTAATGATGTAAAAAATCAAATTTTATCGGTACTGGATGACTATACAATCGGAACGTTAGCTACGATTCAAGATGGAAAACCTTATTCACGCTTTATGATGTTTTTTCATGAAGATCTTGTGCTTTACACCGCCACCAATAAAGATACCCACAAAGTCGAAGAACTAGAAAAAAACCCTTACGTTCATATTTTGTTAGGCTATGATGGGCAAGGTTGGAGTGATCCGTATGTAGAGGTAGAAGCCAAAGTAAATGTAGAAACAAACGAAGAGTTAAAAAAGAAATTTTGGAATGAAAAGTTAAAAGAGTGGATTAAAAGTCCAGATGACCCAAATTTTTTGCTTCTTCAGCTGACTCCTGAACGCATGCGCTATTTTGATAAAGCCGGAAGCAAACCAAAAGAAATATAAAAGTGGACAATGTCCACTTTTATTTTATTTCGAAGGTTTCTGTCACTTCTATACTGTCAATAACCGACTGTAGCATTGAACAATTTTTTCGGGCTAGCTCAATCGATTTTTCAATTTTGTCTAATGGCAGGTCTTTTCCCGTGATGATATAGTGCAAATGAATTTTTTCGATTCGCCCCGCTTTTTCATCATTGCGCGTTACATCAGCTTGGATGCGTAAATCGGAAAAAGCGATTCTTTTTTTCTCTAGAATCTTTCTTAACACGCCTCCGCTGCACACGGCAATGGATGATGTCATTAGCTGATACGGACGAAAGCCATGCTCTTCATCTCCGGCGATATGTAGCTCTCCATAAGGAAAATCTGTCGTAAACCCCGCCTCTTTTTTCATGTTAAATTCCATTTTCTTCACTCCTTTCCTTCATTATAAACCGTTTTTTATATAACCAACTACTCTCACTATAGATCACTTGTTACACCGCGGTTTATTTCCGGGCACCATCACAATAAAAAAATCCGAACGAAGTTGATTCTTGATCAAGAATCAACTTCGTTCGGATCTTCCTTCAACTAATATACTTTTGTCCTAGCCTTTTGTATGACTCCGTATTAAATTAATTTTCCAGCGCGAATATCATCCGTCATTCCTTCGTAAGGCGCTTGAGCGATAACTTCCTCATTGTTTACTCCGACATTTGTGATGAATGTAATGTCAGCAAATTCGGGAACCACGTATTTCGGATATGTTTCGTATTTTTCACGGGATTCATGCATTAAATCAAGATAATCATTTTGATAGCACACGGTAATTTCAGGATGTTCATGTACCCATTTTGGGAAGAAAATAATTCCGTGCATGCGTTTTTCATCAGGCATAAAGTTCAAAGATACATCTGTCCCCGTTGGTTCAGTCCAAGATACTTTATATACACCTTCTGTTAATTTCACAATATCTACTTTTTGGTCACGAACCCATCGTCCTGCCACCATTCCGCTATGAATACGATAATCGATTGTATTTTCGTTTTTAATATAGATTTCATATTCCCATCCGTTTTCGTATGTGTAAATCATATGATTTCCAATAAATTTTTCCATGTCTATACCTCTCCTTTGATTTGATTTATAAAACTTCGTATATGTCTAGCACAACGCTTTCTGGGTTTCTTACAGCAGCGCCTATAAACATGCGGTCCTGTAACCACTTATACTTTGCACTTCCAGTTTCAAAGACAGGAATCGTACGAAAGTAAACGTGCTCTGGGGGTATAATTTCACCTTCAGCAGCCTGTTCTCTAAACTCTTCACTAACCTGACGTATTCCATTGTTTTCAATATAAATAAGTTCATCATCTTCTGTTTGAATGACATATCGTGCAGATAAATCGACGCGGCCATCCCAACGAATAATTTGAGAATCCGCTCCACTTGGAAGAATTAAGCCTTTTATTTCCCCGTCTGCAGTACCTGACTTAATGGGAATAAACTGTTTTTTTCCTAATCCTGTATGACCAATAACGACGGGTGTACCAACATTAATTGTGAATGTTGCTATTTTCTTCAGCCCTGGTTCTATCATAGCAATCACCTCTTAATTGTAAATAAAAACATGTAAATATTTACACGTTTTATTCTACTCCCCTTACATAAAGATGTCAAATGGACAGCACGGCCTGTTTATATCCTTGTCAATAAAGTGTTTTCCTTGTACGATTAAACAGTTGGATTGACAAAATATAGATAAAAAGAGGTTAAATGCTATGGGTGCTACTCATCAACAACGTTTCTGGATTTTAGTTAGCCTTGTCGCCATTTCTGGATTCAGCCAAGGCATGCTGCTGCCTTTAATTGCTATTATTTTTGAGAAAGATGGTCTTTCCTCTACTATAAACGGATTAAACGCAACTGGATTGTACCTGGGCATCTTATTTATTTCTCCTTTCATGGAAGCGCCGCTTCGCAGATACGGATACAAGCCAATTATCGCAGCAGGAGGACTTTTAGTTATTGTATCTTTAGCTTTGTTTCCCCTGTGGAAATCTGTTGTATTTTGGTTTGTGCTCCGTTTATTTATTGGAATAGGAGATCACGCGCTGCACTTTGGAACTCAAACGTGGATTACATCGTCTTCCCCTGCTGATAAAAGAGGTAGAAACATTTCACTGTATGGGCTCTTTTTTGGTATTGGTTTTGCTGTTGGTCCTTTAATGACGCCGTTAATTGAAATTAATCAAGCGCTGCCTTTTATGATTTCTTCTGCTCTATGTCTTCTAACGTGGGTATTTTTATTTTTGATAAAAAATGAATTTCCCCTTCAGGGAGTTGAGGTTAATTCATTAAAAGAAACGGCTAAGCGATTTTCTAAAGCGGCTAAATATGCTTGGATTGCTTTTTTACCGCCTTTTGGATATGGTTTTTTAGAGTCATCACTGAACGGCAGCTTTCCTGTATACGGTTTACGAATTGGATTGCAAGTAGAGTTTATTTCACTGCTGCTGACTTCCTTTGCAGTTGGAGCTATTGTGTTTCAGCTTCCTCTTGGCATACTGAGCGATAAATTCGGACGGAAATTGGTATTAGGATGGATTTTATCAATTGGAGCCGTGACTTTTTTTACAGCAAGTCTCTTGGAAGACACCGCTATTCCATTAGTAGCGTGTTTATTTATAGCAGGCATGGTTGTAGGTTCTACGTTTAGTTTAGGAATCAGCTATATGACGGATTTGATTCCTACTCGTCTGCTTCCTACAGGTAATTTACTATGCGGCATTGCTTTTAGTATCGGAAGCCTTGCCGGTCCTTACATAGGCGGTACTTTTATTCAGTTCTTTCATCATGTCAGCTTTTTTAATATTATTAGCGGGATGCTTGGCTTTATTTTTATCCTTCTTTTTGTATTCGGACAAAAAATGCCTATGCAGCAAAAAACAAGCGAGAACTTATAAGTTCTCGCTTGTTTTTAAACTTTTAGCGTCCGGTGCTGAAGAGCTGATTTTTCAATTTGTATCGTCGTATGCTCAATACCACAGTGATCGTGTACTAAATCAATGGCTTTTTGCAAAATCTGCTGACAATCTTTTTCATCTTCTACGCGCATATGACAGCTCAATGAGTCCAGTCCTGAAGTAATCGTCCAGATGTGTAAATCATGCACATCTTTGACTCCTTCAATGTTTTCAAGAAGGTTTTTTATTTCACTGTGATCCACTCCTTCAGGAGAGCCTTCCATCAAAATATGAACGCTATGAGCAAGCACGCCCCAAGCGCTTTTTAAAATTAATACAGACACAACTACAGAAATAATCGGATCAGCAATATACCATCCAAACAGCATCATAAGAAGTCCCGCTACAATAGCTCCAATAGACCCTAAAGCATCTCCCAATACGTGTAAGTAAGCGCTGCGCAAATTTACATTTCCTTTTACATCGCCTTGTCTCATAAGTGACCATGCGCTGATTAAATTAGCGAGTAAACCAACAGCAGCAATCAGCATCATGCTGCCGCTTGCTACAGACTGCGGCTCCAGTACGCGCTGATAGGCTTCATAAATGATAAACCCTGCTATTACAAACAGTGCCACTCCGTTAAAAAGAGCCGCTAATATTTCAAAACGATAATAACCGTACGTTTTTTTAGCCGACGCATCTCGGTTAGCAAACCATATGGCTACGAGGCTAAGAGCAAGTGAGCTTGTATCCGACAGCATGTGTCCGCTATCGGATAATAGCGCTAAACTATTTGTAAAAAGCCCTCCAACAAACTCAAGAACCATAATACCCGCGGTGATAATTAGTGCAATTAACAGACCTTTTTTGTTGCCTTCACGCTGTGTATCAAAATGGTGATGATGACCATGATGATGGTGGTGATGATCATGACTCATGCAAAGCCCCTCCTTCTAATTGTTATGTGCGCATTCTACGTGCTGAATCACTTGATGCAATATTCCAACCACGTGTTCATCATCGTACGTATAGAAATACGTATTCCCTTCACGGCGATATTTTACTAAACGTAAATGACGCAAGTGAGTTAACTGATGTGAAATAGCTGATTGTGAAACACCAAGCACTTCAACCATATGACCGACTGAACACTCTTCTTGAAATAGCAAATAGAGAATCTTCATTCTCGTAGGATCTGAAATAGCTTTTAGTATTCTTGATGCTTCTTCTACTGTTTGAGGTGATAAAAACGAATGTTCATCTTTTTTCATAACATCTCTCCGTTCATTATATGCAAGTATATGAGCATATGTTCATATATAAATTATAAAATACCTTTTTCTCTATAGTCAATTATTTACGTCTTTCAAAATTTTTTTGCCTATTTTAAAAAAAAATCCACACAAAATACTTTTTCTGTTATATAATACAATTAAATATAATAAACTGTATTAAAACAGATGGAGAGGAGAATAATAAATGAGCAGACAAGAACGTAAAAACATGATTACATTTATTGAAACAATGAAGGGGATCGACCGTGAAACCTTAATGTACATGACGGATGCCGATATCGAGCACATTTACACTTCCGCTTATAAATATTATGAAGAGCATTTAGATATGTAGTACGTTTTTTACAGAATGCAGACGTCCAGCTGCATTCTGTTTTTATTTTTTAAGCATTAGTTGTTACCTCCTTGCTTGTTCCGTGCTATACTATACTAAATATCCCAATTCAAAAGATAATAAATGGAAAAAGTGTGCTGCTATCGCTGAGATGGCAGCTTTCGTGCTTTTTTAGGGGTAATGATTGTGATTATTTTTCTCAATTATCGTTCAAGGAGGATTTGTATGGAAAATGCGTTACCTAAAAAACAAGAACAAACGCCGCAAACATCTTCTGCTGTCAACGTATTAAAAACACATGGTGAACTCATTGCTGCACTGTTGAGCGGAGTGCTTATTTTAGCCGGCTGGCTGATTTCAAAACAGCAGGATACAGCTGTATCTATTACGCTCTTTGTATTAGCTTATGTGATAGGTGGATTTGCTAAAGCAAAAGAAGGCATTGAAGAAACGATTGAAAATAAAGAATTAAACGTCGAAATGCTAATGATTATTGCGGCCATTGGAGCGGCTGTAATTGGCTACTGGACAGAAGGTGCTATGCTTATTTTCATTTTTGCACTAAGCGGTGCATTAGAAACGTACACCATGAATAAAAGCAACCGAGAAATTAGCGCCTTAATGAATTTGCAGCCGCAAGAAGCAACGCGGCTGATTGGAGACCAAGAAGAAATTGTCTCCATTTCAGATTTACAAATCGGAGACTTGCTGTTAGTTAAGCCGGGTGAACGAGTGCCATCCGATGGTATTGTTGTCTCAGGTCAAACAACGATTGATCAGGCGGCTATTACGGGTGAATCTGTCCCTGTACTAAAACAGCTCGACGATGAAGTATTCGCGGGCACGGTGAATGTGAAAGGCGCCATTACCATTAAAATGACAAAGCCAAGTGCTGAGACGCTGTTTCAAAAGATCATTCAACTTGTTCAAACGGCTCAAAGTGAAAAGTCTCCTTCTCAATTGTTTATCGAACGATTTGAAGGCACATACGTAAAAATTGTTCTATCGGTTGTGGCAGTTATGCTGTTTCTCCCCCACTATGTGCTTGGATGGAGCTGGACCGAGACATTTTACCGAGCAATGATTCTCTTAGTTGTAGCGTCTCCTTGCGCCCTAGTTGCATCTATCACCCCTGCTTCGCTGTCTGCTATTTCAAACGGAGCAAAAAAAGGAATTTTGTTCAAAGGCGGCGTGCATTTGGAAAGGTTAAGCCATTTAAGCGCAATTGCTTTTGACAAAACAGGCACGTTAACAAAAGGAAAGCCAGAAGTGACAAATGTTATTGTACGTTCTGATATAAACGAACAGGAATTTCTTATTAAAATAGCATCCATTGAACGTCAGTCTAATCATCCGCTTGCTCAATCCATTGTTGACTTTGTGAAAAACAAGCAGGAATTGACGCTCGTTCAGCCAGATTCACTTGAAGACGTTCCCGGATACGGTGTGATTGGGTCTCTTCAAGAAGATACGTGGAAGATAGGAAAAGCAGATTTTGTAGGTAAAGAAGAAGCAGCTGAATTTGAAAATGGGATTTCATCTACGCTTGCCAGTGAAGGAAAAACGATTGTGTACGCAAAAGACCAGCATGGTATTGTGGGATTGCTTGCGCTAAAAGACGTTGTACGAACAGAAGCTGTAGAAGCTGTTAAATCTCTGAAAGAGCAGGGTATTCATACCGTCATGATTACAGGAGACAGCGAAAAAACAGCCGAGGCCATTTCAAAAGAATGTGCCGTCGATGAATACATTGCAGAATGTTTGCCTGAAGCGAAAGTAGATAAAATTAAAGCGTTAAAAGAAAAATTCCCTACCGTTTCAATGGTGGGAGATGGCATTAACGATGCACCTGCTCTCGCTACTGCTAACGTTGGAGTAGCCATGGGAGAAGGAACCGATGTGGCACTGGAAACGGCAGATATTGTTTTAATGAAAAATGATTTATCAAAAATTTCGGATGCAGTAGCTCTTTCCAGACGAATGAACTCAATTGTGAAGCAAAACGTTATTTTTTCTATTGCCGTCATCTTTTTATTAATTTGTTCGAATTTTTTCCAAGTGCTTGATATGCCATTTGGTGTTATTGGTCACGAAGGCAGCACCATTTTAGTTATTTTAAACGGCCTTCGCTTGCTAAAATCTTGACGAAAAAAAGCCTAACGTATTTGTTAGGCTTTTTATTATGGAAATCAATGCCTTAATGGTAACCGTTTTGTCCATTTTGGCTGTTGCTTGTTTTATGCTTGGGCTGGCTCTTTTTATTTTGCTTTGTATTGCTTCCGTCTTTTTTCGTATGCTTTGTCATGATGTAAAACCTCCCTTTCACTTTGTTAGTATGCTCATATCTTGCGAATGATTTCATCCCAATTTGTGACTATGAAGATTTAACTCGACGGTCGTAGAAAATAGCGTTAATTTCTCCTCCAATAACGATAATCATACCTGATAGATACAGCCAAATAAGCAGGATAATAATTCCGCCCAAGCTTCCATATGTAGCTGTATAGTTATTGAAATGATTTACGTAATACGCAAACAGCATCGATACCACTGTCCACCCGACCGTAGCAAAAGCCGCTCCTTTTACAACATTTCGAATCAGCAGCTTTTTATTAGGAGCAAAGTAATACAACCCCGTAAAAACAGTAAACAAAATGAGACCGCTGATAATCCAGCGGGAGGCAGACCATAAAGCGAGAAAAGTTTCTGAAAATCCAAACGTAGACGATAAATAAAGACCAATCATATGACCGAAAACAGGAAGTAAAAGCGCTACAATAATAACAAATATCATCGCAAAAGTAAGGAGAACTGCCATGCCTCTCGCCACTAAAAACGGCCGATTTTCTTGTACGTGATACGCTCGGTTAAATGCCCTTACGATCGCATTAATTCCATTTGAAGCAGACCACATCGTGGCAATGATACCAAAGGATAATAGTTTTTCATTATGAGAACCAATGATATGAGAAACGTTGCTTTCAATCATGTGCAGCGTTTGCTGTGGCGCTACATTTTCGACCAAGTCAAGCAGATCTGTTGATTCCAATGGCAAAAATCCAATCAGCGTAATTAAGAAAATTAAAAAAGGAAATAGCGAGAGCAGCAAATAATAAGCCAATTCAGCTGATAAGCTGGGCAGCTCATCTCGATGAATGCGGCCCATGAGTTCTTTGCCAAACTTTACGATGTTATTTATGTATATTCCAGCCATATGTGCCTCCTTATTTATTTTTGTTCATCACCATACTTCTCTACAAATGCTTCTTTTGTATCGTTTACAATTTCCATCACCTGAGGGGTTGTTTCTTTTAACTTTTCTACTTTTCCTGCTACAAATGATACATCTTCAGAAACTTGCTCGATGGTCGTGCGGATCGTTTCATATTTCTCTTTCACAGTATCCGTTACAAGTTCAGGATGCTGAATAAGAGTTGTTGTTTTGTCTTTCAATTTTTTACTTCCTTGAATAACGGAACTTCTGGTTTCTTTATCAAATAAAGAAACAGCTCCTCCTATAATTGCTCCAATGACAATACCTTCTACTAGCTTATTTCGTTTACCCATTTGTCGTTTCTCCTCCGCTTTTTATTTTTTTAGTATCACTTATTCCGAGAAATGCTTCTCTATAATTTCGTCTAAAAGCGCCTTGCATCCTTCTTGAACTAAGTCATATACTTCGTCAAAATTTCCCGTGAAATAAGGATCAGGCACATCTTCAATATGTAAACCAGGCACAAAATCCAAAAGTCTTGCAATATAACCTGTTTTAGTATGTCCAGCCATTCTTCTCAGATTTCCTACATTTTCGACATCCATTCCAATAATATAATGAAATTTAGCTATATCCTCTTGAATCACTTGTCTTGCTGTTTGCCCTTTAAAATCAATGTTGTTTTTCGTTAAAATAGATTGCGTCCCTTCATGAGGAGGATTTCCTTTGTGCCAGCCTCCTGTGCCTGCAGAATCTACGTGAATTTGTCCTTGTAGCCCTTTTTTCTTCACCATATCTTTAAAGACCGCTTCTGCCATGGGTGAACGACAAATATTTCCCAAACAAACGAATAATACGTTAATCATAGTCTCGACTCCTTTCCCTTATTACAAACATTATATACAATCATTTTTAAACTAAAAAATAGTTTTCTTTTATTTATATCGTTTCCACTCTTCTGTGGATAAGAACCTGACATAAAAGTGTTCACACGATAAAAACATGTTACAATAAAAAAAACGCAACTGGAAGGATGAACAAAGTGGATTTATCAGTAAAATCTCCAGAGAATATTAAACATATGGTCGATAGCATCAGTGAAAAATTGCGCATGCTAAATATCGGAGCAATTAAAGCCGAAGCTTTTGACGAAGAAATGTATGAAGACTTAAAGTACTTATACGATATGGTAATGAGAAAAGATTCTTTTAGCCCAAGTGAAATGCAAGCGATCGCAGAAGAATTAGGTACACTGCGTAAACAAGCTTAATGACACCTCCGTCAATGACTAATAGCCATTGACGGTTTTTTCTACATTTTTTTCTATACATGAATGCTGCACCTTTTAGCGAGCAAATAAGAGTTAAATCGTTTACATACACATAGATGAAATATTCCCAAAAATCTTTCTTTTTTATTAGGAATTGACGTTTTTATTATTTGTCTATAGAATGTATCGAAATACCTAAAGCTCGTATAGTCTTGGAAATAGGGTCCAAGAGTTTCTACCGAACTACCGTAAATAGTTGGACTACGAGGGTTGAACATCATTCATACTACATGTTTATTCTTCTTTATGTTCTCCCTTACATAGTCCTTCATTGTTATTCAGTTATACAATGAGAGGAGTCACATTCATGTCAAATACAAAAACAACCTTAAAAAAACAGCTTGCTGTTGCCAATAAAAAAACACCTGCAGATCTTGTAGTGAAAAACGGGAAAATTATCGATGTCTTTACGCTTTCCATCATTGAAGCCGATATTGCGATTGCTGATGGAGTGATTGTTGGAATAGGTCAATACGACGGGAATAACGTCGTTGATGCAAAAGGAAAATACATTTCGCCTACGTTCATTGATGGACACGTTCACATTGAATCATCAATGGTTACACCTAAAGAGTTCTCAAAACTTCTTGTACCTAGAGGTGTTACAACTGTCGTAACGGATCCTCATGAAGTTGCGAATGTTTCAGGGAAATCTGGCATTGAGTTTATGCTTCAAAACTCGGATTCCATTCCTTTAGACGTATTTGTGAACTTACCTTCAAGCGTGCCAGCAACTCCTTTTGAAAGCTCTGGAGCCGTCTTAAAAGCAGCTGACTTAGCGCCATTTTTCTCTCACTCTCGCGTGCTTGGATTAGCAGAAGTGATGGATTTCCCTGCTGTTCGAGATGGAGATGACGATATGCTCGATAAATTACAAGCAGCTAACGATGCAAACGGCGTAATTGATGGGCACGGCTCAGGGCTAGATGCCACGGGCGTTAACATTTATCGTACCGCTAATATTTCAACAGATCATGAATGCGTAACAGCAGAAGAAGCAATTGAACGTATTCAGCGCGGGATGTATGTTCTAATCCGCCAAGGTTCTGTTGCTAAAGATTTGAAACAATTGTTACCTGCTGTAAATGAACGCAACGCGCGCAGATTTTTATTCTGTACCGATGACAAACATCTAGATGATTTATTAACGGAAGGCTCTATTGATTACAATGTTCGTTTTGCTATTGAACTCGGGCTGGATCCGTTAATTGCGATTCAAATGGCTTCATTAAATGCCGCTGAATGCTACGGGTTAAAAGATAGAGGGGCGGTTGCTCCTGGTTACAAAGCTGATTTTATTCTGTTGGACGACTTAACTGATATATCTGCAGCACATGTTTATCAAAACGGAGAGCTTATTGCTGAAAATGGAGAGATGCTGTCTGTGCAAGAAGAACAAATTGATCTTCCGACAGAACTAATGAATTCTGTTCATTTGAAAGAGTTTTCTATTAACAAACTTACGATACCACTTCAGCACAATCGGGCTAATATTATTGAAATTAATCCAAACAGCCTGCTTACAAATCATATTGTAGAAGAAGTTCAAGTAAAGCAAAACGAATTTCAGCCTTCTGTAGAAAACGATCAGCTGAAAATGGCTGTTGTTGAGCGCCATCATCTAACAGGAAATATTGGTCTTGGGATCGTAAAAGGATTTCAGTTAAAAGATGGAGCGCTCGCTACTACGATTGCTCACGATTCACATAATATCGTAGCCGTAGGAACAAATGATGAGGATTTAGCAAAAGCAATTGCGGCAATTGAAGAAATCGGCGGAGGTATTGTTATTGTAAAAGATAATGAAGTGATTGGTTCCCTCCCTCTTTCCATCGGAGGGTTAATGTCACCTCACCCTTACAATGAAGTAAATAGCTTACTTAAGCAGCTTCACGGGGCTCTTCATGATCTCGATATCTCACAGAAATTCAATCCGTTGCTGACTTTATCTTTCTTGAGCTTACCTGTTATTCCATGTCTAAAATTAACCGACAAAGGATTATTTAACGTAAAAGAATTTAAGCATATCCCTGTTCAAGCATAAAATAAAAAGGACTCTTTCGAGTCCTTTTTATTTATACCCTTTAGAGGGGGTAGTTCGAGTTTTACGATTTTTATAATGACGATATCCTTCTTTTAACAGGATAGGAAAAACAGCGACTAGAATTTTTTTTACTATACGTCCCAATTTAAGGCACTCCTTTACGTGTTCTTACTTTACTATACCCAAATTGGACAGCTAAAAACGCAAAAAAGAGCAGGTATATCCTGCTCTTTTTGTATTACTTACCGATAAATTGTTGAGTCCAGTACGTAGTATCACCTTTTACGTATCCAACACCAATTTCAGTGAAATCAGGGTTTAGAATATTTTTGCGGTGACCGTCACTATTCATCCAAGCATTCATTACATCTTCAGGAGATTGCTGACCTTTTGCAATGTTTTCACCTGCAGTTGTATATTCAATGCCGAATTGTTTCATCATATCAAATGGTGAACCATATGTTGGTGAATTGTGGTCAAAGTACCCTTTGTCCATCATATCTTTTGATTTAGTGCGCGCAACGTCACTTAATTTTTTGTTAAGTGTTAAAGGCTTTAAACCTTGTTTTTGACGTTCTTGGTTTACTAAATCTACTACTTTTTGTTCAAATTGACTAGCATCTTTTGTTTGTTCTGCTTTATCAGTATTTTCTGATTGTTGAGCTTTTGTGTTTTGCTGTGTTTGCTCAGGAGCTTTTGCCTCTTCACTTTGCTCTGGTGCTTTTGCTTGTTCCTGTGGAGCTGCTTCAGCTTGATCTGGTGCTTGTGTTTCTTGCTGTGGAGCTGCTGCTTGAGCAGATTGTCCTTGAGCGTTAAATTTCTTTAATAGCTCGTCTACATTTATATTTTGTGCTGCTTGAGCATCTTTAATGGTAATTTGTTTTGGAGTGTTGCAATCAGGAGCTGCTGCATTTGCTTGTCCTGCTGTTAGTAATCCTAATGATACGGCACCTGCGACAGTGGCAATACGAAACCTTTTCTTCATGTTTGAAATCCTCCTATGTGATAATAAAGTTTTTTGTAAAACCGCAACGCATCTAAGCTTGTAGCAAGCCAACCTCGTGATGCATCCTCATTGTTGCACGAAAACTATGAAACTCGCAACGTCTTTTAAGCTACCAAAATTATACTCACACTTATGTAAAAAATATTTCGATTATATTACGCGACTTCCAGCTATTGATAGTAAAAGGTTTTCATATACTTTGAAAAACAGCTTCATCCAATGCGGTAATATAACTGTAAATTCCTCGTCAAAAACGTTACATACAAAAAAGGCGACAACAGAGTGGTAAACCACCCTGTTATCGCCTTTTACAGAAAGTTTTACTAATATTATTTACTTATTTTAAGACGTTTACTGATTCACGTACGAATGCTTCCATATCATCTGGTGTACGGCTTGTAACTAGTTGATTACCGCATACCACAACTTCTTTATCATGGAAGTTTGCGCCTGCATTTTTCAAATCAATAGCAATTGATTTGAAACCAGTTACGTCACGTCCTTTTAATGTTTCAGCATTGATTAGCAGCTGTGGCCCGTGACAAATAGCCATAACCGGTTTGCCTTCATCCATAAATGATTTTGTAAAAGCTACGACTTGATCGTCCGCACGCAAGATATCTGGTGAGAAGCCTCCGGGTAAAAACAATGCGTCAAAATCTTCTGGTTTTACATCGGCAATTGCTTTATCAATTGTTAATGTTGTTTCGCCTTGTTTACCTGTTACTTCGCCTGTTTTCACATCGATTTTTGTTAGCGTATGGCCTTCTTCTTCAAAGGCTTTGGCTGGATCTGTATATTCCACATCTTCAAATAAATCTGTTACTAATACTGCAATTTTCTTACTCATTCTAAGCAACTCCTTAATTGATTTGTGTACTAATGTTCTATAAATAAAATACCCGTACACTATTCTTTTAAACATGGTTTATGAGTAAAAAACTTTTCTACAATAATCTAAAAACACAGTGCAGGTTTTTATAAATCAGACATTCAAAACAAATTAAATGTCTGAAACGTCGTCTCTTCTGGAACTGGATACACATCTCTACCTGCAATTACGTTCAGAATACGCTGATTACGCTGAACGGATAAACCAAGATTTGTTGCGCCAGATCCGTGTGAATGTTCAATGTTAGTTAACGTAAAAAAGTGGTGGTTACGGGGTTGTTTAAAGACAAGCCGGTAATCTTTTGTGACGTTGAAACGCTTGTCATCTTCCCATTCGATATCATCTTTTATTCGTTCGATGAACGGCGAAATCTTTGGCTTATAGCCCGTGGATAATATCAAACGATCCGCTTCGTATTGAAAAGAGCGATCAGCCTTTAATTGTTTACACTCCAGCTCATATCCATTTGCTTTTTTATGAATGTCACTTACTTCAGTCGAAGCTTGAATCGTAACGGGTACTCTTCCTTTAAGTGAACGATGATAGAGTAAATCATAGATTTTCGTTAAGGTAGAAGATTCAATTCCGTGACGTAGGGGGTTTAAATCTTCTACCGTGCTTGTACGTTCCTCAAAAGCCAGCGAATGAAAGTAATCTACATAGTCTGGCGAAAATAACTCTTGAGCAAGCTTGGATTGATCAAGCTGAAAAAAATTAGAGGATCTTGTAAACCATGTAAGGTGGTAATGATGTTCAGTCTGTTCTTCTAGTAAATCCAGAAAAATCTCGGCAGCACTTTGCCCTGAACCAACGATCGTTACATGCTTTCCTTTTTGAATCTCTTCTTTTTTATGTAAATAGCCGCTGCTGTGTAAAATATGCTCATTTAGCTTTTCTTCAAAAGCCGGAGGCACAAGTGGAATGCTTCCTGTTCCCATTACAACGTGTTTAGCATTTACCGTTTGAATTCCCTCAGGTGTTTCTACCTTTACTTCATAATACTCTTCTTCATTTTTTGGTATCACGTCCACAACTTTTGAAGAAAAGTGGCAGGAAGATAGCTGCTCCGCTACCCATTTTGCGTACTCGTTGTATTCTTGACGCGGAATGTCAAAACGATTAAAGAAAAAGAACGGATACAAGCGCTTTTGCTTGTGAATATAATTTAGAAAAGAATAGGGGCTTGTTGGATCTGCAAATGTAACTAAGTCTGCTAGAAACGGAATCTGCAAGTCCGTACCGTCAATTAACATGCCCGGATGCCATTCAAATTTCTCTTCTTTATCAAAGAAGACTGCATCAATTTCATCAAGAGGCTCAGCAAGGGCCGCTAAGCCTAAATTAAAAGGGCCTATTCCTATTCCCACCATGTCATACTGCTTATTTGTCATCTTTAAACTCCCTTTCATAAAAAAGCTAACAGTATTGTCTACTGTTAGCTTTTTACCCTTTTTCCATACATTTATGCGGAAGGAGTCATACTCATTTTCGGGCCAAACGATTCATACATGATATTTTCTTGGGAAATGCCCATTTCATCTAGGCCTTCTAACACCATTTGTGTAAATGAAGAAGATCCACAAACATAATAATATGCATGTTTATCGCCGGCATATTTAGCTAGCTCTTTTTTAGTTAAGCGACCATACGTTATGTTTTCATCATGCTGATCTGTTTGCGCTTGACTATAGAAAACGTGCTGTTCAAACGTATATGTCTCTGACAACGATTGAAGCTCTCGTTTCATTGCATGAAACTGCTCATTTTTAGCACTGTGAATAAATGTTACTTCTTGATTGTTTTCCAATGCTTGATGAAGCATTGACATCATTGGAGTAATTCCTACACCTCCGCTGATAAATACTGATTTATTATTTTCTTTTAAGACAAAATCTCCTGCTGGAACGCTGACTTCAAGCAAGTCTCCTTCTTTCAATTGATCATGTAAATACGTTGACACGACCCCGTCTTCCATTTGTTTTTCTTTTTTCACCGTAATTTTATAGTATGGTTGGTTTGGATAGCCAGATAAGCTGTACTGGCGAATGGATAAATATTCTTGACCAAGAATTCGTACACTCACGTACTGACCTGGCAGAAAAGCAGGCAGTGCTTTTTGATCAGGTGATACTAAATAAAACGAGTACACGCCTTCTGCTTCTTTTACTTTTTTATGAACCATTAGTTTTTTATAATCTTTCCATCCTTTTTCTTCAGCTTCTTCATATAACTCTTGCTCCACACTTATGAATACGTCTGCAATGGCACCGTAAGCTTCTTTCCAAGCTTCCATAATCTCATCGGTCGCAGCTTCTTTTAAAACATCTTTAATTGCCTTTAATAAGAACTCGCCGACAATTGGATAGTGCTCTGCTTTCACGCCGATACTGCGATGTTTATGGGCGATTTGCTTCACAACTGGAAGCAGCGTTTCAAGCCGATCGATGTACTGCGCAGCGGCATAAACTGTATTAGCTAACGCCATTTGCTGACGTCCTGTTTTTTGATTTGTTTGGTTGAATACATTTTTTAAAGAAGGATACTGTTCAAAAAGCATTTCATAAAAACGAGTTGTGATTGCTTGACCATGCTTTTCTAAAACAGGAACTGTACTTTTTACAATAGAAATAGTTGTTTGTTTCATAACTTTCGCCTCCGAAAGATTCATTTTTAAAAGATATATTTTTAATACATCTTTATAATACTCATATCCTACTTAAAAAGATATATTTTATATACACATTTAAAGAAATGTTCACAAATTCACCCTGTCAAAAATGTGAGCATTCTTTCTGTATTTCTTAGATATAGACATGCTATTATAGATATATCAGCTGCTGATAAGAGAAGAGGTAAAAAGATGAGGCTCACACAATATACAGATTACTCACTGCGAGTTTTATTATATTTAGGCGTTCGCGATAATAATAAACTAAGCAATATAAAAGAAATTGCTGAAGCGTATAATATTTCAAAAAACCATCTTATGAAAATCATTCACGAACTTGGAAAACTTGGCTTAATTGAAACGATCCGAGGACGAAACGGCGGTATTCGTTTAGCTCAGCTTCCAAAAGACATTAATATTGGCAAAGTGGTACGTCAAACTGAAGAAGATTTTCATATTGTTGAATGTTTTGACCGTGAAGGAAACTTCTGCATTATTAGCCCCGTCTGCAAGTTAAAAAGTGTTTTGCATGAAGCCATGCAAGCCTTCATTAAAGTGTTAGATCAGTATACATTAGAAGATCTAATCCAAAATAAAGACGAATTAAACCTCCTCCTCCTATCTCAAAAAAACGAGGAATGAACAAACTAAAATTCACCTGAAATCATTCTCGTTTTTTTGACCTTTTTCCCTTTCATCATAAAATAAAAGATGTTACAATGAGGCACGTATTGGAAAGACAAGATGTCTCCATTCGAGCAGACAATGAACCTCATTCTGTTCATCCTAAAAAATGACGAAAGGGTGTTTGAGTATGCACGTAGGAAGCAAAGGTTGGTATGTTGAGGAACTTAAAAAACGAGGAGTTCGCAACCATGAAGGCCGCAAAGTGGAAAAGTACAAAACATATGTACTTGCTAACTTGCTTGATAAACACAAAAATTAATTAACGTGTAATAAGAGAGTACAAATTTGTACTCTCTTTTTTGTTCATTTAATAAGCAGCGTCTTGATAAAAATAATTTGGTGATAATACTTTATTTTTATAAGGCTTATGAAAAATATGTGTGGTAGCTGGTGAAACCGGTGGGATTAACCATGTCCAGTTCCCAGTCACTTCCCGGCCATTTTTTTGTTCTCTTTCTTCAAACAAGTGAAATTGCTGAGCAGCCGTGTGATGGTCTACAATGCTAACGCCTTCTCGTTTAAAAGAAGAAAGCACTGCAACGTTTAATTCCACAAGAGCTTTGTCCTTCCAAAGCGTAGCATTATAATTCATGTTCAATCCCATTATAGAAGCTACTTTTGGAAGTTGATTATAGCGATGCGTGTCCGCTAAATTTCGGGCACCAATTTCAGTCCCCATGTACCATCCATTAAACGGTGCTGCGACGTACTCAATCCCTCCAATTTCTAGCTTCATATCTGAAATCATTGGGACAGCGTACCATTTTAACTGTAAGTCTTCAAATTCAGGAAGTTCTGGATGCGTAATAGCTACTTCCTTCACTAAATGTTTTGGAATCTCAAAATATCGAGGCGACTCTTCATTCACTTGCAGGACAAGAGGAAGAACATCAAAGTGAGTTCTCTCACCTTCCCATCCTAATTTTTGACAAACTTCCGTGAACGCAACAGAATCAGGGTCTCCTATCATACCATATTCCGTCTCATACCCAGCATAGCGGATTAGCTGATGATTCCATATCCTAACCGGTTCTTTTGCCTTCATTTTTGGTTTAAACACCGTAATAGTAGGACGGATTTTCCCGTCATTTGTTGCATATTCAATATGATGAAAAAGGGCGTCTCTTACCTCTTCAACTGTGATCGCCTCTCGCTTATCAAATACATTAAGCGATTGCCAAAATAGTCGTCCGATACATTTATTGCTGTTTCTCCAAGCCATACGAGCTCCGTGCTCTAGCTCTTCAAATGTATGATCATAATGTCCGAGTGACATAATTTGCTGATGAATTTCTTTTAACCGCTTATTTTTATCCGCTTCGCTTTTTTCAAGTTCAGCGTAACACGTCTCTATAAATACACGTGCTTGTTCAAATAATTCTTCTTGCTTCAACGTTTGTTCCCCCCTAGAAGAACAGATTTCATTCTTTTCGTTCAAGAAAAGCAAGTTTCAGTATACCATTCTCATAGCGGAAACGCGCATCATAATGCTTTAATAGCCTCTTTCAATATTAACCAAGTTAGAAGTCAATTCGCCCTGCTCAACTTTTTGCAGCGTTTCAACAAAGCATTCGACGGCTTCTTCAGGCGTAGTCACCGCTGAAATATGAGGTGTTATGATGATATGTGAATGATTCCACCAAAAGGATTCTTTCGTTAACGGCTCCTGTTCAAACACGTCTATGTATGCTTTTCGAATATGTTTTTGCTCAATAGCCTCTACTAACGCATTTTCATCTACAGTTGCTCCTCGTCCAACGTTTATAAAGTATGCATTTTCAACTAAATTCATCCATTTTTGATCAAAGTAGCTTTTTGTTTCACTCGTTAATGGCATGGTGCTAATAATCCAATCCGCTTCTTTTAACAATTCTTTTTCTTTTGAAATGGAGAAGACTTGATCAAATGAGGGCTTTTCATTTCCATTTTTAGATACGCCTATCACTCGTACACCAAAAGATTTTAAAACAGCGGCAAGACGTCCGCCGATTTCACCTGTTCCATAAATTATGACCGTTTGAGTAGAAAGCTGCTGAGGCTCTATCACTTTCCACTGCTTTTGTTTTTGCTGATGCTGAAACTGTGCGTGGTGCTGAAGTTCAGCTAGCATATAGCTAAGACAATATTCACTGATTCGCTGACCGAATGAACAAACCGTACGTGTTAACATCACGCTCTTTTTCCAATTCCCACTTTCTAAGAACCGATCGACTCCTGCGCCGAGAGAATGAATCCATTTAAAGCTATGATCTTCAAAGCAATTCGTTGGACCGAAGGATAAAAGCGCATCAGCCCAGTTTAAATCTTCCATTGTAACGTCTTGCTCTTCCATAAACCGAAACGTCTGTGTGAGCTTCTTTTGATTGATTATCTCCTGCAGCTCTTTATGCATTCTTCCTGCCACTAGTATCGTATGAATCTTCATTTCTTTTCCCCCTGGCTTTTTGTTCTTCTATATACTCTATTTGAATGATCCGATATGACCGGCCCTTCGTCATGAAGGATTTTCTATATTGATATATATAGTATGAATGAAGTGAAAGGAAGACGCGAGTGAATTTTATATGACTTTCCAGGCTGGAAAACTCATATGGATTTATGTATATAAGTTCGCTATAATCGTTATGAATCAATTTGTTTATAACGAAACGTACGATAGATATTTTAAAAGAAAAGGTGTGTCAGCATGAGTGTATTAAACGTAAAAAATCTAAGCCACGGTTTTGGTGACCGTGCGATTTTTAACGATGTATCATTTCGATTGTTAAAAGGTGAACACGTCGGCTTAATTGGAGCAAACGGCGAAGGTAAATCAACATTTATGAACATCATTACAGGCAAACTAGAACCGGATGCGGGAAAAGTAGAATGGTCTAAAAAAGTGCGCGTCGGCTATTTAGATCAGCACACAGCATTAGAGCGCGGTCTTTCTATTCGTGATGTACTAAAAAGTGCTTTTCAATACCTATTTGATTTAGAAGCTCAAATGAATGGACTCTATGAGAAAATGGCCGATGTATCACCAGAAGAACTTGAAAAACTTTTAGAAGAAGTCGGTACACTTCAAGACCTCTTAACAAACAATGACTTTTACGTTATCGATGCAAAAGTCGAAGAAATTGCACGCGGATTAGGATTAGAAGATATCGGCTTAGATCGTGACGTACAGGATTTAAGTGGCGGACAGCGTACAAAAGTATTGCTAGCCAAACTGCTGCTTGAAAAACCAGAAATTCTTTTACTTGATGAGCCTACAAACTACTTGGATGAACAGCATATCGAGTGGCTACGACGCTACTTGCAAGAATATGAAAATGCCTTTATTTTAATTTCTCACGATCTTCCATTTTTAAATAGCGTGATCAATTTAATTTATCATATGGAAAACCAAGAGTTAAATCGCTATGTAGGAGACTACGACGATTTTATGAAAGTATATGAGATGAAAAAACAGCAGCTTGAAGCAGCTTATAAAAAACAACAGCAAGAAATGGCAGATTTAAAAGATTTCGTAGCGAGAAACAAAGCCCGCGTGTCGACACGAAATATGGCCATGTCCCGTCAAAAAAAGCTGGATAAAATGGAAGTAATTGAACTAGCTCAAGAGCGTCCAAAACCAGAGTTTAACTTTAAGAGTGCTCGTACTTCAAGCAAATTAATTTTTGAAACATCTGATTTAGTCATTGGATACGAAGAGCCGCTTTCTAAGCCACTGAATCTAAAAATGGAGCGAGGTCAAAAGATTGCCCTTGTAGGAGCAAATGGAATCGGGAAAACAACTCTTTTAAAAAGTATTCTAGGAGAAATCAAACCGATTTCAGGCTCTGTAGAAAAAGGCGATTACCAGCATATTGGCTATTTCGAACAAGAAGTTAAATCAGCTAACTACAATACGTGTATTGAAGAAGCATGGAACGAGTTTCCTCACTTTACCCAATATGAAATTCGTGCAGCGTTAGCTAAATGCGGCTTAACAACCAAACATATTGAAAGTAAAGTAGAAGTTCTAAGCGGTGGAGAAAAAGCAAAAGTCCGTCTATGTAAGCTGATTAACAATGAAACCAACATTCTTGTACTGGATGAGCCTACAAACCACTTGGATGTAGATGCGAAAGATGAATTAAAACGAGCTTTAAAAGAATACAAAGGAAGTATCTTAATTATTTGTCACGAACCTGAATTTTATCAAGATGTAGTCACAGACGTGTGGAACTGCGAATCTTGGACGACTAAATTATTTTAAAAAAACGGGTTAAAAGAGGCATATCTTTTAGAAAAAGTGGGAATGATAAGATTAAGTTCCCCCCCCTTTGTGTGAGTAGCCATTTTTTAAATGGTTACTTTTTTTATGTATAGTCCTTTAATAAAATGGCTATATTGTATCTATACTCCCTAAACCCAAAAAGACCGCTGCAGTGATGCAGCGGTCTTTTCGTTGTCATGGTTTCATCTGTAGCCAGCTATCAAAATGATGAACAGCTATACTGCTTGGAGGGTTTTTAGCTTGACACTTCGTAAGCAACATACCCAGCTCTTGCATCATCTCTTCTTCTCCTTTAGCAGAAAAAGAAATGTATTCCCCTTCATCTGAGGCCATCGTTTCTACCCCTATTTCAATCGGAGTAGATAGTACACGTCCCCACCTGCGTTCATTTTGCGTTATGTCAGCAATACCGTCTTCTTTATCTGCATGGTTTCGGTACGACATAATTGTGACTTCATCAGCGTACTGAATAATCCAATGCCCCAGCGAACCGGAACCGTTGCTATTTTTGAATGGAACTTCGTCAAACCAAAACGGTATATCTACAGCAAGCGGCAAGTGTAACTCATGAGACTGTACAGCGGCTTGAGAAATAACATATTGATACTGCAGAATACTTTTCGCTCGATTATTTTTCCAGCTTTTATACAAATACGGCTCTATATCTAAATGAACCCCTGAAAATTGCTGTTGTTCTTCCGCTTCTGCTTGGTAAGCTGTTATCCAATTAAAAAATGCGTCTTGCTCTTCTATACCAGAAGGCCCTATCCAAGAAGGAGCGCCGTCAAGTGCGTAGACATCTATACCCTGGACTTGCGCTTGTTGGATAAAATGCCTATATACAGAAGGTGAAAGATGAGCATCAATTTGTAAATAAACCTTTGTCACCTTTTTTTCTTGAAGTTTTTCACGGATAGCTTCTTGGTTCAACATCCATTTCTTTGTATCCCACACCCACGTCGACAGCGGTATATTCATCTCTGCATTCACCTTTGATCCACATCCTATTCCTTTCCCCATATTAAACAGCCATACAACCACCAGAAAAATAAGAACGCACTTGCTTTTCACACTCTATTTCCTCCTTTATACGAGCCAGAACTCATATAAAGAGAGTCTGGCAGCTTGGCAACTTTATGGTGAATTTCTCCCTTAGATCTGTAGCTTTCAGCAAACTCTCCCTTATCAATTTTTTCAGCCTAATCTTTATTTGTTCTAGCGGTTGCTTGATTTACTTCCCTGTATCTTTCTTATGGAATAAATATGCCTGCTTTGGATGGTTTGGCTGATTTGGATATTTCAACTGTAATTGTCCTTTTCGTAATAGCTTTGTTAAATAATTATTACGTACTCCATCCGGCGTTCTTTCTAGTAAATAAGCAAACTCTTTAAGCATGAGCGGTTTTTCTTTGCATAATTCAAGAATAATATGCTCCATCTGATTAGGCGAAAGCCGTTTTTTTTCACGAGCCAGCGCTGCAATATCCCATAGCTTCGTATCAATATCCTCACCATTCACTGAATTAGAAGAACCATCTTCCGATTCTTTATTATAGGAGCTTTGATAACTATTATAGGAGTAATCATCTTTATTGTATGAGTTAAGTTCACTATTATAGTAGTTTTCTTCTTTATTATAGGAGTTATTTTCGTTATTACATGAGTTTAACTCCTCTAATAAATCTTTATTATAAGAGTCTTTATTTTTATTATAGGAGTTATTTTCGACATTGTTTTCAGGTATGTTTTGATATTTTTCGACACTTTTAAAATTATTTCCCAAATCAGTTACAGACGTATGATAAGTGTCTTTTTCAGAAGAACTAATCTGTCTTTCTTGAGTGGACAGAGATAACGTGACTACCGTACGATGCATAGAAACATCTTGATCAACAGAAGGCTTTTTATAATGATGCAAGCTCCAGTTTTGCTTCACTTTTTTCAAGCCAGAGCCCGAACGTTCACATAGCCCTAGTAAACTGAATAGCTTAACGATATTCGGGTTTCGAAGCTGACTAACGGTTTTACTAAAAACTGAATCTGTAGGTACTAACAAAAGACCTGGATTAGAAAAAACGTAATGAGAAGGTTGCTTTTCTAAAATAACGCCGCCCTCGCCATTATAATCTGCATGAATAAGCATATTGATTAAAACTTCTGTTAAAGAGGAAGCGATTGACGACTGGGGTTCGCTATTGCGAACAATTTCATGAATATGGAAATAAAAATCGAAAATATTTCCTGACCACGTCCCGTCTTGAGAGGTAAAACGCTCTGTCCATTCTTCATTCCCTTTACTTTCCCGGTATTCCAAAAAGTATTGTGGTAAAACTTCTGTGATAATCCGTTCTTCACTGAATAAAAGCAGGCCTGCGAGCGTAACTCCTTCTTTATGGGTATCTCTTACCTTTCCCCATGCTCCTACTTTGTATAAAAACTCTTTTGTTTCAAGCGCATTCCAAGGATGAGCTGGTTTTACTTCAGCAAATCGATCCCGGTAGCTTTTGATCGTATCAAAATTTAATTCATTTAATCCATAGTGCTCTAGGATGAGATTATCTTGTAACATATTCAACTCTCCTATTATCTTTGTATATTTATTTAACAGCGCGAATATGCTGTTTCTTACCTCTTGTTACTAACGTACTAACTTTATTTATCTAGATGCCGCATAGATCCTGCTTCTGCCGCCTAATCTCTTCTACATCGATATATACACCTCATCTATTCTATCATTTTTTCTTTCTTCTCTCCTGCATTTTTCAATCTTCAACATAGCCGAGTTTATTGTGTAAAAGCTGTGGATATTTATCTTTATCCACAGCTTTTACACAACCTACAAACCCTTTTCTAGCTGTTTCAATATAAATTTGTTATAATACCCTTCATAACAACGGATTAAGTGAGGGATTACGTATGGAAAAAGCTACATTTGCAGGTGGATGTTTCTGGTGTATGGTTACACCATTTGAAGAGCTAGAAGGTATTCACGGCATTGTATCAGGATATATGGGGGGAACTGTGGATAACCCTACCTATGAGCAAGTAAAATCTGGCACAAGCGGTTATTACGAAGTGGTTCAAATCACATTTGACCCTGAAGTGTTTCCGTATAAACGTTTGTTAGATCTTTATTGGCCGCAAATTGATCCAACAGATGATGGAGGTCAATTCCAAGATCGAGGCTCGCAGTATCGAACAGCAATTTTTTACCATAACGATAGCCAAAAGCAGGAAGCTGAAGAGACAAAGCTAGAGGTCGCAAAAAGCGGACGTTTTAAAAAACCAATCGTGACAAGCATCCTTCCTGCCTCTGCGTTTTATGAAGCGGAAGAGTATCACCAAGATTTCCACAAGAAAAATCCAAAGCATTATAAAGAAGACCGCGCTAAGTCTGGTCGAGATGAGTTTATTCAAGCGAACTGGAAATAATTCTTATGTTCGAAACAAAGCCGCATAGCGTTTGCTATGCGGCTTTGTTTACCAATTATCTGTATAAGTTGCTGTTGTTGACGGCACGCTCCAATATTGCTGCGAAGGCTGCCATGCTTTTAACGAGCCATCAGCTCTCTTCACAATTGCTTTAAATTGAACATTTTGACTCGCAGGAAAATAGACGGTGCCTCTCCAATCGGCTGTAGATGAATTATATGTTAATTTAATTGGATAAAGGGACGTATCCCACTGACCTAGCTCAGCTCTGTCTCCAACAATATAAACCGTTTCTCCTACCGCAGTTGGCGCATTTTTCACTACAACCGTTTGCGCAACTGGTGTAACGCCCAGCGTATTTTTAAATTGCCCCATCAGCGTATCATTGTTAATGACATCGTAGAAACGAAGCAAAGTAAATCCTGCAAAATTATAGTTAAAGGCCATTTCAGCTGCTTTTTTATATTGATCTTCACTGCCTATAGTTAGAGCATTTTCCCCGTTTAAAACAATTCCTTTTGCATTCGCAATACCTGCTACTTGGCGTACAAGCGTCTTTGGCATAGAATATTCGGGATAACTTCCGCTGTCCGTCATTTCTAAGCACGTAAACGTTATATCTAATTTAGCTGTTTTAAAAGCGTCTAAAAGCGCATTGTAATCATTATATCCAGCAGGTTTTTCTGCAGCATGAGGAATCGTCGGATTATTATACTGCCAATGAATTCCCGCCACTTTTGCACCGATTGGTACGTTAAAGGTGGCATCAAAAGCCTGATGAGCTAACTGTCCAATACGTTTTGTGTGATCTTCCAAAGCTCCTTGATACCATGCTAAGAAATCTTTTCCATAAGCTGTTGAATAACCATCTTTTAAGAACTGATAGCCATCTGATGGCGGTAAAATTTGCGATGCAGAGGTTAAATTGGTTCCCCATGCCTGATTGACGCCGGCGAGTGAACCGTATTTAGTCAAAGCATATGATTGAAACTTGCTTTTGGCGAAGTTCGTATACACTTGAAATTTTCCTCTAGACGGATAGCCGGTTCCGTCTGCTGCTGTATAGGACGGATAACGAATTTCACCTGCAGGGCCTCCGGATAAATAGATTTTAGCAATCACGTCTTTATAAGGTGCTAACGCTTGCGCAAATGCCGTATAGAGCTCTCCGTATTGCTTAGAAATAACGTCAGTTGCAAGCGGGCTTAGCGTTTCTTTATTTGTCGTACCTGTTTCAGATTTAAAGTAAAGGCTGTCATCACTTTTTAAGTTCCATACCCAAGACGGAAGCGGAACGTTACAATCATCTCCAACATTACCGCCGCACTGATGAGTAGAAATAATAGGAACGATCTTTATACCTGCATTACGAGCAGCTTGAGCAAAGCGCTGAGCATAGGAAAAATCAAACTGCTGATCGCCGTTCTTCTCCATATCTCCCCACCAGAAGTCTACTGTCACCGCATAAAATCCATTTTGTTTCGCTTTGCGTAAATCGTTCTCAAACGCTTCCCATGTTGTATAGTCTGTTACCTTTTTTAAAGGCGCCATTAAGTAGGTTTTGTAACCAGGATTCATTGATTTTCCATCTACGGCAGCCGCTCCATTAAGTGGATTCAAAATGAAAGCGTTAACAAAAATGAGCACCAAAATAAAAGCCAACCCTTTTTTACATAGCTGTTTCATAGCTTCCCTCCATTTTTTCAAAATCACCTATAGGTATTCGGCGGATTTTAGTTTTTTCCTTTTTCTTTTATAAAAAAAGACGCCCCGCCAGGACGCCTCCTACATTAGTTCCAAATCTCATTCACCCATTCAGGATGGTCAATAAACGGATTGCGGTTATGCTGATAGTCTGAATAAATAATATCATTTCTGCGTCGTTCTCGATCATCTACTGGATCTTCGGCGTTCCATTGAAGAAGCACAGATAATTTCCCATGATAAGGAGCAGTGCCATTATTCACTGTGTTATTAAGTTCTAAGTCAGGCTCATCACTTACATCGCCTTCATAGCGTATGGCCATATAAAACAACATACGAGCCACATCACCTTTTACTTCATCTCGAGGTTCCCATGAATCACTGTCAAAATAATTTCCGAGTGCCTCGCTATGTTCCGTCCCTCCGTTATCAAAATCTAAGTTTCCTCTCGTACCATTTACAGACACATCGGTTGGACGTAAATGATGAAGATCTGTTCCAGGACCCATAGCTGTTCCAAAGTCCCCGTGAGACTTTGCCCAGACGTGCTCACGATTCCAATCGTCCACTCCGCCTCCATTTGTACTCTTACTCTGTGAACGCCCCGTATAGAGCAAAATAACGTTATTTGCGTTAGCTGGATCTTCATCCGTTTTCTTTAAAGCTTCCCATACGGCTGAATACGAAAGTTCTGTGTGATGGTCAATAATGTTATGAAGCTCTGTTTTTAAGGTGTTTCCTGTTTTTCCAGCTGCGGTACGATAATAGTCTTCTACTGGAACAGTTGGCTCTGTGGGGTCTGGAGTCGGATCAGTTCCTCCTGTTTCTGTACTGATAGAAGTAACTGATTTTATTCCTGGGTGTGAAAAGTAAGTGGTGAGTGTGCCCGTAACAGTAAGACTTTTCCCTTTTAACTCCGAGCGACTTTGAAGTCCAAATGTACTTCGCAAATTTGAAGGAATTTGAACGTATACCATCTTGTCTGTGTTGGTTTCATTTGCACTGTCAGCGAGAGCAAGTGCATAATCGTTTGGGTAATTGCTCGTAATAACTGTAGATGTGCCTGTAGGTTGACCTACTACATATCCTTTAACAGCTTGTACACTATTGTTTTGATTTTCAAGAGCTTGTGACACAGATAAAGATGCCGCTGCTTGACTAACAGGAGTTAAGCTCACTACAAGAGCAAAAACAAGCAGGGACATTACCCATGTTTTTTTACACAGAGCATGTAATCTCACTTTTTTATTCCTCCTTATGATAGGTTTAAAAACTCGTTTCCTTCCACCTCTTTATATTATTTTTTCACTGTGAATTCCCTGCCTGTTTTTTGTTAAGTTTTATAGTGAAAAAGATGTGTTCTTCTTTACAGTGGCGGCTGCTTTATGCGAAGGGTTATATTTTTAAAAGTCCACACTGGAAAAAGCATTATGTGTCTTTCTTTATATATGGTATAATCAACCGAATCGTAAAAGAGCTTATACCATTTCAGAAAATGAAATGATTTAAATAGAAATGAGGATTGTCTATGCTTAGTTTTGACGAAAAATTAGCTATTATTTCATCGTTTCCAGAGCTGCATCGAAAAGATGTATCTTTAGGACGCGTGAATTTTCATTATGAAGAAAGCGTGTACGATAAAACGGTTGTTGTGCATCATCTGCATCCTAACGGAAATGGATTTGTATATGCAGGTTTTTTAAAAGGATATGAAACAAATGACAAAGGTCTTGTGAATATCCGTGATTACACTGACGAAGATCTTCGATCAATTATTGAAGCTTCTATTGAATCTTTGTCTACCCTTCCTGATACAGCTAGAGAAGAAGCTATTGTAGGGAATGGAAATGAACAGCGCTGGAACGGCCCAGACAATGCAACGCTTTTACTTGTTCATGAAGATGACCTGTGGAATATTTATTCTGGCTTGAATTTAGAGGCAGCATTTTTATCTTACGAAGAAGCAGAAGATTATTTGTTTGAAGAAGGCTTCCGCCGCCTGTAAATTTACGTCTATACGCAAAAACCTCGCTGTTGATTAACAGCGAGGTTTTTTCATTTTTTCACAGAAGGCTGAGGGCTAATGCGCGGTATTAAAACCACAAATAATACAACAACCCCCACACCAATCAATAATAAATAAAACCATTGTAGATCTGATGACTTTTCAGAAGCCGTTTGTTCTGTCCGATCTTTCTTGTAGGAAGTGTTTTTAGAAGAAAACAAGTTATATTCTTTTGCTTTCGCAGAAATCGTATTATCTTCAGCTGATGCGTTCGCAAAAAGACTTTCTTTTAAACTCTCTTTCTCTGCATCTTCCTCTTTTTCAAATGTAAGATCCTTTATTTCCTCCGGAATATTTCCTACTTCTTTTTTATTTTCTAGCAAAGATTCGGGGTCTAAGTTAATGGGATCATCTTTATATACATTTGGTTTAATCTCTTCAACGTTTCCATCATCAGCTTCAGCCGCTGCTGCTATAGGGAAACAAAGAAGTGAAAAAATAAGAACAACACTTCCAATCTTCTTACTAAGCACTATAGGTTTCATCATTTTCAACCTCTTTAGTCGTCTTTAAAGCACGAATAATAGATGGCAGAACACTTAAAACAGCAGTCATTCCCAGTAATACAATAAGCGCCTGTCCAAACAGAGACTGCGTATCATATTGAATGGACATGTACACTTTAGATACTGGATCTTCGTAATTAAAGTTTGGCATAGATAAGTTAAGAAGCGGGGTAATATAAAATAAAATCAACCCTACTGTCGTCACCCATCCAGCGAAGCTTCCTAATAAGAAAGCAATACGTACAAGTGTAGATGAAGCAAGCAATAAGACGATCGTAAAGATTGACCATTCCATTGCCCGGTCTCCCGATAACGAATAAATATTCAGGCTAAAGATACTTACCATTAACCCTACAATCAAATTCAATAATCCAAAGAGCGTACCTTTTACAAGCATAGGTGCATGTCGGTAGTATTGACTGAAATAGCCAATTAGTAGGCTGCTGATTAAGATAATAACCAAAATGACAACCGGTGGAACCTCTTTTACTTTTTCAGCCGGCACTTCACCGCTTACTTGAAGAGGATTTGCTAAATAATGATAAACGTAATCATTATTCTGTCCATCTACTAATGTATTATTTAACAAGCGGTATACCTGGCCTCGCACCAACTTCGTTGAATCCACGTTTTGGGCCCACTTGCTGTTAAGCGTGTCAGCCTTATCCTGAACTTCATTTACACGCTTCTGCAATTCATCTGTGTACGTGACAACATTAGCTTGTCTTTCACCTAAAGATGAAATGAGTTCGTTCATTCCCTTCAACTCTTGACCCATGCTTTGCTGCAGCGTCATTAAGCCTGTTACGTCCGGAGCTTCTTTCTTTTCTAATGCTTGATCTTCACCTGCGCTAGATTGAAGCTCTTGATTCATTGCATTTGCTTTTTCTTGAATAGCTGATAGCTCTTCCATAATCGATGCTTGTTCAGCATCAACTGTTTGTCCATATTGATCAGCAAAATCTTGCACTGAACTTTGGAACTGTGCTAACTCTTCTTTTGTTAGAGACAGGTTTTGTTGGATTTGCTTACGCGCGTCTTGAGAAGAAACGGTTCCAGCTAACGCCTGCTGCAAACTTCCTTTAATAGAGTCATTGTTAAGGACGCTGTTCTGTATGTCTGTATTTCCTACTTGAGCTAAAGTCAAATCATACTGCGATAAATCACCGTAGTACTTTAACAGATCTTCGGCACTGCTGCTTTTAATCTTACCTGAGAATGTATTGCTCAGCTTTTCCTTTCGAGAAGCTGAAAGGTTTGGAGAAGATAAGATTTTATCTTCTTTGTTTTTAATCATCGTAATGAGACCATCAACATCCGCACTGCCTTTAGAAGGTTTTTTGCCGTCTTCTTTCAACTTTTCATTCTCTTTTTTTAATCGTTCATTTTCTTCTTGAAGCTTAGCAATTTGACTGCTGGACGACTTGGTTGCTTCTTCTAAGTCTTTCTCTGCTTTGTTTTTCTGTGCTGTCAAAGACTCGACGTCTGCTTCCAAACTGGCAATTTTCTGCTTCAGCGCATCCGTATTTTCTCCTGAAGTTTCAGGCTGAACGGTTACATTTTGCAGCTCATCTTTGACCGCCTGTACCTGTGTTTTCAGATTAGCCACTTTTTCAAGCGCACTTTTCACAGCATTGGATGTGCCTGATGTATCAGGTGTATCCGGTGTTTCAGGCGTTCCAGGCGTTTCCGTGTCCTCAGGTGTCTCAGGTGCTTCAGGCGCTTCGGGTGTTTCACTCGTCATGCCTTGAAGCTGCTTTTCTAAATCATCAAGCCCTTTTGATATATCATCAAGCTTTGCTGTTTGCTGAGATAAATCCACTTGAATTGGTTCTGACGTTCCTTCGCCTTGACCGGAATCTGGCTGAGTTCCATCATCTTCTCCAGGATCCGTCGGCGTCTCTCCACCTTGATTAGGATCTGGCTGAGTTCCGTCACCTTCTCCAGGGTCCGTTGGCGTCTCTCCGTCTTGATTAGGATCTGGCTGAGTTCCATCACTTTCCCCTGGATCCGTTGAGCCTCCACCACTATCATTTGATGAAGCTGTCTCTAGCTGCGCACGAAGCGGCTTTAGCTTACTTTCAATTTGATTTAAGGTTGTTTGCTCAGACTGCTGTTTGTATGAACTGATGATTTGGCCGTTCAAATCTTGCAGAGCTTTTTCTTGTTCACTGACGTTATCTGCTTGTTGATCTCCAAGTTCTCCAACGGCTTTTTGATTTTCATCCAGCTGCTGTTGAATGGAAGATAAGCCACTAAACACTTGATTGGCCTGCTCATTAAAATTTTGCTTAGAGCTTGGCTGATTAGATTCAAGGGAAGACAACCCTTGTTGAATCGCAGCGACACTTTGAGCCTGCGTTTTTTCAAGCATTTGTTTCTGTGTTTCTTGATATGTTTGATATTGATTTACATATTCAATGAAGCTGTTTAAATTCTTTTCAACCTGTTCTACGTCGCCTTGTCTGTCGCTAGAACCTTTTTCTGCTTTATTTACATTATCTTGGATTTGCTGAAGAATTTTCTTTTGATCATTTAATTCACCTGCTAAATCTTTTGAATTCGGTTTATAAAAAGCGACCATTGTTTTTTGAAAGGCGATTTCTTTATTTAGAATTTTATCGAACTGTCCGCGTACCTTATCCACTTCCTGTGATACATAACTCCAGTACAAAGAGGACATTTCATTATTAACCTTTGTAGTAGCATCTTCTAATTCCCCTACTACTTTTTCCTTATTAACTGCGTTAAGCTGACTTTGAACTTTGTATTCCAAAGTAGCTTTTTCTGGTTTTTTTTCCTGATACGATAAAATATTTTGTGAGAAAGTCGAGGGAATATAAATAACCGCATCATATTTCCCATTCTGTAAACCGCTTGTAGCTGCGCTTCGTCCAAGCACGGTCCATTGATAATCTGACCCCTCCTGTAAAAGAGGAGTCACTTTTTCTCCAAATTCTATCGCTTTTTCACTATTTTCTTTTACTCCATTATCTTCGTTAACAACCGCAATCGTTCTTGTTGAGTTTTCTGTGACTTGTAGCGGGTTGTCTCCAATATACTGGAAAAAGAAAGAAGGAAGAGCCAAAATTAAAACAACAGCTAATATGACTTTAAGTGTATACTTACGCTGTTCGGTCATGTTAAGATCTTCCTTTCACTTACACATAGCGGGATTTGAATTCTTGTTTCTTTTCCACTTTTAATATAATAACCGAAGCCAGGGTTAACGTCGGCTTCTTTTCGGTCATAAGGAAGTGTAAATAAGCTTTGCTCTGTTTTCTTCATCAACAACACAGCTTGGCCAATTTGCTTCACTTCTGTTGTTAACGCGTCAAATCCTTTTGAAAACTCATTGTTGTTCCCTGCAACAATCAAGTTAAAGCCCAGGTGGCTATAATTTTTTATCAATTTTGTAATACGATCCTGCAAGACACTGTCTAAGTTTTGCTGGAATCGTACAAATCCGTCTACTACAAGCATGATCGGGGCAAATGAAAGGCCGTGTACGGTTCCTTCCTGCACTGCTTCCAAATACTTATTTTCACGTCGCTGCAATCGTTCTTCGGTTAGGTCAAGCCAGTCGACGATCTGTTCTTTTGTTTCCATGTAAACAACTTGCTCTTCAGCTGCATAGCTTGATAAACCACGGTCAACCGAATCAAATAGTCCGATTTGCTTCACGCCTTGTTCAAGCGCTGTTTGCAGTATGACTTTCACTACATTGGTCTTTCCTTTTTGCGTCTGTCCCATGACGATACAATGCTTATTTTTCGTAAAGTTCATATGCACCGGTCGAACAAACTCTTCATCTAACCCAAGAGGAATAACTCCTTTTTCGCGAATAACTCTTCTGTCCGTCATAAATTCGGCAAGTACAAGTTTCGATGACAGCATTGGCACCGGCTCCGGAAGAATAGCATCAGCGTATTGATTCTTTAATCGTTGAATGTGCAGCTTAACTGCATCAAAAATTTCAAAATCATCTTTTCCTTCCGCAGGTAAAAACAGCTGTGCAAAATAAGGTTGATCCGTTTTGATAATAGCCCGGCCTGGAATAGACTCTAGCGCATACGGCGTACGTCCTAAAATAGAATACGCTTCTGAATGATCCATTAAGTAATGAACCACCTTCGTTTTCAAGTTATTCATAAGTGACTGACGAATAGAATTCACGCGCGTCGCGGTAAAGATCATATAAATTCCTAAAGACTGACCGTCACGCACAAGCTGCGTGAACTGCATTTCTAGATCTTGCATTTCTTCTTTGACAAGATCAAAATTATCAATCGTGATAAAAATTAGAGGAAGCTCTTCTGAACTTAAAGCATTATACATTTTGATATTGCTAACTTCCTGCTGTTGAAATAACTGCTTTCGTCTTGCGATTTCTTGTTTGATAATCGTCATGAATTTTTCAATTTTACGCATTTGATCCATTAAGAAATAATCCGCCGTATGAGGCAGCTGACGAAGCGGCAGCAGCGTACCGTTCCCAAAGTCAAAAATGTAATAATGAAGCTGCTCTGGGCTCTGTCTTTCAGCTAGACTAAGAAGCAACATCATGACTGTAAACGATTTACCATATCCTGACGAACCAAATATACCAATGTTTCCATCGTCCATCAGCTGATAGTTATATACCGTTTGACTTTGCTTTTCAGGTTCATCAATTAAGCCAATTGGGAATACGCCGTCTCGCTTCTCTTTGTACTCACTGCGAAGCAATCTCTCTTTAAGAGGCGGCAGCCATGGACTATTTAATTTTTTGATACCTAATTCCTGCTGCGTTTGTTCGATTTTTTGCACCACAACATCAATTTCTGCTTCCGCTTGTTTGGATGACGTCTGCTGAGTAGATACATCAGATAAAGGAATCAACCCGAGATCTGTGACAATGGCTACTTCGTCTTCAGCCCCATACGTATCTTCCATGTACGGCGCGCCGCTCCAGGCTGACTGAAACAGTTCATACACTTCATTATTTCCAACCTGCAGATAGCCTCGACCCGTCACCGTAATAGAAGCAGCGTCTGCATTTTTTAAGATTTCTTTACTATCAGCGGAATCTTGGACTTTTAACGCTACTTTAAAGCGCGCATTACTCCAAATTTGATCGTCAATAACACCGCCTGGCTTTTGTGTTGCTAAAATTAAATGAACGCCTAGACTACGTCCAATTCGCGCCGCGCTGACTAATTCGCGAATGAACTCTGGTTCTTCACTTTTTAACTCAGCAAATTCATCCGAGATTAAGAATAAGTGAGGCAGAGGTTCTTCTGCCATACCTTGCTTATATAAATCTGTATAATCATTAATATGATTGACTTCATATCTATCAAACAAGCGTTGGCGTCGCTTTAATTCACTTTTAATAGAAGCTAAGGCTCTTGTACTAAAATTCTTACTTCCTTCAATATTTGTAATGGTTCCAAGCAGGTGAGGCATGTTTTTAAACGGCTGAGCCATTCCTCCGCCCTTATAGTCAATCAATAAAAATGCGACTTCATGGGGGTGGAAATTCACCGCTAGAGAAAGAATGTACGTTTGTAAAAATTCACTTTTCCCTGACCCCGTCGTACCTGCAAGTAATCCATGAGGGCCGTGAGCTTTTTCGTGAAGATTTAGTTCAACAATATCCTCTTTTCCTTTTAAACCAATTGGAACCGCTAGCGACTTAGCTGATTCATTGGTGTGCCACCTTTGCACGATATCCAGCTCACCAATTTCTCTTGCTTTAAATAATTCTAAGAATGAAACGCTATTTGGAATTGAGTTGGTCATGCCAACTTGGTGATCCAATGTCCGCAGCATCCTTGCAAATCTTTCATTATAATCAAGCGTGTGTTTATCAAGCTGAAATGGAATATTCACAGCTTTTTGCTTTTGAATTAATATATCCCCCTGGGATTCGTTAATATAACGAACGAGTGTGTGAACATGCTCCGTTAAGCTTTCTTTCGTCTCTGCCGCAAATATCGTAGAGAACCCAAGATGAGGGTGATACCCTTCTAAATACTCTAAGATAACGTGATCTGCAATTAGCTGCTGATTCGTAATAATAAAAACAAAGTGAGGCAAAAAAACCCCTTCTCCTTTTGCTTCATCTAAGTCGCGTTCTCTCAGCATTTCGTAAATAGAAGATAAAAGCTGATCTCTCGTTTGTTCATTATAAATGAAGCCTTTCGCAAAAGAATGAGGCAGCTGAAAATGAGGGAGCCATTTCATCCATTCCCACTCTTTATATTCTTCTTCATCAAAAATGAATACGAATCTCACATCATGATAACTGTGGGAGAATGCCAGCTGTCCTACAAGCTGATGCAGTTCATTCTTCACCGTCTTCATCTTTCCTACCAGACCGATAGAGCCTAAACCTAAGTGAGCGGTAACAGGTGCATTTTTGACTTCTCGATAGACTTTTTCCATGTGCTGAGACTGCTCAAGCAAATCATCAATTTCTCGATTAGCCATATCTCCGCTATTTAAAGAAATTTGGTAGCTTCCAGGAACTGTTCCTTTTCCAAGACGCACCTGTAAGAAATCACTGCTTTCCACAGTTCGTTCCCAAATTCGATCGGAAATCTGTTCTGTTAAATATTTCATTCGTTCAAACGTTGGAAAATGATAAGATAATACATCTCGTTGAACTGATGCTAGTTCTTGTAATTCCTCGCGCTTGTTCTCTAAGTACTTTGTATAAATTCGACGACGACGCTCTTGGCGCTTCTTGCGCTGTTTTTTATCTTTGAAATATTGAACGGTAGATACAATCAGCGTGGTCGTAAACATCATGACAGATATAATAATAAAAATTCCCCTGGGCTGAATAATCGATACCGTACCCATGACTAAAAGCATGACTAATGGGGGTAAAATGGTAAGCCATAAGCTTCGGTTATTTTCATCATTGTCTTGAGACGGAAAGGACAAGCTCACCTTATCATTAGGCAAATCATATATCATGCGCGGTGTCCGTCTATAAACCGGGTACTTCTTTTTCATTTCAGAAATAGGTTGCGCCGTAGCCGGAAGCTTAGATGCATAATCATAGTAGCTTTGAATCTTCAGCAAATCTTTTTCGATCAATTGAATCGTCATAGAAGACCATAAAATAAGATCTCCGGGCTGAAGGTTCCTATTCTCTTCTATTCGGTGTCCATTAAGATAAAGCCGTTCTTGGTTATAAAAGACCTTCCACTTCCCGTTTATCTTTGATAAGTAAAATCCTTCTTTTGGCTCTACTACATACTTTTCTTTCTGCTGATACACATCAGCTGCTTCATCACTTGTGGAAAACGAGACTTCTGATTCGTAATCAATATAATAGACAGCTTCTTTAACAGCCGTCTCTGTAAGGGCAAAGGTTAAAGCCTGTCCTTGTTCTCGCCATACAAACGACTCAGAAACAGATAGCTCTGCTATCCTTTCTTCTCCGTAGGAAACCAAGAGCCGGCCGTTCTTTTCAGATGACAGCGTCATTTGACCTTTCTCAAACGGATAGGAAAAAGTAAACGTTTGATGCTGAGTGTTTCCAACCGTTGCTTGGCGAAAGGTTTTAAAATCTATAGGCAGCTGCTGATACGTTTGCCCACTAACTATCCAAAGCATATTCATACAACTACCTCCCTACTTCGATTGATCTTCCTGCTGTTTTTTCTGCTCTTCTTGTTTCTTTTTCTCGGCTTCTGCAGCTTTCTGTTCTTCTTCCTGCTGCTTGGCCGCCTGTGCTTCCTCAGCCTGTTTCTCTTCTTGCTGCTTGGCTGCTTCCGCTTCTTGCTGATCATTTTCTTTCTTGAATTCTTCCAGTTCATTCGCTACTTTATCAAGCTCTTCTTGCTTTTTATCAGCCGCTAAATCGTTGTCTGTCTTTAGCTGACCTTCGTATTTCATTAATGCATAGATAATTAACGAACGTTCTTCTAACAACCTGCTCACTTCTAAAGCTTTTTTGTTGTCTCCTCGGCCAATGTAAAACCAATAGGCAAAGTACTGAGGATCTGACTGAAGCGTAATAGTCTTTAAAGCATTTGCCTTTTGCTCCTCTCCCAACTTTTCATTAACAAGATAGGAGGTTGCTATTTCGTATTGCACAATTTTAGGCATACTTTCAATATCGTAATCTTCAAGTGTGTCGACTACTTTGCTGTAGTTTTTTTCAAGAAAGTATTCGTTGCTTTCTACAAATGCTTCTTGTTTCGGCTGAGCAAAAAAATAAGAATAAAAAGTATAAATAAGAGCTGGAATTAATAAGACAAGTATACCGACAGATGAAAACTTAAAAATGGTCCAGCGTTTTTGAGGAAGTTGAACAAGTGTCTTTTGATGTTTTTCAATTTGGGTTAGCTTATGCTGAACAAATTGACTCAACTCTTCCTCATTGCTGATATGCATTATTTTTTTAGCGTCTTCTTTTAATTGCAAGGTCTCGTATAACTTAAAATACTGTTCAAATGTATGCGATGAGTCAACGGCCGCCGCTATCGTAGCCTTTAACTCCTGAAAGCTTTGTTCCTCGTTAGGCTCATAAGGAGGTAAACTTTCTTTCACTCCATAATGTAAAAAAGCAGGACTTAAACTTTTATCAAAAATGATATTTTCTGGACAAATCAACAAATGCAGCCTTGAAAAAGAATGCTGCTTTACCTTTTTGATAAGCTGATCTGCAAACAGCCACTTTTGCTGTTCTTCTTTTCCCCTTAATGCTGTAAAAGGTTGAAATTCAGAGGTAGGCTTAATTGTTATTTTAAGTTCATCATCGCTCATCATGATTTCTTTTTGAAAAGCCGTGTTTACATCCTTTAACATTTCAATTTCAACAGAACGATCAAGTCGAATTTTTTCTTTTTGAAAAACAAATGTATATTCATTATTATGACGTGTCATTACAGCTTCGAGCTGCTCTTCTAAGTAAGTCGGTCTCTTCTCTGACATTCTAATAGACTCCTTTAGAGAATTTCGATACAATCACCTGTGGTAATTCCGCAGTTAATCATCGTCTCATTTCCCGAGAAAATAAGATTTTTATTTGAAACACGTATCCACGCACCGTCCTTTGGTGATTGAGTAATCTTTTTAGCTTGCCAAACGATCTCGACTACTTTTTTGATTGAATGATAGTTTGATAGTCGCAAATCGAACCGATCACCTGTATAGTGCTTTAAGTCTACTGTTACTTCTATATACATAGGGTTTCATCACCTCAAAACATAGAAAAAGCGCCTTCATCTTTTGAGAATGGGGCGCTCCTTTTATTACTTCACTTAGATTATTAGATGAAGTTAACCGCGGATTTGGCTAGCGATTTGGTTATCTGTATCTTCAAGAACATTTGCAGAGTCGTCTAATTGCTTAGCAATTTTTGTAAGTAGGTTAGACATTTCAACGAAAGAAGGTTTTAATTCTTCGTATTGAGCAGCAAACGCTTCGCTTGAAGCACCTTCCCACATATCTTGAAGTTGATTTTTCATTGTATCAAGACGGCTTACTAGTTCTTGAACTTGACCGCTTTCGTTAGTATAGCGACCTGACATGTCGCGAAGCTCTGCTGGTGTTACGCGAATAATTCCTGACATACATATCTCTCCTTCGGTTTATATATTTACTATTATTGTAAGAAACTCTAGTGATAAGGTCAAAGGTTACTTGCAAAAGCCTCCAAAAATGAGAATATGTATCTACAAATACCCCTAAAAAATGCAAATAAAACCTAAAAAACCAAGATTTTGTTCTCATTTAAACCTTTTCCATCTAATCTATAGGTACCTATTTAAAGGAAAATAAAAACTATAAGACTATTAAATTACATTTCTATTTATTATCTATAGAACTATTTACTAGTAATAAAAAAGCAGCAGCCTGTTTAAGGCCCTGCCTATATATATCCTATTTATTTAAGATTCAGACATGCTTGAAAAAAGGACATGTGCTTGTTATCGCCTTGGCTACTGCTTAAAATAATTTTTATCTTCTTTTAACATTCTTATTTCTTCCGGGATGAATAATTTTGAGAGAGGCGTGTCAGGATTAAGTAATATGGCTATTTCTTCATTTAATACAGGCAGCATATCCTTAAATGATACACATACGGTCTTTTCATCTTTTAGCATCTGTTCAATCGGATATTTTGACGAAAAAACAGGTAAATATCGATACGCTGCACTTTTCATCGTCTGAACGTAGTGCTCTGCAATTAATATATCTGATGCTACATGTTCTGAGCTAACAACTAGCCATAAATTGCTATTCATTAAAGTTTTATAAAATTGAGCAATTTTTTTATTATCTTTCATTGCTTCAATTAACGATTTTTCTAATAAATTAAATGTATACTTCATTGCTGAGACAACCCTGTAAGGAACTGTACCATTTCACTTCCAGCGCCATCATATACTTCATTCATTCTCTCTTCACTTCCTCTGTGCTGTCACTAAACATAATGTTTGAAGGATTCATCTCCTGACTTAAAATGCCCAATCCCATTTGAATAACCCCATAAGTGAAAAATTCCGTTCGACTGCATGTAGAACCATTCACTACTTTTTCTTCCCAAGACATAGAAAGCGAATTCCACATAACATTAAGAGTACCTAGAGGTTTTTCAATCGTTCTATGCATATTGTCATACGTGTTCCATTCTTTTAAGTTCTTTATGTCATTCCACGTATCTTGCGAATGGGCGCTCCCATCGCTCCATACGCTCGACCAAAACTCCGTCCAGCCTGAAGAGCCTTCTAGCTCTCCATCTGCTTTTCTCATTTGCTCTGCAGTGTCTTTTACTAATAAATGTGCATTTTCCGTTAGCGAATCAAGTTTGCGAATCATATGCTGTAACTCTTCCTGCAAGTCCAGCACTTTATCAATATCTGCAACAGACAAGAAATGTAGATTTGTAGCTTCCCAGCTTAGTTTTTGAAGTGCATCAGCCGTCTGTGAATGAGACTGTTGAATTCGCTCTGCAAATGTCTGCAGCACCTCTGGATTTACTTTTATCTCCATGTATGTCCGTCCCCCTATCTCTTGTAAGCCTTCAGTCATCATCCAAACATTTTTTAAGCCTATACGGAAAGACTCACTTTCTAAAAGAGTGAGTCGATAATGTTATTTATTACGCCGATGCTAGCTCTCTTAATCGTGAAATTTCTAAGCGTAAAGTTTGAAACAATTCATCCCTTACGTCGTACAGATGAAAAGTGGATTGCGTAATATCATTATAAATATCCTCATATGAGCTCTTAGAACGCCCTGACCAATCTGACGCATATTGTTGGTGCGAATTTTGAAACAGATAGATACCTTCTTCAAGAAATTCCATGATACGTTGAACTTCATGTAAATATGATTCTAATTGATCTGCATCTCGACTATATTCTTTGCTTTTTCTTCTTCGCTCTATGTCGTCAAAGAGATCATCAATTGCATCCATAAAATGTCCCCACGTCCTTCTTCCTCTTTTATTAGAAGTCTCTTAAAGTAATGTTAAAATAAGGTTACAAAAAACAAAATCCATCATTCAAACTATTTTCATACCTAGGAAAAAATATCTACATTTCTCTTTTTTTACTTATTTATACAGGGGAAATAGAGAAAATAAACAACGCCAGGCTGCTGTAATAAAGCAGTAGACGTTGCTTTTTAGGTTGTGACACTGCTGTTATAAAAAGGAAGAATACCTAGTTTACATCCGACCTTTTTGTTTCTTTTTCTTGTTAAATGGCTTTTTTGAAGGTTTTTTAGCTGTACGGGACTGCTCTTTTGTACCTTCATCGACGATTTCGCCCATATAAAGCTCTTTTTTCGCTAATGAAAGTTGAAGTTCACGTGCGATTTGTTTTAAATTTCGCTCTTCTCGTTCAGTGACAAGAGAAATGACTGTACCTTCTGCTCCCGATCTGCCTGTTCTACCTGAGCGATGTACGTATTGATCTGCATCTTGAGGAACATCGATATGAATTACATGCGTCAATCCCTTAATGTCTAATCCTCTAGCTGCGACATCCGTTGCTAATAAGACAGGGAAATCTCCTTTTCGAAAACCTTTAATCGTCGTAGCACGATCTTCTTTTTTCGTTTCACTGTGTAAAGAGCCTGCTTCTACACGCTTAAATGTTAATTTTTCTTCAAACTCGATCAGAGTATCAATCCCTTTAAAAAAGGCTAAAGCTTTCATTTGTTCTTGACGAACTAGTTTTCTAAGCACGTCCACTTTATCTCTAGCTTCACTTTTGATGTATACATGCTCTACCTTCGAAGCTGGGAGTTCATCTCTTCCTACCTCTATTTCAAGAGGCTGGTTCATCATGTCTTTCGCTAGCGATTTGGTACGTTCTGATACAGTAGCTGAGAAGATTAGGATTTGACGATCACTTAACGCCATTTTTACAATCTGTTGAACCGTTTGAACATGCTCAGGTACAAACAATTGATCCGCTTCATCAATCACAATTGTTTTGACTTCGTGCATTTTTAATTTCTTCATTTTAATTAATTCGTTCAAACGTCCTGGGGTACCAACAATGATATTAGGGCGCTTTTTGAGTTTTTCTAATTGCCGTTTCATATTTGCTCCGCCAATAAACGCAGCGCTTGAAATACCGCTTCCCTGCGACCAAGTTTGAATTTCACCATGAATTTGCATAACTAATTCATGGGAAGATGCTAAAATAACCGCTTGAACATGAGATGGTCCCGGCTGAATGCGATGTAAGACAGGCAACAAATATGCCAGTGTCTTTCCTGTTCCCGTTGGGGATTCTCCTATTACATCTTTATTAGCTAAAATCTCTGAAATAGCTTTCGTTTGAATGGCAGTAGGCTCATTGAACCCTGCTTTTTTCCACGCCTCTTGTAAAAAAGGCTGTAAAGTCTCTATAAACTGACTCATATCTATCTCCTTTTCCATGCTTTTCTCGATATTATAAACGATTTTTTTATTTCAATTAAACGAATGTATCAGTGGCCATGTGCGTTAATACTGACCTTAATTTCTATTTATAAATAAACCTTCCTTATCCCAAGGGACCCTGTCAATCCGTCAGTAGAAAAGTCGATTGTTGCCTTAACTTTTCTACATCGATATACATAGCTTCAACTATGATACACTATTGCTTCTATAGAAAACAATATGATCCTCTTTATTATGGACGAAAACTTGTATAAGAAGGAGGTTTTATGTCCTATATGGATCCGGACGCAAAGGGCTCAGCTGCTTACTTCCTCTTTTTCAAGAAAACAACCGCCTCTCTGAACTACGAAAGGCGGCTGTTTCGTTCTGTAATTGGCATATCAATAGTAACCGTTGTCCCTTTTCCTTTACCGCTTTTAAAATGCATGGTACCTTGATGACGCTCCATGATTTTGTAACACACGGCCAGCCCTAAGCCCGTTCCAGCTTCTTTTGTAGAATAAAACGGCGTCCCTACTTGTTCAATCCTCTCTTGACTCATTCCGATTCCATTGTCTTCGAAGTGAATCAATGCTCGTGTATCTTTTTCTTCAACTGTTATTGTAATATGGCCTTTCTCAATAATAGCTTCTACACCGTTTTTGATCACATTGATGAACACTTGTTTCAACTGATTTGCATCAGCCGAAACATAAATAGGCCTTTTTGCTGTTTCTTTCAATAAAATAGAAACATTATTTAAATTGGCCTGCGCTTCCATTAGCGTAATAACTTGTTTTAAAATCTCGCATAAATTGGTCTTTTCAAAAGATACATGCTGCTTTTTTCCAAGAATGAGCATTTCACTGGAGATTAAGTTGATGCGGTCGATTTCAGACATCATGATATCTAAATATGTGTCATTTGTTTCCTTAGAGGCTTGCATAACCTGTACAAAACCTTTTAAAGAAGTAAGGGGGTTTCTAATTTCATGTGCTACGGCACCTGCCATTTGTCCAATAACCGACATTTTTTCCGAGGTTATCATAAGCTCTTCATCTTGGCGGTATGTAGTAATATCGCGTGCAATCATAAATACACCTACTACCTGCTTATGAACAATAATGGGAAGCAAAGAACACCTAAGCAACCGTCTTTCTCGCTTTCTATTGATCACATTCATTTCGAACTTAGCACCTTTTCCATTCAGCACTTCTTTAAAATACTCTTTACACATATCAAACTCTTCAGCTGCGATAAGAGCTGAAGGTTTCATCTTTTGCAGTTCTTCACTGGAGTATCCAACGATTGCTTCACCTTCCGGGTTAGCAAGAAGTACTTCACCCGTTTTACTTATTTCAAAAACACCATCAGGGTTATGTTTGAACAAAGATTGATAGTGCTGATTGCTCGTTTGAAGTTCGTGTTCTTTCACTACGAGCTCTTGCTGGGACTCCACTAGTTTATAAGCTCTCCTATATACCAACCCATACAAAATAATACCCGTAGCTAAAATAAAAAACCAACCTTTGTATTGTTGAAAAAAAATATATACTTCAAAACGACCTTGCGCTAATGTTCTAGATATATTATCAGATATCAAGATCCATACAGCGCCAATAATGATATATATAATTGAAATTCTTAAAGCTACTTTACGCGCGTGTTTCACCAAATTTTAATCACCTGTTTATCCGTATTGATCCCCTGTCTTATTGCCTTTATATGAAGTGTTCACTTTTTGTAGCCATTTCATGCCGTTGTAAAAAATTGATGAATGGCCTGACCTAGGTTACTAATAGATTTTACATTTGCTTGAAAATGATACTGGTGAAGCCATTGACTGTGATCGGGTGTCACACCTGTTAAATAAATCTGTACGCCCATTAGCTGAAATTCCCATATTAAATGTTCTAGGGCTGCAACACCTCGTTCATCAATTTGACCGATTCCATTAAAATCAATGATAACTCGATCAACCGTTTCCTCATCTATTTGTCTGAGCAGCCGATGTTCATTTTTCATGATGACTTCCTCAAATAAATCGCCAAACAGAGGTATAAGCACCATGTTGTTCGATAAATGAATAAACGGTCCCGACAGCTCTATAACTCGGTTCATGGCCTTTTCTAATCGTTCTTTTTGCAGCAGCAGTTCTAAGTCTGTTTCAGATAAACGCGCTGTATGCTGTTCGATTTTTTCTGAGAGAATTCTAATTTGAGAATCTTCCTCTACACATATTACATGCGCCTTATCTTGCTCCCATTTGCAATTCACGGTATAAAGAGACATCTTAGATTTACGCGAATGCATGACTAATTCTGTTTTTATTTTTTCCTTCTTTCCTAATCGTTTTCTAGCTTTGTTCTGACTATCTTCATCAACAATTTCTAAAAAATGTTGAACCTCTCCGAATAAAGCGGCTGCTTCATCAGATTGCGCTAGAATATTCATTTCCTCATCCATAATAAAAGCAGGAAGCGGAGCATATTTAATAGTCGACAACCTTAATCCCCCTAATTGATTGATAATGAAAAAGCTCTTTCAACTCCTCTAGCTGTGCAATAAATCGAACTTGATTTGTTTGAACAAGAGGAAACTTATAGTTTGAAACTACTCGGCCTCCAACTAAAATAAGCGGCTGATGTTTTGTCTTTTTTAATCCTTCTATATATTCGTTTGCTTTTTCTATATGATGAGTTAAACTGAACGAGATTCCTACTAAATCAGGTTTCCATTGTTCAACAGCGTGCGTTGCATGTAAAAGCGGAGAATCTGCTCCTAAAAGTTTCGTCTGCCATCCGTGCTCTTCAAAGAGAATGGAAATCATTTTTAAACCTAAAAAATGCTGTTCATTTTCTATACACAAAAACAGACCTTTTTTTTCACTTTTAATAACTTCTTGTCTTATACACAATTGATAGCGTGACAAAACATAGTCACAGGTAGTAGTAGCTAAATGTTCATCAGCCACTGAAATTTCATCTTCTTCCCACATCATACCGATTTGAGCCATTGACACTGAAATGAATTGCTGAAAAATATAAAATGTGTCGAAACCCTGCTGTCTTTTTTTCCACACAATATTCCAAGCTTCATCTTGATTCCCTGATAACAGTAATTCAGTCAAGCGTTCTATGCTTTCAATCAAGAAACCACCTCTTTTTCAGTCAAACGACTTGTTTTTTTTCCTTTGTTATTATCAACCATACCACTTAACTCACCGGCACTCTACAGTAAAATATTCTCACACCGACAAAATAACACCGGACGTCTCTGACAGGTAAATCTTTTTATTTTTCAAAGTCAACGAGGTAGTGATGCAGCAAGTGACGGTTTTGTTCATTGTATAAGTACGCATACACAGGACGTCCTATTGTGCCGTAAGTCATTCTTTCTCCAAGAAGACCTATATCTGTTAGAAATTTTAAATATTTTCGAATAGACACTCTTGAAATTCCCGTTTTTTCAGCCACATCATCGGTCGAAAAAGGGTGATCTTTAAGATGCACAATGGCTTCTACGATGACTTCTAATGTTCCTGTCGTTAGACCCTTAGGCAACGGCTCTACCGGAGCTTCTTTTATTTTTTTATTAGACAGCAGCCCGTCTAATTCCTGTTGATTAAGCTGAGGTTGCTGTTTTAACGTACGAAATGTTTGTTTATAAGCCGAAAGTGCTTGATAAAAGCGTTCAAATGTAAAAGGCTTAATCAAATAATCAATCGCTCCATAGCGTAAAGCTTGCTGAATCGTTTGGGCATCCGAAGCAGCGGTGATAAAAATGACGTCTATTTCCTCTTGCTTTGTTCGAATCTCTTGTAAAACTCTCAAACCATTTTGCCCAGGCATAAAGATATCAAGCAGTACTAAATCAACTTGATATTCATTTACCTTCACTAAGGCTTCATGACCCGAATGAGCAACAGCGACCACTGTAAACCCCTCTATCTCTTCAATGTACTTTTGATTAAACTGAGCAACCATTGGGTCATCTTCAACAATTAATACTTTAATCAACTTGATCTCTCCTTGTTTCGTACGGAATATCAATATAGAATGTGGTGCCGCTATTTATAAATGAGTCAATAACGATTTGGCCACCTAGTTCATCAATCGTTTGCTTCACTAAATGCAGCCCAAACCCTCTGCTCGTTCCTTTTGTAGAAAAGCCTTTCTTGAAAATCTGATTCATTGTATCGGAAGGAATGCCGCAGCCTGTATCCGTAACTTGAATCGTAAGCTTATTGTTTTTATACACAAGCATAATGGACACTTTTTTAGAGGCTTGATGACAAACTGAATCAATTGCATTATCAATTAAATTTCCAATAATGGTAATGAGATGATGAGTAACGTGTGGATCTGAAGGTTCTGGAATAACTTCATCAGCGGAAAACGTCAGTTCTACGCTTTCCTCTCTAGCATAACTCATTTTGCCCATGAGAAACCCTGCCAACGCATGATCTTTAATAGATTTAGTCACTGAACTAGATTCATCGACACGATGATTAACAAGCTGATGAATATACGTTTTTAGCTCATCATAATAATTCATCTGCACCATTCCTAAAATCACATGAAGTTTATTCATAAATTCATGCGATTGTGCTCGAAGCGCTTCCACATACATTTTAACACCTGTTAGCTGTTCTGCTAAGATATTAACTTCTGTTTTATCCCGAAACGTAGAAAGTGCTCCTACAATCTCTTCGTTTACCACTAGCGGAACCCTATTAACTACAATGGCTACTCCATTTATGACTTGCTCTTCATCATAATGAGATTCCCCCGTAGACAAAACGTCGTCCAATCTGGAGGTGGGCATATATTCTCGAATAGACAAACCGATTGGCTCTGGTGCTAACCCTGCTTTAACAAATAAGCGGCGTGCAGAACGATTAGCAAGTGTAATATTACCTTCTTTATCAACAGCTATCACTCCTTCACGAACCGACTGCAGCATGGTGCTTCTCTCTTCTAGAATTTTAGCAATTTCAGAAGGTTCCAAGCCAAATAAAATTTTCTTTATGTAATTCGCTAATAAAATAGCACCAAGAACGCCTACAAGTAAGCCAATTAATGAACCTAAAACAATTCGACGATGCCCATCTCTAATCGCTTCATTTACATTATTCAAAGAAATCCCCACAGCCACTGCGCCAATTTGTTGATTTTTTTCATTATAAATAGGTGCAAAAGCGCGCAGAGATTTATCAAGCGTTCCTTTTGATACAGATACATAAGATTTCCCGTGCAATGATTTTTGCTCATCGCCTCCGGCAAACCTCTTTCCTATCTTTTTAGGATCTGGGTGAGATTGGCGGATTCCATTCATATCTATAACAACGATAAACAAGACGCTTGATTTTTTACGAATTCGTTCAGTAAATTCCTGAATTGACTGAGGTGTTTTTGTCTCTAGTCCTTTTTTCACGTTCGTTGATTCTGAAATAATTGTAGCAATAGTCCGAGCTTTTTCAGCCTGTTGATCTCGGATGTTTTTTCCAATTGAACTGCTAACTAATAAATCCGTTAACAATAGCGATAGAATTACCACCATGCATACAAGCAGCACCGTGATGCTTCGCAGCCCCATTCTTCCGTGTTTCACATTCTTCCCTCGCTTCCCTGCTTTCCTTGTTTATAGCACAAGAAAAAGATCTTATCTAGAGGCAGATAAGATCTTCGCTTATTTAATTTCATTTTTACTGAGTTGATGAACATTTATACAGGAAGGTTAACAATCTACTTTATAGTTTAGGTCCTTTTCGATATTTGAACCATCCCATTTTATAAAAGGCAAAGACCATTACGCCTACAAGCCCAATCATAATGCCCAGTACAATAAAATAATTATATTTTCCCGTCAGTTCCGGCATATATGAAAAGTTCATGCCATAGAGGCCAGCAATAAACGTCAACGGTAAGAAAATAGCTGACATCAGCGTTAGCGTAAACATGATTGAATTCATACGATCCGAGTTGATGGACATAAAGCTTTCTCGAATATCATTTGACAAATCCCTGCTTGCTTGCATAATTTCAATCATATTTAATAGGTGGTCATAAATATCATTAAAATAGCGAACCTGCTCTTTTGCTTTTAACGCATTGGTTGACATAATACGATACATTAAATCTCTCATGGGGTTTAAAATCCGGCGCATTCGTGACAAATCACTTCGGATGTCATAAAGCTGCCTCATTAGTTCATCCATAGGTTCGTCTTTTGCATTGTCTTCAATGTCGTCTATGTGATCTTCAAATTTATAAAGCACAGGGAAGTATTCATCAACGGTATGATCTAAGAGTTCATACATGATATCCCATGTTCCATCTTCGGTAGCCTCAGGGTCTTTTTTGATAAGCTCCCACACTCTAGCCACGCTCGTTAGCTTGTCCAAGTGGTAAGTGACTAAAAAGTTATCCCCCACAAATGCAGATACTTCTAAGTGCTCAAGCTCTTCTTTATGAAGTGCATAATACACTAAAAAATAATGCTCATCATACAACTCAAATTTAGCCCGCTGACCTTGATTCAAACAGTCCTCAACTGCTAAAGGATGAAAATTAAATTGTTCAAGCTGCTTTTTTTCTTCCTCGGTGGGATTGTAAAAATCAACCCAATACCATTGAAAGTCATGGCTTGAACGAATCTCATTCATTTCTATCTCTTTAATAGCTCCTTCTTTGGTTTTAGCTACAATTTTAATCATAAGATAACCTCTGTCTTTTTTGATACTATTCTCTGCACATACCCTTTTTACCATTTTGTTAAACTTTTTTCTTTTAATGTACGCCTTTTCTTGTCTATACATACGATGATGGTGACGACAAGAGAACAAAACGGTGAGGAGGTATATCCATATGTATGAATTTTACTCCCGGCATGAAGAATATTGGGAAGATGATACAAGACTAGACGAACAGCTTTTAAGAGATATAAACAAAGCTGTAAACGATGAGTTTTCCGCTATTCACTACTATACACGCCTAGCAGAGCTGGCTCCTAATGATCAGTTTCAACAAGCTATATTAGGTATTCGGCAGGATGAAATTAAACACTTTGACTGGTTTTCTAAAGCCTATTATGATTTATCAGGCAGCTACCCACAGATTTCATTAAACATAAAACTGCCAAATACTTTTCAAGAAGGGGTCTCTGAATCCATTAAAGATGAAGTAGAAACCGTTCCATTTTATCAATCAATCGCTAGAAGAATCACAAATGCTCGAATTCAAAGCCGCATTGTTCGAGCTGCGAGCGATGAACAGCGCCACGGTCAAATTTTTCGAACCATTCAGTCCCACTTCTCATACTAAATAATACGCTTGCCACTGCAAGCGTATTATTTAGTATGGTTTTATTATTATCTCTTACTTTGTAGCATTAAATTCTTCTTTAATTTTTTGGAGCAGCGTTTGATTGGTTAATACGTCATACCCTGTTAATGCCATTGTTTTTGCACCAAGTATCATTGCTTCTCTTCCTTGCTCACTTAAAGCTGCTTCTCTAAATTCGTGCGTATGACAAACAAAATAATCATCACAAATTTGAATATACGGATGAATAGCCGGAACAACCTGACTCACATTCCCCATATCTAAAGATCCATGATCGCCTTGGTCTTCCGTAATGCTTTGCTCGCTCACACCTAATGAGATGAGATTATTTGTATAGACGTCGGATAATGTTTGATTCGTTTGCATATCATCATAAGAAAACTCATAGTTTGAGATTTTTAATTTTGTTCCTGTCGCTAAAGCAGCACCATGTGCACATGCCTTCACCTTATCTGTTACTTCATCTACATATGCACGAGTTGAAGCGCGAACATAAAATTGTGCTACTGCATAATCCGGTACAACGTTGGCCGCCTTGCCACCCTCTGTAATCACTCCATGAATACGTACATCCGGCTTCACATGCTGGCGAAGCGCATTAATGCTATTGAACGTTTGTAATACACCGTCTAGTGCATTGATTCCTTCATGAGGGGCAGCGGCTGCATGTGCAGATTTTCCGAAGAACTCAAACTGAATCGCATCCATCGCAAGAGAACGCCCGCTTTTTTGATGACAGTAATAAGGGTGCACCATCATAGCTACGTCTAAATGATTAAAAATACCTTGTTCAGCCATCGTTACTTTGCCGCCTCGTGTTTCCTCTGCAGGCGTTCCGTATACGTATATTTTACCGCCCGTTTTTGCGACTGCTTTACTCAGACCAATACCAGCGGCAATTGACATGGTTCCAATTAAGTTATGTCCGCATGCGTGTCCGAGATCCGGCAAAGCATCGTACTCTGCCATAAACCCAATCGATGGACCTGGCTTTTGACTGTCATAAACAGCGGTAAAAGCCGTTGGCAAGTCACATGTACCAATTTCAACTGTGAACCCTTGTTCTTTTAAAACATCTGTTAATGCTTTGCAAGCCTTAAATTCTTCATGGCCAAGCTCAGGATTTTGTCCAATATATTTGCTTACATCATAAAATGTATCCTGTAATTTATTAATTGTTTCATTTATTAATTGTTTCATTAGTTGTACTCCTCTTTTAAATATTTAAACAAATTATAGTATATTTATTCGTTTTTTGAAAGCTAGTTTTTAAGACGTGTTTTCCTATCACCTTAATATGCCTTATAATTAAACTACTAACTGTTTTAAAGAAGGTATGCATAATGATTAACGTAAAAAAATTTAATTTTTTAGGCGGTCGTATTATTAAAACAGGCATTGCCGTTTTTTTGACTGCACTCATTTGTCAGTCCGTTGGCTGGCCGTATATGCTCGCTGTTATTACAGCCATTGTTACGATTGAACCAACCGCTGCGGATTCTATCAAAAAAGCGTTCATTCGCTTTCCTGCTTCAGCAATTGGAGCTGCTTTTGCCATGATTTACACATTTCTTTTAGGCGTAACGCCGCTTACCTATATGCTTGTTGCTGTTTCTACTATTATATCCTGTTATAAATTGCGTTTACATGCCGGAACACTCGTTGCAACGCTAACAGGAGTGGCTATGCTGACGATTGTGCACGACCATTATTTCATATCATTTTTAATTCGCCTAGCGACCACTAGTATTGGGCTGCTTACTTCTTCACTTGTAAATATCATTGTTCTTCCTCCTAATTATACACCGATTATTACGAGGAAAATTCAAAATCTCTCAAAACAAATGAGTAGCGTCTTACAGCAAAGAGGAAGCGAACTTTCTCAAGTACACGCTTGTCATAAACAAACAAAGCTTCAATTTCAGCAGCTTTCTGCTGAAATTGAAAAAATTGAGACGCTTTGTGAGTATCAGCGAAAAGAATGGAAATTTCATCATTTCACTCGTACAGCTATGAGAAAATTCCACTATGAATATAAGAAACTTTCTCTTATGAGGCAGCTTGTCTACCATATTGGTAATTTAATTTATTTGCCCGCTCATCAGCTGCAAAGTGCAAAACATCAAGTGATTTGGGACACTTTCACTTCCTTTCATAAAGTCTTACAAAATGAACAATATAAAAGCTCTTTGCAGCATCAAACGCTTGTTTTGACTTTAAAACAAAGGTTTTGGGCACATAAGCAGGAAGAAAACAGAGTGGATCAGCCTTTTTCAACAGAAACAACCATGCTGTACGAACTTCTTGCGATTCATCACCTGCTTGAAGAACTACACCGTATTCATCGTTTGAAGGAACGCTATAACTTAAACAATTCGCCTGTCTCACTTTCTTCATAAAAAAATCCTCACAAATGTGAGGATTTTCTTGTTTACGAAACTTGTGACTCATCTTTCTTATATTCTTTCTCCCAGTAGTCCGCATTTTTAATTCCTAGCTTAACAGGATCAAATACGGGGTCTACCCCTTGTTTTTTCTGAGCTTCATAGTCTTTTAATGCAACTAACGCAGGCTTAGCTAAAATTAAGATAGCAATTAAATTTAGCCATACCATAATACCAAGTCCTGCATCACCTAACGCCCAAGCTAATGAGGCTTGTTTCACTGACCCGTAGAACGTAGCTCCCAGCAGGACAAGTTTTAATGCAAACATAGCCCACTTCCCGTTCTTTCCGCGAGTTAGATAAGCAATATTTGTTTCAGCAATGTAATAATAAGCCATGATCGTTGTAAACGCGAAAAAGAATAGGGCAACTGCCACGAAGCCAGCTCCAAACCCCGGCAACACTGTTTCAATAGCAGCTTGTGTAAATCCAGGTCCTGCTTCTACACCCGGTAAATTTGAAATAATAAATGAACCTCCCGGTCCTTCCGTGTTGTACATGCCTGTGAATAAAATCATAAACGCTGTTGCTGAACAAACGAACAGTGTATCAATATAAACCGAAAAAGCTTGTACAAGACCTTGTTTCGCCGGGTGTGAAACTTCTGCTGCAGCTGCTGCGTGCGGCCCCGTTCCTTGTCCTGCTTCGTTTGAATAAATGCCGCGCTTCACTCCCCAAGAAACAGCTAAACCAACGATTCCTCCAAAAGCAGAATCTAATGCAAAAGCACTTTTAAAAATAAGAGCGATAACTCCCGGCAACTCCGAAATGTTCATGGCAATAATAATAAGAGCTAAAATAATATACCCAAGTGCCATAAAAGGTACAACGAATTGGGCTACCCCTGCAATACGCTTAACGCCTCCAAAAATAATAAAAGCAAGAATAATAACTAATCCTACTGCTGTAACCGTTGGACTAACACCAAATGCATTGTCGATGCCAAGCGCGATGGAATTGGACTGAACGCCCGGCATTAAGATACTCATCGCAACAAGGGCTGCAATGGCAAATAAAATGCCATACCATTTCATACCTGTTCCTTTTTCAATGTAGTACGCTGGACCACCTCGATATTGGCCATCTTGCTTAACTTTATAAATTTGAGCCAGTGTTGATTCGATGAATGCACTAGAAGCACCAATAAAAGCAACTGCCCACATCCAAAATACAGCCCCTGGACCTCCAAAAGCGATAGCTGTCGCAACTCCAGCAATATTTCCTGTTCCAACTCGTCCCGACAGCGCTAAAGACAGTGCTTGGAAGGAAGAAACTCCTGCTTCTGAGCTTTTACCCTGAAACATCAGCATAACCATGTCTTTTAAGTGTCGTACCTGTAAAAACCTTGTTAAAATCGAGAAAAACAGGCCAATCGCAAGACACCCATAAATAACAGGCGTGCTCCATAGCACATTATTCAAACTCGTTACAAATTGCTCCAAACGATAACCCCCTTATTTTTTGATTCAGACTATTTTAAATTATAAGTTAAATTATAAATTTTAACAATAAAACTCTAAATTAAAACTTTTTTTTAGTTAAAATACACAAAAAAAGTTATAAACCCCTCAAAAACATCCAATAAGAAATCGTTTACACTCCATAATTATTGCTCTCAAAAAAGAGATATCTGCACCTTTCTTCTCAAGAACACATAGGCTATAGGAGTTATTTTCTATTAGAAGGTGTGAAAAACAATGATGAGAATCGAGCCTTTATTTTATCGTTCTTTAGCTCTAGACCTTCTTTATGCGTGCGTCTTAGCTTATAAGCAATACGCACAGGGAGGCACATTTGATGTACCTGAAGGCTACCGGCTTATTAAATCGTTTAAAGCTTCTGCCGTAGGGGTGCAAGAATGGTTTGGTTTTATTTTAGAATCTGATGACTCTATCGTAATTGCCTTTCGAGGAACTCAATCTGAGGCAGATTGGATTGCTGATGCTCGCATTAGGCAGCGCCCCTATCCATACAATCAACGAGCCGGGCTCGTTCATGAAGGTTTTTTAGCCGTTTACGAATCATGCCGTGATGAAATTTTTGAAACATATAAATCGCTTCCCACCAAGCCCATTTATATAACGGGGCATAGCCTAGGTGGCGCACTCGCTGCTCTTCATGCCTTAGATGTCGCCACAAACGCATCTTTTCCGGAAATTACAATGTACAACTACGGAGCTCCTCGAGTAGGGGATCCTCAATTCGTTCAAACATACACAAATCTTGTTTCAAATAGCCGCTGTTTTGTTAACACGACGGATACGGTTCCTAAAATCCCTCCGAAGCGACTCTATTCCCCTTCCACCAAGCAAACAATTTATTACGATCAAGACCCTCTGCAACTCTCATTTACCATCCAAACAGGCTCTACCGTAGGGAACCATAATCCCCAAACATACAGTGTTGGGATATGGATGATGTCGGATTACCCTATTTTGGTCCAAAAATAAAAAAACAGGCGGAATGCCTGTTTTTTTATGCGCCAATTGCTGTTTTGATTTCTTCTATTTGTTCTTGGTGACGCTTTTCATGATAGCCAATAAAATCAATCCATTGCTTTAAATCCATTAACCCAAACACAGGATGTGGAAACGATTTTTGCTTTAGGTTTTCTTCACTGGCTGTTTCTTCTAACTCTACTAAAGCCGCTCTTGATTCCGCCAGCTTACTCTTCATTTCTTCTAATGTCTGATTTTCATTAGAAGGCGTAACTTGAGCCGGTGCATCTACTTTTCGAGAACGGTCTACCGCTAAATGAAACGGCTTATCTTCGGTTGGCTGATCTACACCGTTTTCTAACTGATCCTTTACACGTGAAACAATCATGCGCTCCATCAAATATAAATGTTCTAATACTTGCATAACGCTCCATGTATTAGATGCTGGCTGCTGATTTAATTGTTCATATGTTAATGATTCTACACTGTTCAATACATCATTTCGAAACTGTTCATTTTTGTTCATTGTTCATCCTCCTCTAGGATTCCTCTAGCTTATCGTATCAAAAAACTCTTCTATATAAAAAGGATATCCCTTTACTTAACCATGTTTTAGCTGCAATTGTTTCACGTGAAAAAAATATTTTTTCTATTTGACATAGATCAACTGAAGTGTTATATTTAGATTTCTGGCTTTTCTTTAAGAGCTGGACATAGTGAAAGTAACTTGAAAGGATGTATCGTACAATGCAAGGTAAAAATACTGGCATTCGACACATGTCTTTGAACAAAACTTATTCACACTGGATCGGCTTCGGAGCCGTAAGGATGCAAGAGAGGTAGGGCTTGCGTCGTTTAGGTTAATCGATCATGTGGAAAAACAAACCGCGGCAATGGATGAAATCCATGCAAGCACAATCAATGCTAATTGTGCCCTAACAACAACGAAACATACAAAAACCGTAATCATGGATTTTATAAAGAAAGTAATCATTTTGTTTTTACACTTGCAAAAAGCAAGTTACTGATAAGAAACACGAACAAAAGCGAGCAGATGCATCTGCTCGCTTTTTTAATGATGATTTTTTATTTACTTTATCATTTCTTTTTTAGGGAATCTTATAAAAAAGCCAAAACCAATATGGTTTCGGCTTTTTTCTTATTGCCCTGCTAGTACATCAGCAAATGCTTTTGCATAAGGAGGAAGGTCTGGCGGACGGCGGCTTGAAATGATGTGGCCGTCGATTACGACTGCTTCATCATGCCAAATAGCTCCCGCATTTTCCATATCATCTTTGATTCCTGGCGTACTTGTTACGTTTCGGCCATCTAAGATTTTTGCAGAGATTAATACCCATCCTGCATGGCAGATTTGGCCGATTGGCTTTTGCTGTTCATCCATATGACGAACCATTTCAATTACTTCAGGGTAGCGGCGCAGTTTATCCGGCGCCCAGCCTCCAGGTACTAAAATAGCGTCATATTCAGCTGGATCAACATCTTTAAATGCATAGTCCGATACGGCTGGAACACCGTATTTCCCCATGTACGTTTCGTTTGCTTTTTCTCCAACTAAATGTACTTCTGCTCCTTCTTCGCGAAGACGCATCACTGGATACCATAGTTCTAGATCTTCAAAGTCTGCACTAACAAGCGCAATAACTCTTTTATTTTCTAAGCGCATCGTAACACCTCCGCCATCAGTATAGCATGTTGGAGAATAAGATTGAAAATAAGGAACTAAATTGTACATAATTAAAGGATTTTTCAAGTGCCCTTCAGAAATTTTTTGTATGCCAAATGATCTAATTTTATATTTTTACTTGACTGGGGACAAACATCACACTACAATGTGTAGTGTGATGTTCATAATGTTGTAAAATTATCCAAATAAGAAAGACTTTATTTAATTGCTACATTTCTTTTCACGGGCTTTTACACTACATAATGTAGTGTTTTTCAAATACACTTAAAGGAGGAAGTAAAGTGAATAAAAACGTCGAAATTGGATCGCTTATTATTCGTTTAGTATTAGGTTTTACATTTTTAGTACACGGCTTTCAAAAATGGCAAGGGGGAATTGAAAATACAGTAGGCTTCTTCGATAGCTTAGGAATCCCTGGTTTCATGGCATATATTGTGGCAACAATTGAACTTGTAGGTGGGGTTCTGATTATTCTTGGTCTAGCAACAAGAGTCGTAGCTGCTTTATTTGTGGCAGTTATGCTTGGCGCTATTTTTACAGCCAAGCTTAAAAGCGGATTCGTTGGCGGGTTTGAGTTTGATATTGCCTTAATTGCCATGTCTGCTCACTTATTTGTTGCAGGAAGCCAGTTCCTTGCTCTTGATAAAGTGGTATTTAAAAAGAAAGAAACTGCTTTTTCTCTTCAAGAAGAAAGCAGTAAATAAAAAAGAAAGCTTATACTCTCCCAATATAAGCTTTCAGGTTAGTCCCGCCGTTTGAGGCGGGCTTTTTTTATATTTGAAGCAGCAAATTCGCAAATAAAGAAGAACGCTCGGACAACGTATCAATTTGAATATGTTCATATTCTGCATGTATTCCTTTTCCGCATGCTCCTAATCCATCCAACGTGGGAATGCCAATAGCCGCTGTAAAATTGCCATCACTTCCGCCTCCAACAGCTGCTTCTTCTAATTTCATACCCAGTTTGGCCGCAATTGACTGAGCGCATTCAAATAACTCTTCCGTTTGTTTAGACTTAACCATTGGAGGACGATTCATGCCTCCTGTTACTTCAATCTTAATCCCTTTTAAAATGGGCGTTAAATTCAAAATAATATCCGTCATACGTTTTGCTTCTTCTTCTGTAGAAACACGTAAATCCACGTGCGCTTCTGCATATTCCGGCACTACATTTGTACCGCTGCCTCCGGTAAATGTCCCAACGTTCACCGTTGTACCTTTTTCATAATCGGTTAAGCTCTGCAGAAAAATCACTTGGCGCGCTAGCTCTTCAATAGCATTGATTCCTTCTTTGTGGTGATTACCAGCGTGGGCTGCTCGTCCCCACACCTTTACGGTGAAAATCCCCGCTCCTTTGCGCGACGTTTTTAACGCACCTGAACCCGCCACCGCAGGTTCTGCTACTAGCACTGCTTCACTTCTTTGTGCTTCTTCTTCTATATATTTTTTAGAGGAAATTGATCCAATCTCTTCATCTGAATTGCAAAAAAACACAATTTTTTTATCCAGCGATAAGCCAAGCTCTTGAATCGCTTTAATCGCCCATATAGATTGTATAATGCCGCCTTTCATATCTAAAATTCCCGGACCATAAAGCTTGTTTCCTTCTGTTCTTAGACTCAGCCTTCCCTTTTCCCATACCGTGTCAAAGTGACCGATAATTAAAAGCTGCTTCTCTCCTTCTCCAATCGTAAATTTCAAGTGGTTTCCTACTTCTTTTTCTTCTATGATTTCATACCCTACGCCTAAACGCTTCTGAAACAGCTGCGTTAAATACATTCCACACTGATCCACTAACTCTTTACTGTAGGACGGTGATTCTTTTTTCACAAATCCAACTAAATCTTCGAGCATCTCTTGTTCATGTTCTTTTAAATAACTAAATACGCTTTGTTCTACCATTACCTGACTCAAATCAATTCCTCCTCCAAACAACCCCTGCTGCTTGTGCATTCATTGCTTTTATTTATCGTACGTATGAGTATGTTCTACGTTTCACATAACGACCTTAAATTATCCTTAATTATAATGGTTTTCAGACAATTTTCCATCCTTAAAATACAGATAATACTTTAACTTATTCATAACCGACCGAAAATAGCCATAAACTTCAACAAATTTATACAAAAAAGCTTCAATCTTCAACAGATTAAAGCTTTCATTTTATTAATTGACATTTATTTTGATATTTTTCCCTTTTGACTTCACACTTACAAAAACAAACATAGACACTAAAAAAACAAACAAAATAACGCCAACCATTTCAAAGTTTACTTCGGCCCATGGATTAAAGAAAGTGAATGCTAAGTAGAAGGACACCCCGTATGCGAGGATAACAATAACCCAGCCCATCAAGCGGGAAGCAGATTGCCCAAACTTACTCGATTCATTCACCATTTTATGTACAATCAGTGAATCGATTGTATCTGTCAGCATCATACCAAACATAAATACTAGTCCTAATAAAAGCGGCGTATATTTGCCTGCGTTCCCTACAGCTAGAGACCACACGGCCGTTTGACTGACCGTTTCAGCCGCTAGGGCAAACAGCGCTCCTACAAGAATAATTAAAAAAGGATTCGTTGTTCCTTTTGCGATTTTCGGAATAAACTTCCCTTTTAACCCGCTCACCTGAAACTCTTCTTCTTTGTTTTTAGTTCGAAGCAAATGATATGTGTTTAATGTCCCAATCAGAAAGAGAGAGATGATAGATACCCAAGATGCAAAATGATCGAAATATGCTGGAAACGTAAAATTCTTCATCACTACGCCCAGCACCCCGGCCGTGACGGCCACCATTCCTCCATGACCTAGTGAAAACAGCGTTCCGACCCACGGAGCAAAACGGCTGCCCATTCGCCAATTATATCGGGTCTGGCCATCAATAAAAGCTAAGTGATCTGCATCTAATCCGTGCCTGATTCCTAATAAAAAGACAAGTAAAAAAACTGATAAACCTTCCATTTCCTACACTCCTTTTTTTAAAATAAAACGTAAAAAAGCCTCAATTCTATAGAAATTGAGGATGTGTCGGCATATGAAAATAAACAGTAATTGCTCACTGCGTACCTTGATACACCGCCTCTTTCCTAGAAGAGTCAAGTGTACAGAATAGGTAGGTCTCCTGGCTTGAGATCATCATTTTCTACCGCCTTCCCCGTTTTGAGTGACGATAAGATAGAAAACTCCCTGCTTACAGTGGCTGGACCGCTCGAGATTTGCACTCGATTCCCTGTTACCTCTTACGCTATGTAAGAGCACCTAAACTGTGCGAATGATTCATTTTCTTCCTCATTATACTAGTACTCCTTACAAATGAATAGAGAAAATTCAAATAAAAAAGCCCTGCTGAGCTTTACATGCTTAGCAGGGCTTTTTAAAGCAATTAAACTACTTCTACCGTTACGTCTACGTTGCCGCTGATTGCTTTTGAATACGGGCAGTATGAGTGGGCTAGGTCTACATATTTTTTAGCTGTTTCTAAATCTAAACCTTCGATATGAGCTTCAAGCGCTACAGCAATTTTCACTCCTTGATCAGCTTTATCTGGAAGCAGCTGAACCGTAGCTTTTACTTCACTGCTTTTAATTTCTACGTTATGTTTTTTCAACATAAATTCTAACGCGCTGTTGAAACAAGCACTGTATCCAGCTGCAAATAGCTGCTCTGGGTTTGTTGCTGTTGTTGCTTCTCCACCAAGCGCTGGAGGTGTTGCAACGTCTAAATTAAAGATATTATCTAAAGAATGAACTTCTCCTGTTCTTCCACCTGTGTTAACGACTGTCGTTTCATATAAAGCTTTCATGTATAAATCTCTCCTCTTTTTTAGTAATTTTATTAAAATTTTTTATTTATCGTTTCTGTAATTTAATTGTACACAATTTAATTTTAAAAAACAAGTGTTAAATACATTAAAAATTTTCCAATAAAAAAAGCCGCGTATATGCGACTTTTTCTTAATAATATTGAGACTGTTCGTCATAAGCTGATTTTCGAAAAATAGACAAGTTGGTAATAGCCCTCATCAGTTTCGTATTAAAAATAACATAATGAATAAACAGCGCCAGCACGCAGCCTAAAACGGCTCCTGTTAACACATCGAATGGATAGTGAACGCCAACCCATACCCGTGAAAATGCAATGAGTGCACCCATGACAACCCACATGCGCCCTGAACGTTTGAAATGCAGCCAGATGGTAAAAGTGATAACTAATGCAGATGTAGCATGATCGCTTGGAAATGAAGAATTCGCGGCGTGATCAATAAGCTGATTCACGTGGTGAGAGATAAACGGACGATCTCGATAAGCAAATAAACTAATCACTTTATTGATAATGACTCCTGTGGCACAAGCACATAAAGCTTGAAATGCTACAACACGGCTGCCGTTTTTATTAATAAGTAAAAACAAGCCGAGTAAAACAATAAGTACATACTGGGCATAATCTGCAAAGAATACCATTAGCGAATCTACAAACTTCACATGCGAGGCATACTGATTCACCGCATGGAAAATGGTATAGTCTACTGAATTAATAGCTGATAACATAATCGAAATCCTTTCTTATTTTTAAATGTCATTAGCTATCTTATCAGTTTCTTGGGAAAATGAACATGTTTTTGTCAGAGGCTTCCTAACTGGTATTTATAAATAACGTATTCAGGATGAGTAGTAAGCCAACGGACTTTTGCCCATTAACTTACCTGTGAATGATCCACAATGTTTTTTTGCAAAAAGATTTCTTCTAAAGAAGGTTCTTCTACGTGAACTTGATAAATATCGATGCCGCATTGAATCAATTCGCGAATAATCAGAGGGATATTTCTCTCTTTTTGAAGCATCACTTTTGTGTACGTGTGATGGTATTCCACGTCCGGACTCACCGTACGGAAAAACTGTTGAATATATTCTTTGTGGCTGTTTGGGTAAGGATCATGTTTGATTATCACCGTTTTTTTCGCTTGGTATTGAAAGCGCAGTTCTTCCATTGTCCCTTCTATTAAAATAATCCCATTTTTCATAATCGCTACACGCGTACAAATCTTCTCAACTTCATTTAAATTATGAGACGTCATAAAAATCGTCTTGTCTTGATTTTGAAGTTCTCTTATTAATTCATGAATGTGGAGAGCAGATTCAATATCTACTCCAGAAGTTGGTTCATCTAAAAAGATAAGATCTGGGTCTGTTATAATTGCTTGAGCAATTCCTAACTTCTTTTTCATTCCAAATGAAAACTTTCCAACTTTCTGATGCTCATGTCCTTCTAATCCTACTTTCTTCAGTACATCAATACAGTGTTCTTTCGAAAAACGATGGCCATTTATCTTTAAAAAATAGCACAAATGATTGAGCGCTGTCATCTCATCGTAAAAGTTAGCATAGTCAGGAAGCACGCCTATTTTCTTCTGAAGCTCTAAATCAATATCACTCTGTCCCAGCAGCGTAAATTCTCCTGCTGAAGGAAATGAAACGCCGGTAAGCATATTAATAAATGTAGACTTCCCTGCTCCGTTTCTCCCTAAAAATCCGTAAATTTCTCCTTGTGGTACCTGTAAATTAATACTATTAACAATTGTTTTAGATCCATACTTTTTAGTTAATTTACTTGTTTCAATAGCATACATATTATACTTCTCTCCTTTTAAAACTCCAAAGTGCCGTACATAAACAGAGTGCTGCAAAAATAAGAAGAACCGTTAAATACCCTTTCTCCAACTTTAAATAGTAGTAAGGTGTCACATACTTAAACCATGCAATGTACGCTTTTGATGAAAATATGCTCCATCCACTCAGTACCGGTAGAACAAACGATAAAATAATTGATAAAAACATAGTATGAGTTGGACTTGGTATTAAAGCTGAAAGCATTAAAACAAATGAAATGATACAAACGGTGAATAGCAGGCACTCTAAAAATATATAAAAAGAAAAATGATGCGAAATAAACCCAATCAGTAGAAAAGAAATAGAGATACAAACAAGCCAGAAACAACAAATTCCTAAGAATTTTCCTAGTACAATACGCTCTCTTGATGTTTTGGTAACTAAAAACCTGGCTGTTCTTGTTTTAATTTCTTGATTAATAACATTATGAGAAAGACTTGAAATAAACAAAGGTCCGAATCCGAGAAGCATCACCAAAATCCCTCCGTTGGCTCCATCTCGAATCTGTGCGCTCGTCAGTTGACCTCCAAGTTGACTAACTAGATGGGCTATTCCATAGGAAGCACCGCATACGATTAAAATAACGATAATTGATTTAACACTTTTAAATAAGCTTTGAAACTCTTTCACACTAATGGCCCACATTTCGAAAATCTCCTTTTAAATAAGTTTGACTGCTATCATCCAACAAAAGGATGATTTACTTCCTCCGGTAAAGCTTTTTTCTCTTTGGGCTTTCCGTTCCAAGAAAAATTTGTCCATATACGCAGTAGCTTTTCCAGCGGTCCAGTTTGGAATTTTTGCACGTACACATAACTGACGATCAGCTGAATTCCGTATATACCGATGCAGACAAAAATCCCTGCTATCATGCCGAGCTTTCCGAAATAACCTAATCCATAACCGTAAAAAATCGTCGTGCATATAACCGTTTGCATTAAATAATTACTAAGCGATATCCTGCCTACGCTTTCAAAAGCCTTCATCAAAAATGACCTCTCGCATCTCGCATATACCCAAGCAAAGCCTGCAACATAACCAAGAGATAGGAGACTCCCACCTAACATATGTGTAGAACCAGCCCAATTAGCATCTGGCCATACGTACATAGTTCCTTTTAACAGCAAGCTAAGCGGAATCAACACGGCCGCCCAACGGCCATACTGTTTTTGATTAGCTGAAACGTCGTAAAACCACTTTTTCTTCCCTGCGTACATGCCAAACAAAAATAAAGCACCCATTATAAATGGTGTAAACAAGAAGGCAAAAGCAAATTTATATCCTGCTATATTCATCGGATCAACGTTGTTGCGGTGGTCTTTAATTTGTTCATAAGTTCCACTTCCATACACATGAATCGTATCTTTTACGTATGTGGTAAGCGTTTGTTTATCACTAAGAAGATACATATTATCGTTTAATGAACCGTAACCAGCTGCTCCCGTAAGAACTAGTAAAATCGATGCCCATACCAACAGCGTTTTAGCTTTACGGTTTAAAAAGAAAACTAATAAAAATATCCCCATCATTCCGTAAAACGTAAGAATATCTCCTTCCCATAAAAGTACTCCATGCAGTAGGCCAAACCCTAGAAGCAGAAGAAAGCGGCGAAAGAAATGCCTTTTTACTCCTAACTGCCTTCTTTCTAAGCTTTCTTTCATCTTCACCATTGAATAACCGAATAAAAAAGTAAAGATTGGCATAAAACTTTCTTCTACCGCGACTTTTAAAAAGACATAGGCTGCTGAATCACTTGGTGATAGCGAGAAGAGATGAATCATATCCTTTCCGTAAATGCCATATTGAAAAATCAGCATATTCGCTAGTAAAATACCAAACAAGCTGAATCCTCTCATACTATCAATTACTTTAACCCGCCTAACATCATTACTCATCCTTTTAACTCCTTTACTATGTGTCTGTATATTTAGTATATGAAATGAAGTTTTCAAGAAAATAAACGGGAGATTATCTTTTCTTTAACATTTTCCATTTTTGTTAATCTTTTCGTAATGTTCTTATGCTAAAATCGAATACGTATGAAATGAAACAGAGGTGATTTATATTGGAAGATGCATCTATATTACTAGTTGATGATGAAATTGCTATTGTCAAAATGCTGGAGACAGTATTAAAAAAAGAAGGATTCAACCAAATCTATAAAGCTCACACCGCTCAAGAAGCGCTAGATGTTTTACATAATAAAACGATTGATATTATTTTGTTGGACGTCATGCTTCCCGATAAAAGCGGATTTGATATTTGTCCTAAAATTCGTGAGCTCTCAAACGCATATATCCTGTTCATAACAGCCAAAGTATCTGACTTGGATGTGTTAACGGGTTTCGCCATGGGCGGAGACGACTACGTAACCAAGCCATTTAATCCTTTAGAGATTGCGGCACGAATTAAAGCACGATTGCGCAGAAAACAAGCGCTGACGGAAAGAAGTCCTGTAAAAATGAAATTACAGCCTTCAAATCGCTATGAGTTTGATCGTTTTATCGTAGATGAATCCGCTGGAGAGCTCATTGTAGATGGTCAAACGGTTGCTTGCCCCGCACAAGTATTTTTGCTGCTACTTCATTTTTGTAAAAACATGAACGTGGTTCTTTCTAAATCACAGCTGCTTGAAGCCGTTTGGGGATATAACCAGTTCGTAGACGATAATACGGTAACCGTTCATATTCGAAGAATTAGAGAAAGAATCGAAGATAACCCTAGCAATCCAAAACATTTAGTTACGGTACGAGGGCTTGGATATAAATTAGTGAACGGCAAAGCCCTATGAAATCAATTAAAAGAAGGTTGACCTTTCATTTTTCATTTCAGTTTATTGCGATTATTGCATGTGTTTGCTGCGTTCTTTTTTGCGCTTTAATGTTTCTAGCTTATTACCTTTCAAAGCAAGATATAAAAAGAGACTTACCCTCTGGATCACTTAGCGTATTAACCGGGGATACAACAGTTGAAGGTGGAAAAGCAACCGTTTCAGATGATTTAGCAAAACAGCTTAAACAGGAAGGGTTATGGTACCAAGTACTGAACAAACAAGGAAAAGTAATTGGAGAAGTTAACTCCCCAAAAGACTTACCTAAGCACTACGGTCTTTCAGAGTTATTAGAAATGGATAAAACCAAAAAATTTAGAAACTATAATGTCGTAACAGAACTTGATACCTTTTTGACTACACCTACTTATTATATTTTGGGCTATAAAAGTGATTTAAAAGAACAGCTTCAGGCTTTGTATGGTAAATATAATAAAGAAAGGGTACCTCCCAAAAGCGATATCCCTCTTATCAAAAAGGCGTTAAAAGAAAAAGATGCTTCGCTTCAAATTTTAAATGAGAAAGGTGATATCTTAGCTTCAATTAGAATACCTAAAGAAAAAACACGTTACGATCCTTTAGAAATTATTTCCCGAAAAATTGAACAAGATAAATATGATTCAACAGCTACTGTATTCCATGATCCAAAGAAGAAAATTTCATGGGTTTTTTACACTCCTAATAATTACCACAGTATAACCGATGAATCTATTATCCGAAAAGCTTGGATGATCTCCATCATCGTGGCGGTTTCTGTTCTTATAGCCACTATCACTTTCTCCATCTGGAACGCTTTTCGCTACGGTGGCCCCTTACTTCTCTTCACCAGCTGGCTCGGGCGCATGGGAAGCGGAAACTATTCAGAAGTGCTAACAGAAAAAGAGCGGAAGCGCGTCTTTCGGAAGAATGGAAAAGTACGCTTTCAATATCGTTTGTATTCAGAAGTAATCACAGCTTTTTATGAGATGGCGGAGCAGCTTAGCTTAGCTGAAAAAGAACGAAAGCAGCTAGAAACCACTCGTGAAGAATGGATGACTGGAATATCACATGATTTGCGAACACCCCTTTCGACGATTCAAGGATATGGTCATATGCTTGAAAGCGGCTATTACAATTGGAACGAAGAAGAGCTAAAAGAAATTGGCCAAACGCTGCGTGACAAAAGTGAATATATGGTGGGGCTTGTAGAAGATTTTTCACTGGCCTTTAAGCTTAAAAATAATGTGGTTGCCTTAGAAACGAAAAAAGTGGACGTTCATCAATTGCTTCAGCATATTGTTTTAAAATTCGTTAACGATCGAACTATTAAAAATGTGCAATTCTCTTATGTACCCGTTCACCTTCAACCTTTTATTCAAGCTGACCCGCGCTGGTTTGAACGAATGGTTGATAACCTAATCTTTAATGCTATTAAACATAATCCGGAGAACACCACTATTACAATTTTGACCGTTCTAAAAAGTGACAACGTCTTGATTACAATTCAAGATGATGGGATTGGAATGGATGAAGAAACGCAGAAAAATTTATTTGACCGCTATTACCGCGGCACAAATACAACCGAAAAAACAGAAGGTGCTGGACTCGGCATGAGTATCGCAAAGGCCATTTGCGAACTTCATAAAGGGCATATTGAAGTGAAATCCACTCCTAACCAAGGCACTGCCATTACCTTGCATATTCCTCTTTCAACCAATCAGCAGCCGGGCTAACCTCCAGCTGCTTTTATACACCTCAATCCTCTCCATGCTATAATGTACGCAACTATACATAGACACAAGGGGGAATTTTTTTGAGTAAAGGCAGAATTTTAATTGTAGAAGATGAGCGCAAAATTGCTCGTTTAATTCAGCTCGAACTTGAACATGAAGGCTATGAAACCGGCATGGCTTATACGGGCACAGAAGGATTGGCAGAGTTTCAAGAACACGATTGGGATTTGCTGCTTTTAGATGTGATGCTTCCTGAACTGAGCGGGCTCGAAGTACTTCGTCGCATTCGAGCAAACGATGATCAGACGCCCGTTATCTTATTAACCGCTCGAGACGCCCTTCCTGATAAGGTAAGCGGACTAGATTTAGGAGCGAACGATTACATTACAAAGCCCTTTCAAATTGAGGAGCTTTTTGCACGTATCCGCGTATGGCTTCGCCATCCTGCGTCAGCATCTCCTGCTGAAAAAGAAGCAGATACTCTGCAGCTAGGAACTTTAGTTGTTAATGAAAAAACGCGAGAAGTCACGCGTGAAAATGAAGCTATTGAGCTGACTCCTAAAGAATATGATTTACTTGTCTATATGCTTCAAAACAACAATCAAGTGCTAAGCTTTGAACAGCTTCTTACAAACGTATGGGGATTCGATTACTACGGAGACACGAATATTGTATACGTATACATTCGTTATTTGCGCAAAAAAATTGATGCTCCATTTTCAACACCCTACATTCAAACAGTGCGCGGCGTTGGCTATATGCTTAAGGAGTAGCTTATGAAACTGCAAACAAAGATTATCCTTACATCAACTGCCCTGCTTTTTATTCTCTTAGTAATTGCAAACAGTTCGATTTACTTCATTTTCAAGAAAACCATGGAAGACAACGCAATTGAACGTTTGCAAGCAGAAACAAGCAACGTAACAAATGGGCTAAAACAAACCAGTGCGACGGTTAAACAAGCCAATTTGCTTCGTGCCTATTTGCCTCCTAACGGGATGATTCGCATTTTGCCTAAATCAGGGAGTCCTTTAGTTGTATCGGTTACTGATCAAACCAAAGAACTTCAGGACTTACCTTATTCTTATTATTCAAATGAACAAACAACCATCAAAGAAGACGACGGCCACCTATACGCAATTTCGCATACTCCCGTCATTTGGACGGACGGCGAAGTTGTTTCTTTGGAAGTCACAGAACAGCTGGCAGATGTGGAACAATCTCTGCAGACATTAAAATTCATCTTGCTTATTGCCTCTCTTGTTATATTAATTCCGACCATATTTGCCGGACGGCTTTTAAGTAAAATCATTTTGCGGCCTATCAAATCTCTTATTCATACTATGGAAGAAATTCAAGTGTCTCGCACATTCAAAAAAATCGCTCTCTCTTCCTCTTCTAAAGATGAGTTAGATCAAATGGCCAACACCTTCAATAATATGATGGATTTATTAGAGGAAAACTATAAAAAGCAAGAGCAGTTCGTATCCGATGCTTCTCATGAATTAAAAACACCCCTGACCGTGGTAGAAAGCTATGCCAATATGCTAAAACGATGGGGGATGAAGCGTCCAGATATTTTAGAAGAAGCCATCGAAGCCATTCACTCTGAGTCTTTACGCATGAAACAGCTTACGTCTCAAATGCTGGTGCTTGCGAAAGATGAGTCGCAGTGGAAGCTTCACATGGAACACGTAGATGCGGCGGCCGTCTGCAGACAAACAATCAAACATCTAGAACAAGCCTTTGAACGAACCATTTATTTAAACGTAAAAACCGATCAGCCCGTCGTAACAGCCGATGAAAAACGCTTAAAGCAGCTGCTGTACATCCTCTTAGATAATGCCATTAAATATAGTGAAAAAGCAGTGGAAGTAACTATAACAAGAAGCGAAAGCTTTAGGATTACGGTCACAGATCAAGGAATTGGTATTCCAAAAGAAGACTTATCAAACGTGTATGAACGCTTTTTTCGCGTAGATAAAGCAAGAAATCGAGAAACCGGTGGTTCAGGGCTTGGATTATCCATTGCTCGAAAGATTGTAGAAACTCATAGCGGACGTATTGAGATTAGCAGCGATGAAGGAAAAGGGACATCCGTAACGGTTTGCTTTCCTCTTTAATTTCTCACCGTTTCTTAGAGATTTTTAAGAATTGCCTGCTATACTACTTTTTAAGATACTGGAGGTGAATGTATGAAGAAAACGGTGCTTTTTATACTTATTTTTCTTGCCGTTGGTTCAGCTTGCTTTTACGGAATAGCAAAAGCAGTGAATCGGCCTGATACACTTTTATCCGAATCGGACGTCAGCAGTATCATCCAGCAAAAATATGGCGGCACTATTGAAAATGCAAGCTTTTCTCAAAAAGATGATGAACCGATTTATCAAATAACTTTGCTTAAAGATGATATGCCATACCACATCACAGTAAATGGAAAAAATGGAGAAGTCCAGTCATTAATCAAACAAAAAGTAGAGAAACAAACGTCTACTCAAACTAAAAATGATACAGAAGAAGAACAAAAAAAGAGCGAGCAGCCACCAGTTTCTCCTACATCCGACGAGCCTCTCATTTCAATGGAACAAGCAAGAGATATTGCTTTACAAAAAGTAAAAGGAACGTTTTCCTCAGTTGAAATAGAAGAGGAAGAAGGCCAAACCTTCTACGAAGTCGAAATTGATCAGTCTAAAACAAGAGAAGCTAAAGTAATGATAAATGCTTACTCTGGGCATGTAGATTCCATCACCTATGAAAATGACGACGATTAAAAGTACAGCGAAAAGCTGTGCTTTTTTTATACACCTTTATTTATTTCTAAGAAAATTTTAAACTTCTTCTTCTTTTCCTTTAAAGTTCATTGGCTAAGATAGTCTTAACAACAAATCAAGGAGGCTGTAACATATGAAAGTTATTACAACCGTTTTAGCCAGTGCAGTATTAGTCAGTGGATTAGGTGCAAGTGCATATGCCATGACAGATCAGTCCAAAAGCAATGACAAGAAGCAAACCACAACGATTGAAGAAGCAAAGGCAAAAGACATTGCTCTTCAAAAAACAGACGGCGGTGACATTACAAATATCCAATTAGCCGTAGATGATGGCGTTAAACAATATGAAGTAGACATCACAAAAGGTAATAAAGAATACGATGTAGATATTGACAGCAGCAGCGGTAAAATCATTGAATTTGATGAAGACCCAAAAGATGATGATGAGAAAGAAGAGAATCTCCAAAACGCTTCCCCTGCCATTTCATTAGATCAAGCGATAAAAACAGCTTTAAAAAGTGCTAAAGGAACCGTTAACGAAACGGATTTAGACCAAGAAAACAACCGTTTAGTATATGAAATTGAAATTGACACAGCCGATAAACGTGAAGCAACTGTTTCAGTAGATGCCAAAAACGGTGACGTAATCAGTGTAGAAATAGATGATTAATAGAAAAAGCACGCTCCAAAAGGAGCGTGCTTCTTTTTTATACCGCTAATTTAATAACCGTTAACACAATACCAATCAAGAATCCACATAGAGCTCCGTTCACTCGAATCCACTGCAAATCTTTTCCGACATTGTTTTCCATCATATCCACAAGCGTTTCATCATCTAATTTATCTAAGTTTTCTTGAACAAGCTGCCCAATTTTTGAATGATTCTCGTCTACAAAACTCATGATTTGCTTTTGAATAGCCGTATCAATTGCTTCTTGACGCTGTGCATCCCCTTCAAGAGCATTCAGCCAGCTCTCTACGTAAGGAACGGCGTAGCTTTTCATAAATTCAGGGCTTTCAATAAATGCCGTCACTTTCGCTTTCATTTTATCGACGATTTCTGTTAATTTATTCGTTACATTTAATTCATTAATCGTTTTTTGTTTCCATGCTTCTAATTTCTCAAGAAGCTCTTCATTGTGTTCCAAGCCTTGCAGCTCTTTTCTAATTCCATTTACCAAAGCAAGGCGATATTCATCATCTTCATTACGAAGACGACCTGTAATAGAAAGCAGTAGATTTTGCAAAATAGACCCTAGCTTCTCTTCGTTAATCATGCTTTGAAATGATTTGAGAGCAAATTGTAAAATACCGTCAAGCTCAATATTATCAAGCGCATTTTTAGCAATACTTCCGAGCTGATACTGGGTTTCTTCTTTTTTAATCCAGCCCTCTCCCTTATTTAAAAGAACATCAAGTGCTTTTTCATCATACTGATTTCTAACCACTTCTCCAACAATCGAATGCACAATAGGCTTTAACTCTATTGCTGAAAGCGATGACTTGAGCTCTTTTTCAATAATAGGAACTACTTTCTCTGTATCCACACGATTAATCGCATCAACAAGCAGTGCTGTTCCTTTTTGTTGAATCGTTTCCGAATGAACACCTTTTCGAACAATCGGAAGCAAACGCTTTGTAAACGCAATTCTTTTCACTTTTTCTTGAATGCTTTCTTTTGACAGCCAGTCGTTTTCAAGCGTTGAGACTAACCCTTTTGTAATACGCTGCCTGTTTTTAGGAAGCAGCGCAGTGTGTGGAATAGGAATGCCTAAAGGGTGACGAAAAAGAGCCGTAACTGCAAACCAATCCGCTAAGCCCCCGACTAATCCAGCTTCGAACCCACCTTGAAGCAACCGACCCCAAATTGAATCACCAAAAGGCATGGTGGCAACGAAGCCCACTCCCATAATCGCCAAAGAAATCGTGGCCAAGTGCTTTGATTTCTTTTTTGGGTTTGTTGTAAATACATTATTTGATTCCATTGTAGTCCTCATCCTTTATTTATTTAACTAAACATTTCATCTAGAAATATGTAACGTGATACAGAAATTTTCGCAAAAAAAGAAAGACAAGCTTTTACCCTCGTCTTTCTAGTATATTGCCTTTTTGCTATACTTCAAACTTTTTTTCTTTTCGACTTTTATTAATAAATGAAAAAATGAGGAGTACGACCAGGATAACCGCACATACGCTTGATCCAATCACATTGTTTTTGTTAAACATAAACGATACAAAAATAACAAGCAGTGCTGCTGTTGCAAAGAGCGTTGTATAAGGAAACCACTTTAAGGCAAAAAACGGCTTTTCTTTATACCCTTTACGCAGCTTTAATTGAGCTAAACAAATGCTCACCCAAATGAGAATGATCGTGAAACCTGGAATAGTCATTAAATAACTAATTACATTATCCGGCGTTTTATAGGCTAAAAATAAACCTATTAAAATACAAGCAGCCGTAATCATTAACCCATTAATCGGAATACCGTTTTTCGAAACTTTCAAGAAGCGCTTTGACGCTTCCCCGCTTTGAGCCATAGCATAGAGCGTACGCGAAGTTGCATACATCCCTGAATTGGCTGCTGATAAAACGGCCGTCAATAAAACGAAGTTCATAATGTGAGCCGCACCTGGCAGACCGGTAATACTAAACACTTGCACAAAGGGACTGTCTTGCCCCGATACAGAATTCCAGGGCATAAGGCCGCAAATAATTAAAATAGGCAAAATATAAAAGCCAATCACTCGCCATACTGTGCCTTTAATTACTTTCGGTAACACGTTTTTTACATCTTTTGTTTCCGTTACGGCCACACCAATTAGTTCAGCTCCCCCGTAAGAGAACATCACAATTAAAAAGGCACTCAGCACACCGCTCATGCCGTGAGGGAAAAAGCCTCCATGAGCCGTATAATTTGCCCAAGGGTTTTGCACATCGCTTGGAATTACACCGAATAAAATGAAAGCTCCCAAAATGATAAAAGCAGTAAGAGCAATTACTTTAATACCGGCAAACCAAAACTCAATTTCTCCGTAATACTTCACTTGAAATAAATTCATCCCTACAATCAGCACTGCACAGAGAAAGCTTAAGAGCCAAAGAGGTACAGAAGGGAACCAAAACTTCAAAAAGCTTCCTCCCGCAAGCAGTTCAACAATCGTCACAACAATCCAGTTCACCCAGTACAGCCACCCTACAATAAAAGAGGTTTGCGTACCGAATGCCTTATGCACTAAATTTTGTACGTTCATATTCGGATAGACAATTGCCATCTCCGCTAGTGCTGTCATTACAATAAATAAGATAAGGCCGCCAAATAAATACGCAAGTACAACACTTGGTCCTGCAATACCTAGCGTGTCAGCGCTACCTTTAAAAATGCCTGTCCCAATCATGCCGGCAAGTGCAATGAGCTGCACATGACGAGGCAACAGACCTTTTTTTAAATTTTGATCTTGTTTTCCCATAATGCCCGTCCCTTCTGTTCATTTTACGTGTTAGTTTAACCAAATCACTTCTTGCACAAAAACCCCTACCGGATATTCAGTAGGGGTTGGACCAACACTGTTTTTTTCTTCTATATAATGAATGAAAATAATCTCATTTAATCACTGTTACTTTAGTCATTTTATGCGTTGCAACAATGCATTGTCAATGTTATTTATTTTCCAAAAATAAAGTCAAAAGAGTATCTACACCCTTTTGACTTCTAGTCTTCGTGCAATGACTGATAAAGCATAGTTTACAATAAAATACATCATCGCAATGATCAAAAACATCGGCACCACGTAACTTTGTTTCTGTCCATAAATGATTTGAGCATTATGCAGCAAATCAGGAAGCGCGATGACCACTGCAAGCGACGTATCTTTTAATAATGAAATAAATTGACTAACTAAAGGAGGTACCATTCGTCGCAAAGCTTGTGGCAATACAATAAAACGAAGCATTTGGTAATAGTTTAAACCTGATGAACGTGCCGCTTCAATTTGTCCTTTTTCAATTGATTTTAATCCGCTTCGGATAATTTCTGAAATCATAGCAGATTCAAATACAGTGAGGGCCACAATCGCTGCTGACGTAATTTCCATATCAATTCCGATTTCAGGTAAAGCAAAGTATGTAAAAAAGATGATTAAAAGAAGCGGCAAATTCCGGATAATTTCTACGACAAAAGCGAGTACATGAGACAGAACTGGAATGCGGGCATACCTTAAAATACCTACTATACTTCCAATAATAAAACTTAACACAATCGAAATGAATGCCACTTTTAAAGTGACCCAAAATCCTTCCATTAAGAAGGAAAGGTGATCAGGAGAATAAGCACCCATAAAATCCATCACTTTCACTCCTTTCAGCTTGTTTTACCAAGACGTTTCTCAAGATAACCAACTCCTAAACTCAACGGAATGGTTAGAACTAAATAAAACAGAGCCACAAAAATATACACATCAAACACTACATAAGTTTGAGAGGAAACAAGATCTGCCTGATACATTAAATCAAAACCAGCAACAATCCCTAGCACGGATGAGTTTTTCACTAAATTAATAAATTGATTCCCAAGAGGAGGAATGACAATTTTAATGGCTTGAGGCAATATAATGAATCGCATCGCCTGACCGTACGTAAGGCCGGATGAACGCGCCGCTTCAAGCTGCCCTTTTGGAACTGCCATAATTCCCGCTCGTATAGCTTCGGCGATAAAAGCTGCCGTATAAATAGTGAGTCCCAGCACTCCGGCTGCTGTACCGCTGATTCCTGCCACAATAAAAATAAAAAAGACGATAACCACAAGTGGAATATTTCGAATAAACTCTACGTAGACAGTGCCAATTACATTTACTATTTTGAGAGGAGCTATTCGCATTACCGCAATGATTGTACCAAGTACAAAACTGGCCACTAAAGCAATCAGACTGGCGATAATGGTGTACTTAAAACCTTCTAAATAAAGATCCATATTGTTCGTAAGAATTGAAAAATCCAGCAATTTTCTTCCTCCTTTCAACTAAACAAGCAGGATGAGCATAATGCTGCTCATCCTGAGAAAAGAAAACTGTACGCTTATTGTTTGATCCACTTGTCGTGAATTTCATCATATTTTCCAGAGTCTTTCATCTTTTTAAGCGCATCGTTTAATGCATCTACAAGCTCTTTGTTTCCTTTTTTCACAGCAATGCCATAAGGCTCTTCTGTGAACGGCTTTCCTACTAATTCATAAGAAGGATCTTCATCAGCCATTCCATAAAGAATAGCATCATCAGTTGTTAAAGCATCTCCTTGCTTAGATTTTAAAGCGGTAAATGCTTCTGCATAGTTTTCAAACTCTAATACCGTTGTCTCCGGTGCTTTTTCGCGAATATTAATAGCTGAAGTTGATCCTTTAACAGCCAACACTTTAGTACCTTTCTTCAAATCATCAACGCTTTTAATTTTACTGCCTTTTTTCACAAGAAGAGACTGGCCAGCTTGAAAATACACATCCGTAAAATCCACTTCTTTTTTACGCTCATCTGTGATGGTCATTGTTGCAACAACAGCGTCAATATCTCCTTTTTGAAGAAGAGGAACCCTTGTTTTGGACGTAACTTCTTTAAATTCTACCTTGTTTTCATCTCCTAAAATCTCTTTAGCCAGCTGCTTAGAAATATCAACATCAAAACCTTCTACTTCACCCGTCTTTGGATTCTTTAAGCCAAACAAACGCGTATCATTTTTAACTCCAATGACAATTTTCCCTCTGTCTTTGATTTCAGTGAGCGCATCTTTTTTAGCTGATGATCCACTCGTTTCTTCACTTTTCCCTCCACAAGCCGCTAACATCATAGCCGCTGCTAATGAAAGCACGGCTGCCTTTAAAAACGTTTTTGATTTCTTCATATTACTCCCCCTATTAAACAATTAATGATTTAAAATACGGCTAAGAAATAAACGTGCCCTTTCTTCTTGCGGGTTTTCATAAAACTCAGCCGGAGTTGCCTCTTCTAAGATTTTTCCTTGATCCATAAATACAATGCGGTCTGCTACTTCTTTAGCAAACCCCATTTCATGAGTTACAACTACCATCGTCATTCCTTCTTTAGCCAATGTTTTCATGACATCCAGCACTTCTCCAATCATTTCTGGATCAAGAGCAGAGGTAGGCTCATCAAAAAGCATAATCTCTGGTTTCATCGCAAGTCCCCTCGCAATGGCTACACGCTGCTGCTGGCCGCCTGAAAGCTGGGATGGGTAGGCGTTGGCTTTTTCACCGATTCCTACTTTATCCAAATAGTATAGAGCTGTTTTCTTAGCTTCTTCTGACGACTGTCCCAGTACTTTCATAGGCGCTAAGGTGATATTTTCTAAAACCGTTTTGTGCGGATATAAATAAAAATGCTGAAACACCATACCTATATTGCGGCGCAGTTTGTTAATATTTGTTTTTTTATCTGCAACTAATATATTATTTACCGTCAATTGTCCGTTAGATATTGTTTCTAAATAATTTATGCATCGCAGCATCGTGCTTTTACCCGAACCCGAAGGTCCAATTACGACGACAACTTCACCTTTTTTAATCGTTAAATTGATATCTTTTAATACGTGAAAATCACCGTAATATTTGTTCACTCCGTCAAAAACAATCATTTTCCTCCTCCTAATCTGCGAACAACAATAAATATTTAAATTTTTAAAATATGTTAAAAATTATATTCTTACCCTTAAAGCAAAGTCAACAGTTGACAAATTATCTCTTTTTTGTAATCAAAATGAACTATCTTCAAATAAAATATGCTAGAAAAATAAAAGGTTTTGTTGGCATTTGCCGATATGTAAGCATACGTTCGCTAGGCTGAAGGTACTTGTATAAGCTTAATCAATAGATTATATTAGTTAACGCATATCTTTATACGAATTGTCTTTCATTTTTCTAGGGCAGTTCTCTCTAATCAGCCCTTTTTCTAATTATCTGTCTATCACTTTATTATATTAATATATATAATTCTCTTAGCAGTAAATTAATAAAAAAGTAAATACAAGCTTCCATTCATGTTAGAGGTTCTGACATAAATATAGTGAAATTATATTATTTCTCTAAAAAACACACGCTTTATTAGCGTGTGTGGCCTTTTATATTTTCCGGACTCATTTGAAAATGCGGATAGTCTTTAAAACCTTGCCAATCTCCTCCCCATTCAAACCCTAAACTTTTTGCGATATCTACAACCTCCATCCAATCAGACCGATTATTGTTATTACCGTCATATTTCATGTCCCAAATAACTTGTCCGTCTTTTAACCCAATAGCAAAATCAATAGCTAGTCCATAGTTATGATAAGACTGGCCGCCCTTTGAATAGGTAACAATGTTGCCTTCTTCCGTCCTGCCTTTTGCATAAAGCTTATCTTGTTCTTCTTTTGAACGGAAACCTTCCGTAATGACAATCGAGATTCCTTGGTCGTTTGCTTGTTGAACAAGTTTATTTTTCTTTTCTTCTACGACAGGATGCAACTCAGCTGCTCCTGAAAAATCTTTTAACGTTGGACCTGGCTTTAACTCATCGCGAAACAAAAATAACAGGCTTACCGCTATCACAACTATCAAAGCTATTGCCAATTTTTTAAGAACGTTCATCTATATAAAGTCTCCATTCTTTTTTGCTGTTACTTAGATAAAATCATATCGAATTTCATTTTGTTATCCAATAAAAGAGCTGTAGTGTTCAACAAACGTCTATATTTTTTCGTTTTTTATCTATTTTCACCATTTTTTCACTATTGGTGGTTACATTAACAATTGTGGACAGCTCTGTACCACACCCCTATAACTTTTAAGGAGTGACAACAGCATGAAAAAGAAACTATTCGGTTATATCATGGCAAGCGGTTTAACAATAGGAGTTATGGCCGCTGCAAACTCCACGGCATTTGCAGCAAGCAAAGATGAAACAAGCTCTTCAACGGTTGTAGAGCGAACAAATGGCAATACAACAACTACGAGTGATGCAACACAACAAAAAGTTGATGATATTATGAAAAAAGCACAGGAAAAATTACAGAAACTCGGCGTAAGCTTACCTCAGCATCATAAAGAAGGCCCCTTTAGCAATTTAGATGCTGGTACAAAGGCAAAAGCCAAAGCTGTTATGGATCAGCTTCGCGACGGCACCCTGACTAAGGAACAAGCTGAAGCCAAATTAAAAGAACTTGGCGTAGACTTTCCTGAACATAAAGGCGGTCCTTTTAGCAATCTAGATGCAGCCACTAAGAAAAAAGCCAAAGCTATTATGGACCAGCTTCGCGACGGCACCCTGACTAAGGAACAAGCTGAAGCCAAATTAAAAGAACTTGGCGTAGACTTCCCTGAACATAAAGGTGGTCCTTTTAGCAATCTAGATGCAGCCACTAAGAAAAAAGCCAAAGCTATTATGGATCAGCTTCGCGATGGCACGCTGACTAAGGAACAAGCTGAAGCCAAATTAAAAGAACTTGGCGTAGATCTTCCTGCTAAAAAGAAAGATTTTCTAAATGGTTTAGATGCTGAAACAAAAGCTAAGGCCGAAACCATTTTAGAAAATGCAAAAAAAGAAATTCAAAAACTCGGTGTCACAATGCCGTTTGAAAAGAACGAGCACAAAGCTCAATAACTAAAAAAAGCTACTTGGCTGTTGAGAGCCAAGTAGCTTTTTTATGATGCAGTTTTCCGTTTCACTAATGCCATGTATACACCTAATGCTAATAAATCACAGACCATAATCACAATGCCCATCGGCAGAGCATTTTGCCCTCCTCCAAGTCCCACAAGAGGAGCTACGGCTGCTCCGAGCAAGAACGGCAGCAATCCTAGAAGCGCTGAAGCACTCCCTGCATTAGAAGCTTGATTTTGCATAGCAAGTGAAAAAACGGTTGTGTTCACAATTCCTACGCTTGATACAACAAAGAAAAGCAAGATGCAGACCAAAATAACGGATGTGTGAGTAGCAATTACAGCCACTAAAAGCACGCTTCCAACGGCTGCTTGAAGCAATCCATACATGAGAAGAGTAGCTTCTTTTACTTTACCAGCTAAACGTCCTGTCACTTGAGTAGCTATAATGAGACCAAAACCGTTAATAGCAAAAACAAAACTGAACATCTGCGGAGACAGTCCATAAATGTCTTGAAGAACAAATGTAGAGCCTGAAATATAAGCAAACATAGCGCTCATAATAAAACCTTGCGCCAGCGCATATCCCACGAAGACACTATCTTTTAGCAATACGCTAAATGTACGCAGTACTTCTGTTAATCCACCTTCTTTACGGCGTTCAGCCGGCAGCGTTTCTTTCAAGCCAAATAAAACGGCAAAAAACATTAGTGCACCAATTACGGCTAACACACCAAATACTCCGCGCCACGACATAACCGTCAGCAGCTGTCCACCGGCAACCGGAGCCAAAATGGGAGCTAAACCATTTACGAGCATGAGCATGGAGAAAAACTTTGTTAAATCCGAACCTGAAAACAAGTCTCGCACGCTTGCTCTTGAAATAACCATTCCTGCTGCTCCCGCCATGCCTTGAATAAATCGTAAAACGATAAAAATCCAAATAGAAGGCGCAAACACGCATAACACAGAGGCAGCTGCATAGGTGATTAATGCTGCTACAAGCGGCTTTTTCCTTCCCCGGATATCACTGAATGGCCCCATTACCACTTGCCCAAATGCCAAGCCTAATAAGCAAGCTGTCAGACTGACCTGGGCTAAAGAAGCTGACGTATGCAGTTCTTTAGCAAGCGTCGGCAGCGCTGGCAAATACATATCGATTGATAACGGTCCAAATGCGCTTAGTGAACCCAAAATTAAAATAAATAAAATGCGATTTCCTCGGCTTAAAGACATTCCTTGGGAAATACTTTGCTGATTCATCTATTGTTGTCTCTCCCTTCAGCAGTTTTACAATAGTCTCATCTTAAACCCTCCAGCAACTGGATAGTCAAGACGTAATTCGAATTTGAATTTCCGTCAGCCGCTCTTCTTCATGATGAGAAATAAATGAATCTACAATTCGCCGAATTAAAAAAGGCCCTTCTGCTTTGTATCCTTCGGCTTTAATAAAGTTCAGTAACGTATCGTAATAGACTCCTGTGGTATCTCTCTTTTCTCTCATATAAATAGATGCGTAATCGCCTTCAGGTATTAACGTAACGAGTTCATGCTTAAAAGAAACATCGCTTTCGACCAATAAAAAAATGCCATCGTAATCTGTAAATTGTTGTTTTTTTGTGTTTTCTACAGATAGTATAAACCCTACTTTCCCAATCATAATCGGGGTAATATGACTGATTTTCTTTTTTAAATCACGCAGAACACTTTCAGTTCCGTCTAACGTACCTACCTCTGCTTTTACTTGCACAACCTCACGAGAAGGAAGGTGTTTGATGAACGGGGCTCCTATTTGGTTAATATGTCTCGTCTGTTCTAATTCCTTCATTCGAGTTGTTAACTGCGCATTCACTCTTTGAAGGTGACGAATTTTTTCTTTTGTTACCTTCTGATATTCCGCTAAGGTTTCAATAAATTCGTCCAAGCTGCTGTGCTCCATTTTTCTTTTAATTTCTTTTAACGGAACTCCCATCAGCTTTAAATAGACAATGATATCTAATTTCTTAAATTGTTCTAACGTATAATAACGATATCCAGTTTGCGGATCAACTTCATAAGGCTCGAACAGACCAATTTCATCATAATAGCGAAGTGTTTTAATCGGAATATCGTGCAGTCTGGCCATTTGCCCAATCGTAAATTTGTTTTGCACTATAAGTTCACCTTCTTTATGTAAAGCTGCTTGCACTTAAAGCAAGCAACACCGTAATTCTCATCATTCATTTAGTTCTTGTACAAGCTCTTCCACAATAAGATGTGCAGGCAGTTCTTTTGCCAGCGTAAATCCAGTTCCTGCCCACAAAGAAGTGTACTCTGGATTATTCATTTGTGTAGCTTTTGTTCGAATAGGCTTTGTCATGTAATGAATATGAGGGTAAGCGGATGGTGCTGATTTATCATAGGAAATAAAAAAGGCATTCACAAATCCTCTAGCACGTTTCCCTGTAAAAGCTCTTGTAACACCTGTTTCATTAAAACGCTTTTGAAGAATGCTTTCTTTATGAAGAGCACTCGCTCCGCTTTCTGGACAACAAATAAAAGCCGTACCTAACTGAGCGGCAGAAGCTCCTTCTTGTAATACACGTTTGATGTCAGACCCCGTCATCAAGCCTCCCGCAGCAATTAATGGCTTTTTAGTGATTAGACGGACTTCTTTCAGCAAATTTATAAGCGAAAAGTCCACCGAACTCTCTAAAAAAGTAGACCGATGGCCGCCGGCTTCAATTCCTTGCAAGCACAGCGCATCTGCTCCTGCTCTCAAAGCCACTTCGGCTTCTTGAGGTGTTGTAATCGTAACGAAAATATGACTTCCAATTCCCTTTAAGCTTGCTACAATCTCTCGATCCGGGCACCCAAATGTAAAGCTCACAGCAGGTACTCGATGTTTTTGAATGATGTCGAGCTTGGCACCCCATTCATCATCATCATTCTTTGGTATGCCAACTTGACACTCCAAATATCCAGCGGCTTTTGACAATTCTTTTTGATAACAATCAAGTGCATCAACTGCTACTTTTTCATTTGTCGGAACAAACAGATTTACTCCAAAAGGTTTTTTCGTAAGTGAGTGCATCTCTATAATTTCCTGCTCCAATTCACGCGCACTTTTATATCCCGCGGCTAAAAACCCTAGCCCTCCGCTATTAGATACAGCTGCAGCTAGTTTAGGCGTCGAAACTCCTCCTGCCATAGGAGCTTGTACAATTGGATACTCACATATATTTTCCACACTTATCACCTCAGCCCTTCATGCGTTCTCTCTTCATTCTACTACAACCCCAGAAAAAAAAGCCCTCCAAAAGGGCTTTTCTTCCATATATAGATTATGCTCATTTCAAAAATTGGGATCATAAATGACGCTTAGGAATGCGCACTACCTGACTATTCCCTCAAAGGTTCACCTATGCGGATGGCACTAACCCCGAAAGGGGAGTGACAGCCGCTCAGGTTTAGAAAGCCAGACCTGATTGTTTTTGGATCAGGTCTGGCTTTCTACATCAATTACTTATAGTGGAGGAATTTTACGCATACAGCTTCTGGAACCGTAACGTTAGATTGAAGAAGCGTTAGCTTTCCACTTTCTTGGTCTCTTTCAAACAGCACCAAGTTTCCTGTTTCTTGATTAGACGCCACAATAAATTGTTCGGTTGGATCTAAAACAAAATCGCGCGGCCAGTCGCCTTCAGTGCCTGTCCATTCTACGAATGTTAACTGTCCAGAATCCTGGTCTACTTTGAATGTTGCAATCGAGTTATGTCCGCGATTTCCTGCATAGACAAAGCGGCCGTCTGAAGAAATGTGGATCGCACTCCCTTGATTATTTTCTGTAAAATCAGCCGGAATTGCTAAAGTAGCTTGTTGTTGAGTAAAGCTTCCTGTGCTTTCGTCATACGTTAAAAATAAAACTTCGGAGCTGAATTCTGTCATTGCATACGCATAGCGGCCATTTGGATGGAACGTTAAATGTCTAGGGCCCGAACCAACAGATGTAGAAAGGCTGTTGACTTCCTTCAATTTATTCTCTTCCACTTCATATGTCACAATTTCATCAATACCTAGGTCCACAACGGCCACGTGCTTTTCTCCAGGAGTAAAATCGGCATAGTGTACGTGTGGTTTTCCTTTTTGTCCTTTTTTGAGGTCTGAATGAGGATGTTCCACTACGGATGCTACATATTCAATTTCTCCTGTTTCTTCATTAACAGAATACGTCTCAACGCTCCCTTTATGAAAGTTAGCAGATAAAACAAGCGTATTATCTTCATTCACTGAAACATAGCAAGGAGGCGCGCCGTCTAGCAGCTGTTTGTTTACAAACTTTAGTTGACCCGTGTTTGGATCAACCTTAAAAGCAGCTACTCCGCCTTTTTCTCCTTCTTTAATAACTGTATAAAGATGTTCGTTGTCTTTGCTTGCATTTAAGTATGTAGGGTTTTCAATTTTAGCCACGGCTTTTACTTCTACAATCTTTTTAGCCTTCGTATCTAACGTAAATGTATAGACACCTTCACTGCCTGCTTTTGTATATGTACCTGCAAATCCAATAAATTTTCCATGTTCACTCATTTTCCTATACCCCTCCTAAAGAATTGTTTCGTTTCATTTATTTTACTATATCATACCGCATTTGTTATAGAGAATGCTCCAATTCAACGTTCATTTATCAGTTTTCCCTACATGCCTATCGTCAAACCCTTCCTTTTTAAGCCTGCATCTTGCATTTTCCTACCATTGGGCGTTATGATTAAGGATGATTTTATATCGCCCCATAGCAGACGGTTCCTGTATTTCTTAGATTTTTAAATAAAGAAGAATCGACTGATGAATAGTCGACTTTCATCGCTATAACTGCTGCTCAACTTTTTTCGTAAAGTTACATCAAAAAAGGAGTGAACAACAATGATCACATTAAAAAGTGAACGCGAAATTAATTTAATGCACGAAGCAGGTAAACTATTAGCTTCTTGTCATAAAGAAATCGCTAAAATGATCAAACCAGGCATAACAACAATGCAAATTGATAAATTTGTTGAAGAGTACTTAGCAAAGCACGGAGCAACGCCGGAACAAAAAGGATACAAAGGATATCAATATGCAACGTGCGCTTCTTTAAATGATGAAATTTGCCACGGTTTCCCAACAACTAAACCGTTAAAAGACGGGGATATTGTAACCATTGATATGGTTGTAAATTTAAACGGAGGCTTAGCAGATTCCGCATGGACTCATACCGTTGGAGACATTTCAGACGAAGCACAGCGTCTAGTAGATGTTACATACGAAGCGCTTTTAAAAGGAATCGAGCAAGCACAGCCAGGAAACCGTACAGGTGACATCGGCCACGCTATTCAAAGCTATGTAGAAGGCGAAAAGTTCTCTGTCGTACGCGACTTCACAGGACATGGAATTGGAAATACCATGCACGAAGCGCCTACAATTCTTCACTACGGAAAAGCCGGCAAAGGTACACGTTTAAAAGAAGGTATGGTTATTACGATTGAGCCAATGGTAAACGCTGGTACATGGCATTCTAAAATGGATAAAAACGGTTGGACTGCTCGTACAACAGACGGTAAATTATCCGCTCAATTTGAACATACGCTTGCGATTACGAAAAACGGTCCTCTTATTTTAACAGCACATTAAAAAACAGCCCTTTTGAGGCTGTTTTCTTAATGTAGAGGAAATTTAATAACAAAAACTGTGCCGCGGGAAGAAGTAGATAATAATTTAATCTGTCCTCCGTGGCTTTCTAGAATACGTTGAGCAATGGGCAGGCCAAGACCTGTGCCACTATCCTTCGAAGTGGAAAAAGGCTGGTACAGCGACTGCTGCATATGAACCGGAATACCTTTTCCAGTATCTTCAATGTATAGACAGTAGCTATCTTCATGAACCTGCGAGTAGATTGTAATGACTCCTTCTCCATCCATGGCTTCCATACTGTTTCGAATTAAATTATGAAGAACTTGTTTGATTTGTTTTTCATCTACCTTTAATACATGCGGCTGCAATTTCACATCGAAAATAAGCTTATCTTTTTCTGTAAATTTGCTTGAGTGAGTAATCAAAGGCAATAACTCATTAATAATATCCTGCATGCTGACTTTTTTCATCACCGGAGTCCCAGGCTTTGATAACAACAGCATTTCTTCAATGATGTAATTAATCCTCTCTAGTTCTTTCATAAGCAGAGGCAGGTAAAAACGCTTTTTCTCCTCATCAGAAAGAGACTGATTCATAAGAGATATAAATCCATGAATCACGGCAAGAGGATTACGAATCTCATGAGCAGCTCCGGCTGCCACTTCTCCAACCAAGGCAAGTTTCTCAGACTGATGCATTCGCTTTTCTAATTCTTCGGTATCCGATATATCAATGAAATAAAAAATCCTTCCAATGCTTTCGTTCTTCTCATTAAACAGCTGCGTTTGAGAGGCTAAAAAGCAATAGCACGTCTCTTTCGTTCCAAATAATACTTTTTTATTTTCGTGAATTTCTCCCGAATTCAACATGCTCCAAAATTCAGTATTATATTCAGGACATTCCTTCATATACCGGCAAATATCCTTTTCATCGAGATCTAAAAACTGTTTTGCTGAGGTATTAGCAAATATACTATTTGTCTCATCTTCTATTGTGATAATTCCAACAGGCAGTGAATTTAAGATCTGCTGGCGATATGCTTTATCTTTAATGATTTTCCAAAATGAATCTTCTAAACTAACCGACATTTGATTGATAGAAGCCGAAAGCTGCTTCAGCTCGATTTGCTTTGTGTCTTGAAGAACAAGACCGTATTCTCCGTCTGCAATGTCATTCACTTTTTCAATCATTTGTTCAATTGGTTTCGTAAGGCTTGCACTCATACGATAAGAAACATAAAGAGAAGCCACAATAGCACTTACTGTTAAAATTAATAGTAAAATTAATGAATCTTTAATAATGACAGACAGTGTATCTGATAGTGTATCAAGTGAATCAACCGTCTCTTCTTTTGAACTATTAATATCTTTTTTTATCTGATGCAGATCCGGCAAATAATTTCTCTTAAGATACTCTTTTGCTCCCTCTATATCTCCGTACTTCAGCAGTCCCTGCACGTTATTAGAAATCTTGAAATCAAGCAGCTCAATTTTTTCCTTCAGTGGAATCAACGATTTTGGCACAGGCTGCTTATACTTTTCATTGTCTTCAATAACTCGTGTATCATATGATTGATATTCTTCTATCAAAGAGACAGTGGGGTTCTTTAGATTATTTTTCACAATGTATTCTTTTATGTTCAGCTGCTCTTCCCAATAAGAAAGCCACACCATTTGAGGAACATCTTCATCTTTAATTTCGTTGCTTACATGATTCATTTTATCAATGGCATGCACTAAAACTAAAGAGAACCCGCTTAACATGAATGTAATCAAAAGAAGAATCGTTAATATTTGGCTACGGAATGACATGTTGCGAAATAATTGATTCATAATCATCTCTTTCTTTTTCATAGTTACTTCGGCTGTGTAGACATTCTAACTTTCGAATATAATATTTGTTTTTCTTGTTTACTGTACATTGGTCCAAAAGGCGCAAGCTTATAAACACCATCCCGGGCATCAAGTTTGACTTCTCTAGATCGAAGGCCCTTTTTACTAAAATAGTCTTTCATAATCGCGTTGTAAGCTTGAGGAACATCATTTATCACACTTGTTAAAATAACAGGCCTCCCCATATACGCCTGATCATCTAAATATCCTATTACGTACATTTTTTGTTTTTTCGCTTCTTGAATCACTTCTTGATTATATGAATTTCCTTTAGCATAGACGATATCGACGCCTTCATCTTTTAACTCACGGAGCAGCTTTACTGCTTTTGCTCCATCGTCTCGGCTGTTTACCACTCGATAATAAAAAGCAATTGAGGAATCAGACGCTTTTAGGCCTTTTTCAAACCCTGGATTTTTTTCGCGTGCTTCAAATGCATCAATTAATCCAATTTTTTTCGTTCGTGTCTTCATGGCAGCTGCCGTGCCTGCCAGATACTCTATTTTTGTTTGATCAAATGTATATACAGTTTGGTTTTTATAACGTGAAGTACCGTGAATGGTGACGAAATGAACATGAGGATACTTAGGAGCGAGTTCTGTAAAAACGGTAGAAAATTCTCTTCCATGTCCAATTACGACTTTTGTTCCATTTTGAATAACTTTTTCAGCAGCTTCCTTCATTTTTTGGTTCGTATTTACTTCGCTAATAACTTGAGCCGAAACGGGGTACTTCTGCTCGATGTTGATTTTTCCTTTATAAGCTAGACTGCCCCAGCTTTGATCTGTCAGTACATCAGAGGTGAGAATTGCAACGCTTGTGTTTTCTACTTTTTTTGTCGTTTGCTGACTTATAATCCCTTGTGTTTTCGAAACAATAATAATTAAAAACGAAGCGACAACAATCAGGGCAAGCAATAAAATCAGCCTTAACTGTCTTGATCGTTGCATAGACCTTCTCCTTTTTGTTTAGCATACTTTCATTATATAAAAAAAGCATCTAAAAAGACTACATCTTTAACGAAATTCCAACTTTTTTCGACATTTCTTTCATATCTTACCTTTTTTAACACTTTCACTCCAAAAGAAAAAGCAGAAAACATCTGTTTTCTGCTTCGGCCTTCAATCTTCATCTTTTACGTCCATATCTTCAGGGATTGGCTCATTTAGGTATTCTTCAATTTGTTTTTTATACTTTTCCATTTGCTCTAAATGAGTGTTAAACTGCTCTTTATTTAATAAGTAGTTTTCACCATCAAATATAGCCCTTACTTTTCCTTCTTGAATCAATTTCTGTACATATTCTTCAGGAAAAGATAGATACTCTGCTGCTTCTTTTATCGTTAAATACATCCTGCTCCACCTTTTAGACGTTATAGTGTACTTCTTCTGTAGCTTTAACCATTAACTCATACTGACGCAAGCGAAGCTGGAATAATGTTAACGGATCATAGTAAGCTTCAGGATTGGCTTTCATATGACTTAATACGTCTTGATTTTCATTAATATGCGCCTGTGTTTCTTCAATCGTTTCTTTTAGAACCTCTTTTGGCTTTTCAAAGAATAGTTCAATATCAACTTCTAAATTTTTCTCAAATAAATTAAATTGCATAAAAAACTTTGCCAGCATAGATTCTGTGATATCTTGATAGTCTTGACTTTCAATGTACTTTTTATATTGATTATAAAGTAGCGTTTGATTTTGAAGAATGGAAGAAAACAGTTTTCCTGCTCCTTTTAACAAAAGCTGCGTTGGATTAACGCGAAGTAAAATATTTTCTTCATCCAGCTGAACCCGATTAGCCATACGATTAACGTCGCGGCGCCAGTCGTCCAGCACTTTAAAATCGCAGGCTAACGTTAATTTTTGCTCATTGTACATCTTATTTAATGACTCTGCTACTTCTTCAATATCTACTTGACTCGCAATCAGCTCTTCATTTGATGTAGCAATCCAGTCCTTTAAAGAAATGCGGAACTTAGGTAGAACATCTTGCTGCAAGTGCTCTTCCACGCGCATATTCATTTGTTTATTCAGTTCAATATGAACTGTACTAAAATCACTGTCTTCCTTCACTAATTCTGAAGACTTTTTGAGTAAACGAGGAATTTTATTTTTTAGCTTTTTGCTGATATCCTCTTTGATGCCATGATAAGCTGAAACAATACTACTCGCTTTTTCTTGTTCTAAGTCATCCACTCGATGCAAGAAGCCATTTAATCGCACAAGCATATCTTCGTTCCATTTAATACTTTCAATCAAATGATTTTCTGTGTGATTTCTCTTTTCCACTAAGCTCTTTAGCATATTTTGAATGAAGAACAGCAGTCTGCGCGCACGCTCTTCTACTCCAACGTCGTTTGGATCGTAATAGAAATTAGCTTTAATAAACTGAGCCAAGTCTCCGTGGTGCTGACTCGATACGTAGTGAGGCGTATAGGCTAATACATGAGCCTGCGGGAAATCCGCTCCAATGCTTGCTTCAAATTCTTTTGTAATTCGCTCAATCGTTGCTTGATTATAAAGACTGTCCATATTGTTGATGACAAAATGAACTGGCGTATTTGGCGCATATTCTTTAATCTCCAGCAATAATTCTCTTTCTTCATCAAGCAGCGATTCTTTTGCATCAAGCACAAACAGTAAACCATCTGCTAAAGGAGCATATTTAAATGCATCCTGCTCACGCGCCTCTTGTTCTGTAAAGCTTGGCGTAACAATGCATGAACAATTATGCTTATCAAGGAACGCAAAAGGTTTTTTCACTTCTACAAGCGCCTGGTGAGAAGATTGCTCCGCTCCGTCAATCGTTTCCATCGGAATGATTTCTTGATCAGCGATTTGCTGGATAGATTCTTCTTCATCATGAATGAACACAAAGGTTGTTTCATGATTTTGCGGTACCTTTTCTTCTGTAATCGATCCCACAAATGAAGACGTTGCAGCATTTGTTCCTGTAATTAATAAGTGTGTCGTATGAGCATCTAATAAAAAGTCTACCCACCATTTAAAGGTGTGCCCCACTTCTAAACCATTTTCATTAGCCCATTTAATAATGCCATGGCAAAGCTTGTAGTGATATTCAAGACCATCAATGTCGTTACGCGCCTCAAAAATTAATCTGCCTGCATTTTCGATTGTAATGGTATCAATAGTTGACGGAAACTTTTCATTCCATGAAAGCACGGCCGCAGACGGAAATAACGCACGTGACTTATTAGTAATTTTAAGCCAGTTTGTTAATACGTTCGGAATGACTTCATGTAATTCCTTTACAGAATGATCACTTTCCATTAAGTCAGTGTACGTCTCTTGATAAAGAGTTGAAATCTCTTGCCAATAATCATAGAGACCCACTTCAATATTCAAGAAAATATCATTGATGGTTTTAATCCAAGCAAGATAAGGAGGCTGACTCTTATATTGTTTCCATAAAGCTGAGACAAGCTGTTTGAAATATACTTGGTCCACTTTGTAAAATGAAATCATCACTTGATAAAAATAGTTAGGGATAAAGTTTGCTGTATATCCTTTATCTACGTAAGTCTTTAATACCGCAAACCAATTCAGCGATTCTGTTCGAATACACTCATCTACTGCAAGCTCCACTGCGCTATTAAAATCTTCTTGCTCTTCATAAAATCTTCGCGCAATCGCCGTGACGTTTGGATAATCCGGCTGAGAAGCAACCAGCTCGTTAATAACTTCATAAGCTCGTTCAATATTGTTATGGTCCGTATAAAGCGAAAACAGCTTTAGCGCTATTTCAGCTTTTAATACTTTTGAATCCGTTTCGATAGATAGGTAAAGCTCTTCAGCGAGCGTAGACAACCCCAATTCATAATGTGCGTCGGCTGTATTTTTCTTCGCCCACAGCTTAAACTCGCCATTTACATTCTCCCACTTAAAAATCGCGGATTCAAAATCTTGATTGTGGAAGTACACTTCTCCCTGAGCTAAGCGAATGAGCGATAAGTCGTACCACTCTTTTTGCTGCTCTTCGTAATAAGCGTGTCCAAGGACTTTTACAGGCGGCTGATTTTCATTTTCTTGCATAAACGTTTCGTAATATTTCTTTTTCGTTAACTGATATTCTACCGTCATATAGTCTCTCCTTTTTGATGTCAATATTTTATGTACTCTATCAAATTCCCTTTTTTATACTTTTCATACACGATATTTTCTTACTCATATTTTACGCAAAAAAAGCCTCAAGAACTACTCTTAAGGCTTTTTTTATAACTTTTATACTATAAAAATGGCTATTTATCATAAATCGGCGCTGAAATAACAAATATATTAATAGGCATCCCGTCGAAACAGCCCCATTACTTCTACCGTTTCCGTAATATTTACGAAAGCTTCAGGATCCACAGATTGAATTAACTGCTTGAGGTTTGCAAGCTCATAGCGTGAAATCACCGTCATTAATATTTTACGGTCTTCTCTTGAATAAGCTCCTTCACCGTTCATTAACGTCACACCGCGCACCAAATTCGTAAGAAGCTGCTGCTTCATTTCTTCGCCTTTTCTCGTAATAATGGTTAACGTGAGCTTAATGTGGCGAGTATGAATCGCATCCACTACTTTTCCTGTGACGAAAATCGAAAGCATCGTATATAAAGCCGCGTCCCAATTCACAAAGAAACCTGAAACAAATACGACCACGGCATTCATCGCTGATAATATAGCGCCAAGCGGAAATTCTTTTTTATGCGTAAGAAGCATCGCAATAATATCAAATCCACCTGTCGAAGCTGACTGACGAAAAACAAACCCTACGCCAATTCCAGTTAAAACTCCTCCAAAAACAGCTGACAGAATAGGATCTGTACTAACAGCTCTCAAGGGAATCACGTATAAAGCAATTGATAAAGCCACAACGGACAGCAGCGTATGTAAAACAAACCGCTTTCCTAACTTCATAAAACCAATAATTAAAAGGGGTAAATTCAACAAAAAATTCATTGTTCCCGTGCTTGCAGGCGTTAAAATTCCTATAATCATAGCAATACCGCTAATTCCGCTGCTTAGCACTTTATGGGGGATTAAAAACCAATTGTATGCAAATCCAATTAACACAGAACCCGCTATAATAGCAATTGCTCTATACATGATGTCCCTTCACCTCTTACCACAAATATAATGTTTTCATTTATTGCTTCTTTATTATAATTCCTAAAATATTGAAAACCTTAAAAAAAGTATATTCAGAAATTTGCTGTGTTGGTGGGGTGGACAAACTGCAAAATAAAACGGACATACAAGCGGATAATGCTTTTATATCAAGCTTTTGCTGCTTTTGTTATAGAAATGCTACCTTTACCTTTTCCGTACTTATTTAACCTAAAAGAGGTTGAGACATCATAATGAAATGAATGTATTTTAAAGGCGAACAACTAGTATAGATGAGCTTGTATGGAACCGCAGTTGATTTCCGTGCAAGACTTCGCTTTCCGCGGGCGGCCGCTGAGCCTCCTCGTCGCTTGCGCTCCTGCGGGGTCTCACCTATTCCGCTTTTCCCGCAGGAGTCTTCGCCTTGCCCTCCAATCAACTGCTAAAAGGAACGAAACAGACGACACTTATTTGCCCTAACAAAAAAATAAACCACGAATCAAACATGTTGATTAATGGTTCGTTTTTTACTTGGGTTAAAATACTTTTGTCCCAGTCTCTTGGTGGAAAGTTATTTTAATTTTATTCTTCTTCATATAGACCATTAATAAATTCTTCAAATGAATGGGCGACGAAAAACATACCGCTTTCAGGATTCTCGTATGCTAGTTCATGATCTATAAAAACGATAAGAGGCCGCTGAGAGTTAGAACGGTAGTCAAAACATACATGATTATCCGCTATGTCATCTCCAAATGGGCAAATACCATCAACTAGCTGGTATTTAATATCATGATACACGTTTAAAATGTAATCCTTTTTCTCCTGATTAAAACTTAGTAAGTGGTAAAAAGAACATTCTCTCTTTCCAACATTAAATCCATCAGCTGAAGGTTCTCCACCATGATACTTTGTTACACATTCAATAAAGTGGATTGGAAACAATACATCCTATACTTTTTCTACATTCAAAATGGTTTCTAAACTTACCTCTTTTTCATCCGTTTCCCACGTAATCAATTTGCTTCCTCCATTTTGCCTTATGTATATTTAGGAATCTTTTTACTCCCATTTATAATTGCTTTTATTTGTTTCTCTATAAATCTTTTAGTATATTCCGTACTGTATTAAAAATAAAAGCCAATATAAAACACCACTACCATTCCTAATGATAGTGGTGTTTCAAACAATTTTCTTATTTTAATGTAAGCACCGCCACATTCTCCACATGCGTCGTATGCGGGAACATATCGACAGGCTGAACTTCAACCGTCTCATAGCCGCCTTTTTCTAGAATAGCTAGATCACGCGCAAGAGTTGCTGGTCCGCATGAAACATAGACAACTTTTTTCGGCTTCATCTCGATGATGGTATTTAAAAGGGCTTCGTCGCATCCTTTTCGCGGCGGATCTACGACGATGACGTCCGCTTTGATGCCTTGTTTGTACCAGTTTGGAATGACGACCTCTGCTTCGCCTACTTCGAATTCAACGTTGTGAATACCGTTTAGCTCAGCGTTGCGCTTTGCATCTTCAATCGCTTCAGGCACGATTTCAACGCCATATACTTTTTTCGCTTTTTGAGCGAGAAATAACGAGATTGTTCCGATTCCACAGTAGGCGTCAATGACCGTTTCTTCTCCTGTTAAATCTGCATACTCGAGCGCTTTGTCATAAAGCACTTTCGTTTGCTCAGGGTTTACTTGATAGAATGATTTTGCTGAAATGGCAAATTTAACGTCGCCGATATAGTCGTAAATATATTCTTCTCCCCAAAGTACGTTCGTTTGGTTCCCTAAAATGACGTTCGTGCGCTTGCTGTTGACGTTTTGAACAATTGATTTCACGTTCGGCACGGCTTCGATAATGTCTTCTATAATACGCTTTTTGTTTGGCAACTCAGCTGTACGAGTCACAATTACAACCATAATTTCACCCGTTACAAGTCCGTAGCGCGCCATGATATGACGAAGCGAGCCTTTATGCTTTTGTTCTTGGTAAGCAGAAACCCCATGCTTTTCACAGATTGATTTGACAGCTTGAACAACATCATCATTTGCCTGCTGCTGAATCAAACAGGCATCCATGTTAATGATATCGTGGCTTCGCTGCTGATAAAATCCAGCGACCAAACCGCCTTCTCGCTCTGCTACGGGAACTTGAGCTTTGTTTCGATAGCGCCAAGGATCGTTCATTCCTAGCGTCGAATGTACCGGAACGTCAGGTAAATGGCCAATTCGCGCCATGACGTCTTTTACTTGCTTTTGTTTAAATTGCAGCTGTCCTTCATAGCTTACATGCTGCAGCTGACAGCCTCCGCACTGCTTGTATACCGGACAGGGTGCTTCAACACGCTGCTCACTAATTGTATGGTGCTTGATAAGCTTGCCAAACGCATAGCCTTTTTTTACTTTAATGACTTTTACTTGGCCGCTTTCGCCGGGCAGCGCATTTTGAACGAAAATAGGAAATCCGTTCACTTTCGCTACACCCGCTCCGTCATGCGTTAAATCTTCAAACGCAACATCTATATATTCATTTTTTTCTACAGGTGGTTTTAATTTTTCCATTTATCGTTACATCCTTTTAGTCATTTGAAAATGCTGAACTGATTGTACCATAAGAGCGAAAGCCAAACAAAGGAAAGCATGAAAAAAGATCGCAATTAGGCGATCTCATTTTTTTCCATCAATTCAGCTGTTGCTTTTGGAACAAAGATTTCTACATGGCGATATAAGTTTACAAATTCCCCAGGCAATAACCCACCGTACTCGCCATCTAGATTTAGCTGCATTTTATCATTCGTATGAATTTTAACACGGTTCGCTTTTGTATAAATAATATGAGGATCATTGATATGTTCTCCTCGCAGCGCAAGTGTCGCAATTCGAATAAACTCAGCTAAATTTGCTTTCTTTAAAATAATTAAATCAAACATGCCGTCATCTAAAGAAGAGTCTGGTGCCAGCTTTTCAAAACCGCCGACTGAGTTCGTTAAGGAAACGAGGAAGAACATAATCTCGCCGCCAAAGAATTTTCCGTCATACTCAATTTCAACGGATGTTGGTTTAATAGAAGGAAGCATTTCCATGCCTTTTAAATAGTAAGCTAGCTGTCCAAGCATTGTTTTTAACTTGCTTGGCACTTCATACGTTAATTCAGTTAAACGGCCGCCTCCGGCGATATTTACAAAGTAATGCGTTTCTCCGTCGTTTGTTACACAGCCTAAATCAATTGGCTTCGTTACACCTTCTACAATAACATCAACAGCGCCTTCAATTGTACGCGGGACATTAATGGCACGAGCAAAGTCATTGGTTGTTCCAACAGGAATAATACCTAGCTGCGGACGATAGTCTTGTCCGGCAATACCGTTTACGACTTCATTGATGGTACCGTCTCCACCGGCTGCAATTACAACATCAAAGCGGCGCTCTACTGCTACTTTGGCAGCTTCTGTTGCATCGCCAGCGCAAGTTGTAGCATGACAAGATGTTTCGTAGCCTGCTTGCTCTAGCTTTTGCAAAACTTCCGGTAAGTTTTTCTTAAAAATTTCACGGCCCGATGTCGGGTTATAAATAATTCTCGCTCTTTTCATATTCATCATCCTAATAATGATAATTTGTCACAAATCTTTGCCTACTTTTATCAGTGAAAGAATGCCCCCTCACATTACATCATCAACAAGAGGGGGCATGAACAAACATATTATAAAGAAATTAACCTTGATATACAATATTCACGTTTGGGTTTTTATTCATACCTTCAGCGCGATCGCCCTTACTCATAATAAATGTGAGATGGATACCCACCTCACATTTAGTTATCAAATTTAGCGTTTATTAATTTCTTCTAAAAGAATTTTATTAACCATAGGTGGGTTCGCTTGACCTTTTGAAGCTTTCATAATTTGACCAACTAAGAAGCCGATTGCACGATCCTTACCGTTTTTGAAATCTTCAATAGACTGAGGGTTTGCATCTAATGCATCTGTTACGAATTTACGTAAAGTTGCATCATCAGAAATTTGTACAAGACCTTTTTCTTTTACAATTTTCTTTGCATCTCCGCCATTTTCAATTAATTCTTTGAATACTTTTTTCGCAATTTTAGACGAAATTGTACCTTCTTGAATTAATTGAATCATACCAGCTAGACCTTCAGGTGTTAATGCTACATCTGAAAGTTCTTTTTGATTTGAGTTTAAGTAAGCAGAAACTTCACCCATTAACCAGTTAGAAGATAGTTTAGCATCTCCGCCTGCAGCAAGTGTTGCTTCAAAGAAATCAGACATTTCTTTTGTTAGCGTTAATACCATTGCATCATAAGCAGGTAAGCCAAGCTCTTCTACATAGCGCTTTTTACGAGCATCTGGAAGTTCAGGAATCGAAGCACGAACGCGTTCTTTCCACTCTTCGTCGATGTGTAATTCTAATAAGTCAGGCTCTGGGAAGTAGCGGTAGTCGTCAGATCCTTCTTTTACACGCATCAGAATTGTTTCACCCGTAGACTCATCAAAACGGCGTGTTTCCTGCTCGATTAGGCCACCAGACAATAACACTTTTTCTTGACGAATTTCTTCGTGTTCAAGACCGCGGCGCACATAGTTAAATGAGTTTAAGTTCTTTAGCTCAGCTTTTGTACCAAACTCTTCTTGTCCAACTGGACGTAAAGAAATATTGGCATCACAGCGAAGTGAACCTTCTTCCATTTTACAGTCAGATACGCCTGTATATTGAATGATTGATTTTAGTTTTTCTAAATAAGCATATGCTTCTTCAGGAGAACGCATATCTGCTTCCGATACAATCTCAATTAGAGGTGTACCTTGACGGTTGAAGTCTACTAGTGAATAGCCATCGCCTGTATGCGTTAACTTACCAGCATCTTCTTCTAAATGAAGTCGGTTGATACGAATGCGCTTCGTTTCACCTTTAACTTCTACTTCAATCCAACCGTTCTCGCCAATTGGTTTATCAAATTGAGAGATTTGATAAGCTTTTGGGTTATCCGGATAGAAATAGTTTTTACGATCAAACTTTGTATCTGTTGCGATTTCACAGTTTAGCGCAAGCGCCGCTTTCATTGCAAAATCAACTGCTTCTTTGTTTAACACAGGTAGTACGCCAGGATAACCTAAGTCAATTACACTTGTGTTAGCATTTGGAGCCGCACCAAATGCGTTTGGACTTGCTGAGAAAATTTTAGATTTTGTCTTAAGCTCAACGTGTACTTCAAGACCAATAATCGTTTCAAAGTTCATCTTTATCTCACCCCTTACAGTGCTGGTTTCGCTTTATGATGCTCAGTTGCTTGTTCGAATGCATGAGCAACACGATAGATTGTGCTTTCGTCGAAATGCTTACCGATAATTTGTAACCCTAATGGCAATCCATTTGATAAGCCGCAAGGCACAGAAATACCAGGTACTCCAGCAAGGTTTACTGGGATTGTTAAAATATCGTTTGCATACATTGTTAATGGATCATCTGTTTTCTCACCAATTTTGAATGATGGAGTTGGTGTAGTTGGTCCAATGATAACGTCATAGTTTTCAAATACAGACTCAAAGTCTTGCTTAATTAACGTACGTACTTGCTGTGCTTTTTTGTAGTAAGCATCATAATAACCAGAGCTTAACGCAAATGTCCCAAGCATGATACGGCGTTTTACTTCGTTTCCAAAGCCTTCGCTTCGAGACTGCTTGTACATTTCGATTAAGTTCTCAGCATTATCTGTACGGTATCCGTAGCGAACGCCGTCAAAACGAGATAAGTTAGCAGACGCTTCAGAAGAAGATAATAGATAATACGTAGCTAATGCGTATTTAGAGTGTGGAAGCGATACTTCTTCCCAAGTTGCGCCTAGTCCTTCTAACACTTTTAGTGCATCTAAAACAGACTGGCGAGCTTCTTCGCCCACACCTTCGCCTAAGTATTCTTTTGGAACAGCAATTTTAAGACCTTTTACGTCACCTGTTAAAGCAGATACATAATCCGGTACATCAACATTAGCAGAAGTAGAATCCATTGGGTCTACGCCTGAAATTGCTTGAAGTAAGTATGCATTATCTTCAACAGAATTTGTGATTGGTCCGATTTGATCTAAAGAAGATGCAAATGCCACTAATCCGTAACGAGATACGCGACCATACGTTGGTTTTAATCCAACAACACCGCAATAAGCAGCTGGCTGACGAATTGAACCACCTGTATCAGAACCTAAAGAGAACGGAACTTCTCCTGCTGCTACAGCTGCAGCTGAACCACCGCTAGATCCACCCGGTACGTAATCTAAATTCCATGGGTTGCGCGTTAACTGAAGACCTGAGTTTTCAGTTGAAGAACCCATTGCGAATTCATCCATATTTAATTTACCGATTGTTACTGCTTCAGCTGCCTGCAGTTTTTGAACAACTGTTGCATCATAAATCGGATCAAAGTTTGCTAGAATTTTACTAGAGCAAGTTGTACGTAAATCTTTTGTGACAATATTATCTTTTACACCGATCGGCATACCAAATAATAGGCCAAATTCATCTTTTGTTTGTAATGCTTCATCTAGCTCTTTTGCATAAGCACGAGCGTTGTCTTCATTAAGCGCTAAGAACGCACCTACTTTATCATCTACTTCATTAATACGTTTGTATGATTCGTCTACTAAATCTTGTACACGTACTTCTTTCTTGTGTAAAAGGCTATGTAGTTCTGAAAGTTTACGATCGAATAAAGACATCGTAAAGCCTCCTTCCTTATTCTAAAATAGTTGGTACTCGAATGTAGCCATCCTTGTGGTCTGGCGCGTTTTTTACTACGTCTTCAATTGGTAAGCCTTTAGCTGGCTTATCTTCACGCATCACGTTTTTCATATCCAATACGTGAGAAGTTGGTTTTACATTTGTAGTATCTAGCTCATCTAATTGTTCTGCATATGTAATAATAGCATCTAATTGTTTTGTAAATAGTTCTGCTTCGTCATCCGTCACCGCAAGTCTCGCTAAGTTTGCAACGTGTTTTACTTGATCAACAGAAATTCTTGACATGTTCCTTCACCTCCGAATATTCGTCCCACTACAATATACTGATAATACCAAACTTCACTAGCAACAGGCAACATTTCTGAGACTAGTTCCTAAAATATTAAAAACCCCGCCAGACAAGACAGGGCTTACATTTATCACTTCTATTTTATACCAAATCTATTTCATTCAAACAACATTCCATACTTTTCCTTCGTCATAAAATATTTCTCTCTTGCATAGGTATAAAATAACCTTCTTTTTAGAAAAGATAGATAGAAAGAGAAACATGCTTTAGAAGAACACACCACCATGTTTTAATTTCACTAGTCTTTGGGAAAGTAAAGAAAACGAATAACTACTTTACCGTAAAAGAGGTGCTATAAAAATTGAATAAAATACTTATACAGTCAGTCATCCACCAGCGCCCTGTGTATCAGCAAAGCGGAAGATGGTTTGTATTAGATGAAGAATTCAAGTGGGATTTGTCCACCTTGCAAAAAGATGTTTTTGCTTGTTTAAATAAAGCCTTTCATATTCCTATCATTTTTTGTGATTCATGTGAAGCCAATAAAATTGTCTCCGCTCTTGGAGAAGAAGAAGCAGAATACCTGCAGTTTGCCTCAGGTGTTTACTGGCGAGAAGTCGGCATTATATTTATTTTTAAATTTGATGACTACCTTCCGCTTGTTGAAACCATCTTTCACGAGCTGCGTCACTATATTCAAGATCACATCCCTTATTATCAGAAAGAATTTGAGCTGGATAAAAAACGCCCGTATGAAGAGCGGACAACCGAACAAGATGCATTTGCATTTGCTGCTTATTATCTTGCTAAGTTTACGAGACAAAATTCTCACGCCATTTCTTCATAGGAGGCAATTTCATAGAATTAAAAAAAGACACTGCTTGAGCAGTGTCTTTTTTTGCTTACTCTTCGTAAATATGAACGAACGGCTTGTCTTCATCTGCTTTTCTAACAATGAGAGCTTCCGGTCCGCTTACTGAGTTAATAGAGATACTCGTTTCCATATATGAAGGGAAATGATCAAGCATTAAACCAGCAACGTACTGAGTAAATCCTACAATTTCACCTTTTCCATAAAATTGTACGGGAATATCAATCGTCATTTTTTGAAGCTGTCCATCTTTGTAATACCCTTTCCCTACTACGCTTGTAAAGTTTGGGAAGTAGTCTTCGATTTGCGCTTTAAACTCATCAAACTTCATCGCATCATCTCGGTGATCTTTTGTTGCATCTGATGATGGGAATAAATAATATTGCTCGTCTAAATTATCCCAGCTGCCAACGGCCGTATCATTTGAACCTGCATTTCCGACAGCTATAAAGTTACCCGGTGTTAAAGAGGACTTAGCACTTTGTTTGAATAATGCTACTCGAATTGGAACGTTTTCTAAGCCCTTGATATTACGCATACGCTGCACAATTTCATCGGCCATCTTTTTGCCTTGCTCTTCAATATTTTTATCGGTTAGTTGTTTTTCACGGGCATAACCATTTTCCTCTGTATAATAATGAACAGAATTCATCGCCAGACCAATTGTGACGCCTCCAAGTTTTACCTTATCGTCTCCGTCTTGAATAAGGTAATCTTGCTCAGTAATGTTCGCTAAGTACATTGGACTTGTTTCGTTACGAGTTTTCAAATCGCCTTTTTCTGTATCAATTGGGTTTAACCCAGTGTTTTTAAGCTTCTTTTTCGCCGTATCATCTTTTGCTTTGCTTTGAAGATCTTTAAACTGTTTATCACTCAGCTTACGGCTTAACCATGAGCGAATGGTATCTTTATCAAGGTACTGGCCTTCTTGATACACATATTTTTTCGGAGAATAGCTATCTGTCGATAAGCGCATTAAGCCTGTTTCAAATTCTTGCGCATCCAAGCGGTTATTTAAGTTTGCTGCTACTAAGCCTCTTGCCACTCCCGCTTTAAATGGAAGAATTGTTCGGTAATAATCGTCTGAAATACTATACTTCGGAATAACTGCTTTTTCTTTCTTGTTGTTGGTTTGTTGAACAGTCTCTTTATCGTCCGAAAGGTTCGGTGCACACGCTGAAGTTACAAGCATGACCGCAAGAGAAAGTAACAATATCTTTTTCAACTACACACACCTCTTATTTATTTAATTCCGTAAGTAGCCTTGCTTCATCCCATACTTCAATTTCAAGCTCGTTAGCTTTTGTCAGTTTGGAACCAGCCTCTTCCCCTGCCACAACAAGGTCTGTCTTTTTACTTACGCTTCCTGTGACTTTACCGCCAAGTGCTTCAATTTGTGCTTTTGCCTCATTGCGAGATAGCTGTTCAAGCTTACCTGTTAATACAACGGTTTTACCAGCAAAAACAGAATCTACATTTTCTACACTTACAAGCTTGGGTCCTTTGTATGTAAGGTTTACTCCATACTCTTTTAATTCATGTATAAGTTCTTGAACCTCTTCTTGTGTAAAGTAAGCGACAATAGCATCAGCCATTTTGGCACCAATTTCATTAATTGCCACTAATTCATCATACGTTGCTTTTGTTAACTTGTCTATGGTTTCAAAGTGCTGAGCTAACGTCTTTGCAGCTTTTGCTCCAACGTGGCGAATGCCCAAACCAAAAAGCAAACGCTCAAGCGAATTTTCTTTAGAAGCTTCGATGGCCGCAATCAAATTATCCGCAGATTTCTCACCCATGCGCTCAAGCTCGATTAACTGCTGTTTTGTCAGCGTATAAATATCCGCTACATCTTTAATTAACTGTTCACGAAATAATTGTGATATAACTTTTTCACCAAGTCCATCAATGTTCATCGCATTGCGGGACACGAAATGAATAAGTCCTTCACGAATTTGAGCAGGACAGCTTGGATTAATGCAGCGAAGCGCAACTTCTCCTTCTAAACGCACCAGTTCACTTTCACATTCAGGGCAGTGAGTGGGCATCGTAAACTCTTGCTCTTCTCCCGTTCGCTTCTCTTCAATCACATTCACTACTTCAGGAATAATATCTCCTGCTTTTTTCACCACGACATAATCGCCGATGCGAATGTCCTTTTCACGAATCAAATCTTCATTATGAAGAGACGCACGCTGTACCGTCGTACCTGCTACTTGAACCGGCTCCAAAATAGCTGTTGGCGTAATGACACCTGTCCGGCCTACCGTCAGCTCAATATTTACAAGCTTGGTTACAACTTCTTCAGCAGGAAACTTATAAGCAATAGCCCAGCGTGGACTCTTGGCCGTTGTTCCAAGCTCAGCCTGCTGATCAAATGAATCTACTTTTACAACAATGCCATCAATATCATAAGATAGTTCTGGACGTTTCGTTTGCCAGCTTTCGATATAAGCAATCACATCATCAATGGTTTCACACGTCTGTCTTTCTTTATTTGTTTTAAAGCCAAGATCATCGAGTAAATTCAAACTTTCGCTGTGAGAGTCGATTTCTAATTCTCCTGTATCAGTCATGGCATAGACAAAGATATCTAAATTACGTTTTGCCGCAATTTTAGGATCTAGCTGACGCAGTGAGCCAGCAGCTGCGTTACGGGGGTTAGCAAACGGAACTTCATCTCTTTCCATTTTTGCTTCATTAAGTGCTTCGAATGATTTCCTCGGCATAAATGCTTCTCCGCGAACTTCCATTGATAACGGTTCTTTAATTCGCAGTGGAATCGAGCGAATTGTTTTTAAGTTTTCAGTAATATTTTCACCAGTCGTACCATCTCCGCGCGTAGCACCCAGCACTAAGTATCCATCTTCATAGCGAAGAGATACAGCAAGCCCGTCAATTTTAAGTTCGCATACATAAGAAAACTCGTCTTCAACGGCTTGGCGCACTCGGCGATCAAAATCTCGAAGGTCTTCTTCATTAAATGCATTTCCTAAACTTAGCATAGACGTTTGATGCTGAACCTTCTCAAACGCATCGAGCACTTGGCCGCCGATGCGCTGAGTAGGTGAGTCAGCTGTTTTTAATTCTGGAAACGATTCTTCTATTTCAATTAACTCATTCATTAATTTATCGTATTCTGCATCTGGAACAGATGGCTGATCTAACACATAATATTCATAACCATATTGATTTAATAAGTCACGTAATTCTTGAACGCGTGATTTTGCTGTCTCAAACTCCATATTCTAGCTCCTTTTCACGATTACACTTTCGTAACCGGGGCAAATTTAGCAAGCAGTCTTTTTACACCTGTAGGACTAGGAAAAGCAATGTCTAATTCTTTTGAGTCTCCTTCTCCTTTTACACTTACAACTGTACCAATTCCCCATTTTTTATGCTCGGCCTTATCTCCAACGCTCCATCCAATCGATTCACTGCCCGTTGATACAAGCTTCGTTTTTGCCACGGCCGCTTGTCGGCGCGCTGCAAACGGCGAAGCTGAAGCCCCTGAACGACCAGCAGCAGGCTTGCGCATCGTTTCATTTAAAGATTCCACAAGCTCGCTTGGGATTTCTCCAATGAAGCGCGATTTTGGATTGACGTTTGTTTTACCAAATAGTGTACGCATTTGAGCATTTAATAAATACAATTCTTGTTCAGCACGTGTAATCCCTACGTAGGCTAAGCGTCGTTCTTCTTCCATTTCATTATCTTCGAATAACGATCGGCTATGAGGGAATACGCCTTCTTCCATACCCATTAGGAAAACAACCGGGAACTCTAGACCTTTTGCTGAGTGAAGCGTCATCAGAATCACTTGTTCGTTCTCTTCTTCTTCCTCGTCGTCAAGCTTATCGATATCAGCAACAAGCGCTAAATCGGTTAAAAATGCTACTAAGCTCTTATCTTCGCTTGCTTCTTCAAACGTTTTTGTAACAGATAAAAACTCATCAATATTCTCTAAGCGACTTTGTGCTTCAATTGTTTTTTCTACTTTAAGCGCTTCACGGTACCCTGTTCTTTCTAATACTTGTTCCACAAGCTCTGTTACAGACATATAGTCTTGCATTTGAGCTAAGTTTGAAATCATGGATTGGAAATCACGAAGTGCCTTTGTTGCTTTACCCGTTAACCCCATCAATTCTACTTCATCAAGCGCTTTGAAAATAGAAATGTCATGAACGTTTCCGTAATTGGCTACTTTATCGACTGAAGTAGCTCCAACTCCGCGTTTTGGAACGTTCACAATACGAGCTAAGCTAATGTCATCATCTTGGTTGGCAATTAAGCGCAAGTACGCAAGCAAATCTTTAATCTCTTTGCGGTCGTAGAACTTAATCCCGCCGACAATTGTATAGTTAATATTAGATTTTAGCAGTACTTCCTCCATTACACGCGACTGTGCATTTGTACGATACAAAATGGCAAAATCGCTATATTTACGTTTGCCGCTGTCTACTGCTTCTTTGATTTTACGTGCTACAAACTGTGCCTCATCATGCTCACTCATTGCTTGGTAATGATAAATCTTCTGGCCTTCATCGTTTTCCGTCCATAAGTTTTTCACTTTACGATTCATATTGTTTGCAATGACGCCGTTTGCCGCAGCCAAAATCGTTTTCGTTGAACGATAATTTTGTTCAAGCAAAATGGTTTTGGCTTTTGGGTAGTCTTTTTCAAATGACAAGATATTTGTAATATCAGCCCCGCGCCAGCGGTAAATAGACTGATCTGAATCCCCTACTACGCATACATTTTCAAATCGTGCGGCTAGCAAGCGAACCAGCATATATTGTGCATGGTTTGTATCTTGATACTCGTCCACATGAATATATTGAAACTTGCGCTGATAGTACGTTAACACTTCAGGAACTCGTTTAAATAACTGAATCGTTGTCATAATCAAATCATCAAAATCGAGCGCTTGGTTTTTCTTTAAACGCTTTTCATACTCTTTATAGACTTTACTTACAACTTCTTCATATGGTCCTGCTGCTGTTTTATCAAATTCTTCCGCTACTTTCAGTTCATTTTTAGCTGAACTAATGCTTCCTAATAGCGAGCGCGGATCGAATTTTTTTGGGTCGATGTTTTGATCTTTTAAAATGTTTTTAATAACGGACAGCTGATCCGTTGAATCTAAAATCGTAAAGTTGCGATTAAAGCCAATACGATCAATATCTCTTCGTAAAATACGTACGCACATCGAGTGGAACGTTGAAATCCAGATATCTTCTGCCACTCCGCCAACGATACTTGCCACACGCTCTCTCATTTCACGAGCTGCTTTGTTTGTGAAGGTAATAGCTAAAATATTCCAAGGTGCAACTTCTTTTTCCGCCATTAAAAACGCAATTCGATGCGTTAATACGCGTGTTTTCCCACTTCCTGCACCGGCCATAAGTAATAATGGTCCGTCTGTTGTTTTAACTGCCTCTTGCTGCTGAGGGTTTAATCCTGTTAATAATTTTTCACTTAAAAAATTCACGTTTTCACCGCCTATATCGAACATATATTCTCTATTCTACTTTATTTATTTTTCACTGTGCAATATTCTTTTTTACCGCTTTTACCGTTTTTAATGCTTCCGATAAATTTGTATAAATAACATTTCCTACAATAACTGTATCAGCTAGCTCTCCCATCTCACTTGCTTGCTCTTTTGTCTCAATACCGCCGCCGTAAAATAACTTCGTCTCATTTAGCGAATTTTTCACTTCTGCCACTAATGCAGGGTCTCCATATGTTCCGCTGTATTCTAGATAGAAAACGGGCAAATGAAACATGCGTTCAGCCATGCGAGCATACGCTACAACATCTTCTGCATCCAAATCGGTTTTCGCTTCCGTTAGCTCAGCTACTTTTGCTTCGGGGTTAAGTACGCAGTATCCTTCTACAAAAATTTCATCCCAGTCCATGATCTCTCCGTATTCCTTCATCGCCGCGTGATGTAAATCAACAATCCACTTTGGATCCTTGCTGTTTAAAACGGTCGGAATAAAATAAGAATCAAACCCAGGCGTTACAGAGTCAATTGTTGATACTTCAAGCGCACACGGCACCGTGTAGCGGCGAATACGCATTAACAGCTGCAGTACATTGTCTAGAGTCACTCCATCAGATCCTCCGACAAGAACCGCATCCGTGCCGGATTCGCAAATTTTCTCCAAATCTGCATCTGAAATCTCTTTATTAGGATCTAATTTAAAGACATGTCTCCACTCTTTAATATCATACATATAGGTTCCTCCATTTCTTTACACTTAAAAGTTCGCGCTCGTCCATTTGTTCATTATAACAAAACTAAGAGGGTGAAATGAAAGGAAAACCGAACTTTTCATCACGTTTTTTGTTTTCAAAAAATATGTACAAAAGATATGGTTTCACCCTCAAATTCGGAAGAAAACATCACAAAAAAAGCCCATTTTGCACAAGGTTATTGTTTCTCTGCATAGGATATGCTAATATATAGCTACTAAAATTCATATGATATACGCTGAAGGATCAATAGTACTTAAATCCTCTTCACAAAGCGAACTAGGGACGGTGGGAGCCTAGAGAATGGTTTAAGGAAAAGGCAATCTGGAGTATATACAGACGAAGGTGGATACATTTTGTATCAACCAGGGTGGAACCGCGGGAAAAACTCTCGTCCCTGGGCATATTGTTGATATGCCCAGGGACGAGAGTTTTTTTGTACCCGCTCTTTTTGTTTCGCTTGAATTACTACCATTTACAGGAGGAATTAGAATGTCAAAAACAATGGATCAAATCGTATCTCACGCCAAACATCGCGGCTTTGTATTTCAAGGTTCTGAAATTTACGGCGGTCTTGCAAATACATGGGATTACGGCCCGCTTGGCGTAGAATTAAAAAACAATATTAAAAAAGCATGGTGGAAAAAATTCATTCAAGAATCTCCATACAACGTTGGTTTAGACGCTGCGATTTTAATGAATCCAAAAACATGGGAAGCTTCTGGTCACTTAGGAAACTTTAATGACCCAATGATCGACTGTAAGGATTGTAAAGCTCGTCACCGTGCTGATAAATTAATTGAAGAAAAGCTTCAAGAAAAAGGCATTGAAATGATCGTAGACGGCCTTTCATTTGATGCAATGGCTGACTTAATTAAAGAACATGAAATTACATGTCCTGAGTGTGGTTCAGCTAACTTCACTGAAATTCGTCAATTTAACTTAATGTTCAAAACGCACCAAGGTGTAACTGAAACATCAACAAATGAAATTTACCTTCGTCCTGAAACAGCTCAAGGTATTTTCGTAAACTTTAAAAACGTTCAGCGCTCAATGCGTAAAAAGCTTCCATTCGGTATCGGCCAAGTGGGTAAAAGCTTCCGTAACGAAATTACACCTGGTAACTTCACATTCCGTACACGTGAATTTGAACAAATGGAGCTTGAATTCTTCTGTAAACCAGGCACTGAATTAGAATGGTTTAACTACTGGAAAGAAACATGTAACAAATGGCTTCTTTCTCTTGGCATGAAAGAAGAAAACGTTCGTCTTCGCGACCATGATGATGATGAACTTTCTCACTACAGTAATGCAACAACAGACTTTGAATACAAATTCCCATTCGGCTGGGGCGAACTATGGGGCGTAGCTTCTCGTACAGACTATGACTTAAAGCAGCATATGGAACACTCTGGAGAAGACTTCCAATACGTTGATCAAGAAACAAACGAACGCTATGTACCTTACTGCATCGAGCCTTCTTTAGGTGCTGACCGTGTAACATTGGCTTATATGATTGATGCATATGAAGAAGAAACGTTAGAAGACGGCTCATCTCGTACAGTAATGCAGCTTCACCCTGCTTTAGCACCATTTAAAGCTGCTGTATTGCCACTTTCTAAAAAGCTTTCTAACGAAGCGCGCGCTGTCTTTGAAGATTTAGCAAAACACTTTATGATTGACTACGATGATGCTGGTTCAATCGGTAAACGTTACCGTCGCCATGATGAAATCGGTACGCCTTTCTGTATTACATTCGACTTCGATTCATTAGAAGACAATCAAGTAACAATTCGTAACCGCGACACAATGGAACAAAAACGTGTAGCAATTAGCGACCTGAAAAATATCATTGAAGAAGCAACTCAATTTTAATTAAAAAAATAAGCGTATGGCTGCTTCAGCCATACGCTTTACTTTTGATTTGAATCTTCTTGAAGGCGTTCTAACACCATTTGATACGCATCGCTTCCATAATTCAAGCAGCGTTTAACACGGGAAATAGTCGCTGTGCTTGCTCCAGTTTCCGTCTCAATTTTATGGTACGTGTTGCCTTCTCTTAGCATTCTTGCTACTTCTAAGCGCTGTGCTAATGATTGAATTTCATTAACTGTACATAGGTCATCAAAAAATTGATAGCATTCTTCAATGTTTTCTAATGATAAAATCGCTTGAAATAGCTGATCTAATTCTTTTCCTCGTAGTTTGTTGATTTGCATCGTATCGAACTCCTTTATCATTGGCTTTCTTTACTAGTTGTTTCTATCTATAAAATACAGTTTCTATATTTATTTGCACATACATTCATTCTGTATGAAGACAGCCAATTTCATACAAATTTCAAATTCCTTTGATACTTTTATATTTTAACGCATTATAGACGGAAAAAGTACTTTTTTATTCATAACGTCATAAATTCCTACTGGCGTGATACGAATATAAGGCAAATGTGTAGACGAAAAGAACAGCAGTGAATAGACAGGATCATCGTGTTTGTATCCTCGCTCACCCAGCACTTTCTTGAGTTCCACCTCTCGTTTACTTAGCTCTTCCATCGGCAGATTCGACATGACTCCTTTTAACGGAAGATCCAGTTCATATACTACTTTCTCACCTTCTGTAATAACAATACCGCCGCCAATTTCTTTCATACGTTTGAATGCACACATCATATCTTTTTTCGATTTTCCAATTAAAATAAAATCACCTGTATTTGAAAACGAACTCGCCATTCCCGATACATTTGTCGCAAATCCTTTTAACAGCGTATTGATGCGCCACTTGCCTTCTCGGTCCACCAGCACTAAAAAGCTTTCATCATGATCAGAGGCTAATACATCTCCGCTCACATTTAAGTGAATTGAATACGGCTCCATAATAACAGCATTTTTCATTTTGACGCCTACTGGCATTGAAAATTGAAAATCGTCCATCGTTAAATCAAAGTCTAACTTTAACGGTGAAAAACCAAACTTTTCCCAAGGAAATTCCACCGAGGCTAATGCTTGTTCTTTGCCTTCTTTTTTCATCCACTTTCCTTTTGCTAGCACAGATACCGGAGTAGGCCGCATAGGATCTTCTAAAATATTAATATTAGCCACACAGCCTGTTGCTACATGCCCATGCAAATGTTCCATGTTGTAATAGCGGGCAATATTTACAGACACCATATTATAAGCATCTAACACAGGAACTCCTTCTGAAATAGCTAATGTAATTAACATATCTGACACGCCGTTTTGGTAAAAAGAAGGCGGAGAACCGTCTGTATTCATGGTAATATGGTCAAAATAATCTACCTGCAGCTCTTTTAACTCCTGCAGCAGTTTTGGCAAATCCGGCCGAATGGAAGAGTGGCGCAAAGCAACGTCATAGCCTTGCGTTAACCGAGCAACAACATCTTCCCCTGTCATAGACTCATGATCGCTGTCTGCCCCGAGCAATTTCATTTTTGCTAAGGTAAATGCTGACGCCCCCGGGAAATGTCCTTCAATATGCTTCCTCATCCGCTTTGTCTCTTGAACCCAGTGAAGCATTAAATCATCTCCGTCTAAAAGCTTCGGCCAACTTGTCAGTTCGCCTCCTTGTAAGACAGCTTCATTTTGTAGCCAAGAAGTAATGTTTGTATGTGAGAAGATATCAGCCTCTTCATCAATTTCTGTCTGCGAATCAAATCTGCACCACCAATACAGTGACTGTGGTAACGTTTTCATTTCTTCAATCAATGAAAATGCCGTTTTTTGTTCAAGCTGTAAAGCGAGAATTAAATTATCATTAAATAAAGTGGTTGTTCCGTGCTTGGCTGCATATTGGGAAAAAGTCTGGGGATTATATAACTGAAACGGGTGAACATGCGGCTCAATATACCCAGGAACCACATATTTCTCACTGCAGTCTATAATCTCTGTAGAAGCGTCTGTGTGCTTAGGCATCTCTGAGCCAACGTATACAATACGATCTTGGTAAACCCAAATATGTGCTTTTTTCCACTGCTTCATTCGAGCGTTCAAATATGTTGCATCTTTTAAGACAATAGTTGGTGCTTTTTGACCGTTTAATACTAAAAGCTGCTGTCTAATATGTTTGCTTTTCCAGCGGTATCTCTGTTCCGGCATGCTAAATTCCCCCTAATTTACTATGTATTTTTATCGTAACACATCCGTGATGTAAACGCATTCAGAAACTGTTATTAATTTTATGAATAAAGGTGATAAAACATGAAACCAAATATCGGCATTGTTAACGCATTAATTCGACTTACGCTGGGCTTTACCCTTCTTTCTTGGACAACATCTCGTTTATCTCGCAGACCGTACAAAGATTCATACATCTTCTTAGGGTTAATGGGCGCTTTAAAAGTTGCAGAAGGCATCACGCGTTTTTGTCCCCTTACGTACGCATATGATTCATGTCAAAAACATGATGAACATGAACACCATCCAAACGGAAACGAAGAAACGTATAATCCTTCATAAGGTAAAAAGGAGAGCCGGAGCTCTCCTTTTTTATTTTAAAGCTGCTTTTGCTAATGCACGATGGCCGATGTCTTTGCGATAGAAAAAGCCTTTTTCTACATCGATATGAGCCATTTGTTTGTATACTTCTTGCTGCGCTTCTTGAAGGGTTGCTCCTTTGGCACCTACTAATAGAACGCGGCCGCCGTTTGAAACGTATGTGTCGTTTTCTAAAGCTGTACCAGCGTGGAAAACAAGCGCGTCTTCACTAATCGCATCCAACCCGTTAATTGGCGCACCCTTTTGATAATCTTCTGGGTAGCCTGCTGCTGCTAATACGATTCCGATAGCCGCTTCGTCATCCCATTCAATTTCTACTTTTTCTTCTTTCAAAATGCGAAGAAGCACATCGACTAAATCGCTTTTCATACGCGGCAGTACAACCTGTGTTTCAGGATCTCCAAAACGCGCATTAAATTCAATCACTTTTGGTCCTTTTTGTGTTTGAATCAGACCAGCATATAGAATTCCCGTATACTCACAGCCTTCTTCAGCTAATCCTTTAGCCATTGGAAGTAAGATGTTTTCTACAGCCTCTTGTACTTCTGCATCACTGATTTGCGGAACAGGAGAGTAAGCTCCCATACCTCCTGTGTTCGGACCTTGATCGCCGTCAAAAGCACGCTTATGATCTTGTGCAATTACCATTGGATATACGTTTGTACCGCGTACAAATGCCATTAATGAAAATTCTTCACCATCCAAAAATTCTTCTACAACTACTTTTGCACTTGCTTCTTTAAATTTTTGGTCAACTAGAAAATCACGTAATGTATCTACGGCTTCTTCTACTGTTAAAGCAACAGTTACACCTTTACCAGCTGCTAAGCCGTCTGCTTTAATAACAATTGGAGCGCCTTGCTTTTCCACATATGCTTTTGCTTCCTCGTAAGACGTAAATGTTTCATACGCTGCGGTTGGAATATCATACTTTTTCATGAGCTCTTTTGCAAAGCTTTTGCTTCCTTCAATCATCGCTGCTTGTTTGCGCGGTCCAAAGACCGGAAGACCTTCTTGTTCGAATCGATCAACAATGCCTTCAATTAGCGGATTTTCTGGTCCAACAATTGTTAATCCAATCTTATTTTCTTTTGCAAACTGCACAAGCTCTTCTTGGCTGCTTTCATCGATTGGTACAATCGTTGCCACATCTCTCATGCCTGGGTTTCCTGGTGCTACAAACACTTCTTTAACAAGTGGACTTTTTGAAGCTTTCCATGCAATTGTATGCTCTCTTCCGCCTTTTCCAATAACTAAAACATTCACGTTCTTCACCTCATTAATGTTTAAAATGTCTTACGCCTGTAAATACCATTGCAATGCCGTATTCATCTGCTTTTGCAATTGACTCTTCATCACGAATTGATCCGCCTGGCTGAATAATAGCTGTGATTCCTGCTTTAGCTGCTGCTTCTACTGTATCGCCCATTGGGAAGAAAGCATCTGAACCTAAAGCTGAACCTTGTGCTTTTTCACCAGCTTGTTCAATTGCAATTTTTGCAGCGCCCACGCGATTCATTTGACCAGCACCTACGCCAATTGTCATGTCATCTTTTGCAAGTACAATAGCATTAGACTTAACATTTTTAACAACTTTCCATGCTAATTTTAAATCTGCCCACTCTTTTTCTGTTGGCTCGCGTTTCGTTGGAACAGTAATCGTTGCATCATCAAATCCAAATACGTCTTCATCCTGAACAAGCACGCCGCCTTTTACAGACGTTAAGAAAGCTTCTTTTTCTGCTTTTTCATCAAGCTCTATCGTTAGTAAACGAAGGTTTTTCTTAGCTGTTAATACATCTAATGCTTCTTGATCGAACGCAGGAGCAATGATAATTTCTAAGAAAATTTCTTTTAACTGAATAGCCGTTTCACGGTCGATAGGACGGTTAGCTGCTACGATGCCGCCAAAGATAGATGTAGGATCCGCTTCGTATGCTTTTTGATAAGCTTGAGCAATTGTTTCACCCACACCTACACCGCAAGGGTTCATATGTTTGATCGCTACGATAGCCGGCTCTTTGAATTCTTTTACGATTTGAAGAGCTGCGTTTGCATCGTTGATATTATTGTATGATAACTCTTTTCCATGCAGCTGCGTAGCTGTTGCAATAGAACCTTTTTGTGTTAACGGCTTTTTATAGAAAGAAGCTTGTTGGTGAGGGTTTTCTCCGTATCGTAAGCCTTGAACACGCTCATACGTTACTGTTAATTTCTCAGGAGTTGTTTCACCTGTAATATTTGTTAAGTATTCAGCGATTAATGCATCATAAGCTGCCGTATGACGGAATACTTTTGCTGCTAATCGTTGGTTGGTTTCAAATGAAACATTGCCATCTGCTTTTAACTCTTCTACTACGGTTGCGTAATCGCTTGGATCTACTACAACTGAGACAGAACGATAGTTTTTCGCAGCTGAACGAAGCATTGTAGGTCCACCGATGTCAATATTCTCAATCGCTTCAGCAAGCGTTACATCCTCTTTTTCAATTGTCTTTTTAAATGGGTATAAGTTTACAACTACAAAGTCGATTGGCGAGATATTATGCTCTTTCATTTGAGCTTGATGCTCTTCATTATCGCGTAACGCTAATAAAGCACCGTGAACGTTAGGATGCAATGTTTTTAAACGGCCGTCTAAAATTTCTGGGAAACCAGTTACTTCAGAAATTCCGATAACGTCAATGCCGTTTTCTTCTAGGGTACGCTTTGTACCGCCAGTTGAAATAATTTCTACTCCTAAGTCCTTTAATTCTTGTGCAAATGAAACAATACCTTCTTTATCAGATACGCTAATAAGCGCGCGTTTTGCTGTCATTTTGTAAACTCCTCCTGATCCGATCTCTCATTTAAAATCTTTCTTCCACTACTACTCTACCATAGTAAAGGATTAAAACTTTTTTGACAAGGTTACATCCTATTTATTTAACTGCGGCTTGTTCAAATAATTCATTCAGTACCGCGGGATAAAATTGATGTTCAATTTCATGAATACGGGCCTCAACTGTTTCTCTTGTATCGCCTTTTTCAATGCGAATAGCCTGCTGGTCAATAATTGGTCCTGTATCCATGCCTTCATCTACAAAATGCACGGTAATTCCAATCACTTTTACTCCTGCATCAAAAGCTTGACCAATAGCATCAATCCCAGGAAATGCAGGTAACAGCGAAGGGTGAATATTAACAATACGATTTTTGTATGGCTTAAGCAACGTCGAACCAACTAATCGCATATATCCTGCTAAAACAAGAAATTCTACTTTAGCTGATGTAAGCTCTGCAAGAATTGCTGCTTCATACGCTTCTTTATTTTCATAGTTTTTAGGCGAACAAACAAAGCATGGTATTCCACATGCTTTTGCTCGTTCAATTACGTATGCATCGGGTTTATTGCAAACAACAAGCGCGATATTTGCTTTTAATCGACCTGACTGAGTTGCTTCGTAGATGGATTGAAAATTACTGCCGTTTCCAGAAGCAAACACTGCAATATTTATCATGCAAACGTCCCTCCAGCAAATTCAACACCTGTTCCTTCTTTGACACGTCCGATAACAAATGCTTTTTCGCCTTCGTTTTCAATTGCTTCAATGACTTTATTCATATCTTCAGGTTCAACAGCTAAAACAAATCCGATTCCCATATTGAATACTTCGAACATTTCTTTACGGTCTAGCTTGCCTTGCTCTTCAAGGAAATCAAACACGTATGGAATTGGCCAAGAACCGTAATCGATTTCTACACCTAAACCTTCAGGAAGCATACGAGGGATATTTTCAACAAATCCGCCTCCAGTAATATGAGCCATACCTGCAATCTTAGCTGCATGTAATGCTTTTAAAACCGGCTTCACGTATATTTTTGTTGGTGTTAATAACTCAACTCCAAGCTTTTCATTAAAACCAGCGTAAGTTTCGTGAAGATTTAATCCTTGATCATCAACAATTTTACGTACAAGAGAGTAGCCGTTGCTGTGAATACCGCTAGATGAAATACCGATCAACAGCTGTCCAGCTTTAATCTCATCTCCAGTAATAATTTCTGACTTTTCTACCGCTCCTACTGTAAACCCTGCAAGATCATATTCATCTTCTTCGTATAAACCTGGCATTTCAGCTGTTTCTCCGCCAATTAACGCACAGTTGGACTGTTCACAGCCGTCTGCAATTCCTTTTACAATCGATTCAATTTTTTCAGGAACTGCTTTCCCGCAAGCAATATAATCTAAGAAGTAGAGAGGCTCTGCTCCTTGTGCTAAAACGTCGTTTACACACATGGCCACTGCATCCACACCGATTGTGTCATGCTTATCCATTTGAAAAGCAAGTTTCAATTTTGTTCCTACTCCATCTGTACCAGAAACAAGAACAGGCTCTTTTAAATTCAATGTAGATAAATCGAACATTCCGCCAAAGCCGCCGACTGTTCCCATAATACCTGCACGAGCAGTTCGTTCTACGTGCTTTTTAATACGTGAAACAGCTTCATATCCTGCTTCTAAGTCAACTCCAGCTTGTTTATATGAATATGACATGTTGTCACTCCTTTTTTACGTTAAAACTAACAAGTTACCTTTTCATGAGGGTGTACAGTATCTGGATAAATTTCAGTTGGATACTTTCCAGTAAAACATGCCATACACTGTCCGCCGTTGCCTTCATACTGTCTGCCGATTGCGTCTACTAAACCTTCGTTGCTTAAGAAAACAAGTGAATCAGCTTCAATCAATTCACGAATTTCTTCAACAGAGCGCGTAGCAGCAATTAACTCAGAGGATGACGATGTGTCAATTCCATAAAAACATGGATTTTTAATAGGAGGTGAACTGATGCGTACATGTACTTCAGTTGCTCCTGCTTCTCGAAGCATACGAACAATGCGACGGCTTGTTGTGCCGCGAACGATAGAATCATCTACCATGACAACACGTTTACCCTCTACAATTTTACGTACAGGAGACAGCTTCATTTTTACACCTTGTTCACGCAATTCTTGTGAAGGCTGAATGAATGTACGGCCTACGTATCGATTCTTAATTAAACCTAATTCGTATGGAATCCCTGACTGTTCTGCAAAACCAATCGCTGCTGAAATACTTGAATCCGGAACGCCTGTTACAACGTCTGCTTCAATCGGTGACTCAACTGCAAGTTGTTTCCCAAGGTTTTTACGAGCAGAGTGAACATTGATTCCATCAATATTACTATCTGGTCTTGAGAAATAAATATATTCCATACTGCAAATAGCACGGTTTACGTTTAGTGTGAATCGCTCTGATTGAATACCTTCATCATTAATAATAAGTAACTCACCAGGCTCTACATCACGCTCATGAACCGCTCCAACAATATCAAACGCACATGTTTCAGAAGCTACTACATAGGCATCACCTAATCGTCCAATTGATAATGGACGCAGTCCGTGAGGATCAAGTGCAACCATCATCGTATCTTCCGTTAAAATAACGAATGCGTATGCGCCTTTAACCATGGATAAAGCATTTTTCACTTTATCTTTCATATCTTCATAGCCGCTTCGTTTAATTAAATGAGCAAGTACTTCTGTATCAGATGTTGATTGGAAAATACTCCCTTGGTTTTCCAGCTGATGCTTTAATGCATTTGCATTAACCAAGTTTCCATTATGAGCTAACGCAAGGCTTCCGCTATGAGAGCGGAAGTGAAGGGGTTGAACATTTTCAAACCCTCCGCCTCCAGCTGTTGCATAACGAACGTGTCCAATTGCTGCTTTACCGTTTAGTTGCTCTAACTCTCCGTGGCCAAATACTTCGTTAACAAGACCGACGCCTTTCATCACTGTCACTTTTTCTCCGTCTGTTACAGCAATACCAGCGCCTTCTTGTCCGCGGTGTTGCAAGCTATGCAAACCGTAATAAGCAATCTGGCTTGCATTTTCATGTCCCCATACACCGAATACGCCACATTCTTCGTTTAAGCCTTTGATTTCAGCAAGCATGGAAGCGCTCCTTTCCAAGCAGTAGTTAATTCTTCAACTGATAATTGAACAAGAACATTTTCTTGATGTTTAACAGTTAATGTTGCGTCTTCTGTTACGCGTCCTACTAATGTTGCATCTTGTACAAGCATTTCGAATTTTTCTTTATTCTCTGGTGAAACCGTTACGACAAAGCGTGATTGTGTTTCACTGAATAGCTCTGCTGTTGCTTCACCGTCTACCGTTACGTTTACGCCTAACCCGCTGCCGTTCATCACTTTTTCAGCTAGGGCTACCGCGAATCCTCCTTCTGCAATATCGTGAGCAGATTGAACTGCACCTTCACGAATTGCTTGAAGAAGCTGATCTTGACGTGTTTTTTCAACCGCTAAATCTAATTTAGGTGACTGGCCGAATACCGTACCGTTTTCTAGTACTTTTTGAAGCTCAGTACCTGCGAATTCTGCTTCAGCTTTACCAATAACATAGATTAAGTCATCTTTTTGCTTCGCATATTGAGTTGTAATATGGTTGATATCGTCGATTAGACCAACCATTCCAATAACAGGAGTTGGGTAAATTGCTTCACCTTTTGTCTCATTGTACAGAGATACGTTACCGCCGATAACCGGAGTCGATAGCTCACGGCAAGCGTCGCTCATACCGTCTGTTGCTTTTTCAATTTGCCAGAAGATTTCTGGCTTTTCAGGGTTGCCGAAGTTTAAGCAGTCTGTAATCGCAAGAGGCTGTGCACCTGAACATACAAGGTTACGAGCAGCTTCTGCCACTGCGATACGGCCGCCTACTTCCGGGTCTAGGTATAAATAGCGAGAGTTACAGTCTGTTGTCATCGCTAATGCTTTATTTGTATCACGTACACGAACAACCGCCGCGTCAGATCCAGGAGATACAACTGTGTTTGTACGTACTTGGTAGTCATATTGGTTGTAAACCCACTCTTTGTTTGCAATCGTAGGCTGTTTTAAAAGCGTTACTAACATATCACTGTGATTTTCAACAGTAGGAGCGTATGCTGACTGCTCTTGGAACTCACGATAGTATGCTGGTTCTTGAGATGGTTTGTGGTATACCGGTGCATCTTCTGCTAATGCATCTACAGGAACATCTGCTACTACTTCTCCGTTATGAGTTAAACGAAGGCGCTTATCGTCGGTTACGTGACCGACTGAAACAGCTTCTAATCCGTATTTTTCAACGATTTCGACGATTTCATTTTCACGGCCTTTTTCAACAACGATGAGCATGCGCTCTTGAGATTCTGAAAGCATCATTTCATATGGTGTCATACCCGTTTCACGCTGAGGTACAAGATCAAGGTTCATTTCAATACCAGAACCTGCTTTACTTGCCATCTCTGCCGAAGAACTTGTTAAGCCCGCAGCACCCATATCTTGAATACCTACTAAAGCGTCACACTTGATAAGCTCTAAGCAAGCTTCAAGAAGAAGTTTTTCCATAAATGGATCTCCTACTTGTACAGCAGGACGTTTTTCATCTGACTGATCAGATAGCTCTTCAGAAGCAAATGTAGCGCCGTGGATACCGTCGCGTCCCGTTTTTGCTCCTACGTACATAACCGTGTTGCCAACGCCTTTGGCTTGACCTTTTTGAATATCTTCGTGGTTAATTAAACCAACACACATAGCGTTAACAAGCGGATTTCCTTCATATGAAGCTTCAAACTGAATTTCTCCACCTACTGTTGGGATTCCTACACAGTTACCGTAACCTGCGATTCCCGCTACTACTTCCTCAAACAAATGACGAACCTTTGGAGATGTTAATTCACCAAAACGTAAAGAGTTTAAAAGTGCAATCGGTCTTGCTCCCATTGAAAAGACGTCACGAATGATGCCACCTACACCAGTTGCTGCTCCTTGATAAGGTTCAATCGCTGATGGATGGTTATGACTTTCGATTTTAAATACAACGGCTTGGTTATCACCAATATCAACGATACCAGCTCCTTCACCAGGACCTTGTAATACTTTTTCACCCGTGATAGGGAATTTTTTCAGTACAGGCTTAGAGTTTTTATAGCTACAGTGCTCTGACCACATAACAGAGAATAAGCCTGTTTCTGTATAGTTAGGAGTACGACCAAGCAGTTGCTCTACATTCGCAAACTCTTCGTCTGTTAATCCCATATCTCGATATAACTTTTGTTCTTTAATTTGCTCTACATTTGGTTCAAGAAGTAACGACATTTTGTTCCCTCCACTGCTTTACGATTGATTGAAATAATTTAAGTCCGTCCGCGCTTCCTAAAAGATCGCTTACCGCTCTTTCTGGGTGAGGCATCATTCCTAATACGTTGCCTGTTTCGTTCGTAATCCCTGCAATATCTTGAAGACTTCCGTTTGGATTATCACCTGCGTATTGGAAAAGAATCTGGTTGTTTTCAATCAATTTTTGTAACGTATGTTCATCACAATAGTAGTTGCCTTCACCGTGTGCCACTGGAATAGCAATTACTTCATCTTTGCCATAAGCATTTGTAAACATTGTTTCGTTATTAGCTACTTTCAAATTCACTGTTTTACAGATGAATTTTAAGTTTTCATTACGGCGCATAGCACCTGGCAGTAATCCTGCTTCTAATAAAATTTGGAATCCATTACATACACCTAGTACTGGCTTTCCTTGGCTTGCTGCTTTTTTTACAGCATCCATTACATTTGAGAAGCGAGCGATAGCACCTGAACGAAGGTAATCTCCATATGAGAAACCACCTGGAAGCAAGATACCATCATATTGATCTAATGATTCTGTATCGTGCCAAACGTAATCTACTTCTTCACCAAGCTCATCTTTGATAGCATGATACATATCTACGTCACAGTTTGATCCTGGAAAAACAATTACAGCAAATTTCACTGTACGACAACCTCCTCAACCTCGTAACGGTAATCTTCAATTACTGTATTAACTAAAAGCTTTTCACACATTTCTTTTACGCGTTCATCTAATGAATCTGTGCTGTCGATTGTTAGCTCTAAAAATTTACCGATGCGTACTTCTTGAACTTCTTCATAAGACATACGGTGCAATGAATTTTTAACGGCTACTCCTTGAGGGTCTAATACACTTTCTCTTAATGTGACAAATACTTTTACTTTATACATGGTTGGGTTATCCTCCGATTCGCTGTAAGATTTTTTCGTATGCTTCTGTTAAACCGCCTAAGTCTCTGCGGAATACATCTTTATCTAATTTTTCGTTCGTATGAACATCCCAGAAGCGGCAAGTGTCAGGTGAAATTTCATCCGCTAAAATAATGTCGCCTTGAGAAGTACGGCCGAATTCTAATTTAAAATCCACTAAGAAAATGTCTTTATCTTTGAAAAATTTCGATAATACTTCGTTGATTTGAAGTGCTTGTGCCTTTAAACTATCAATCTCTTCTTGAGTTGCAGCCTTAAGGAAAATCGCATGTTCTGCAAGAATTAATGGATCACCAAGCGCATCATCTTTGTAGTAAAGTTCAACGATTGGCTGTTCAAAACGAATACCTTCTTCTACGCCAATTCGCTTCGCAAGGCTTCCTGCTGTAGCATTTCGTACAACGACTTCAAGCGGAACAATTTCTACTTTCTTAACCGCCTGTTCATGATCTGAAAGCTGCTTCACAAAGTGAGTTGTAATCCCTTGCTCATGTAACATTGAAAATAGTAAACTACTAATTTGATTGTTCAGCTGTGCTTTTCCGCTAATCTCTGCTTTTTTCTGACCGTTGAATGCTGTAGCTTCATTTTTATAAGCAACCCACAGTACATCTTGCTCATCAGTAGCGTAAATTTTTTTCGCTTTTCCTTCATAAAGTAACTCTTGCTTTTCCATGCTGTCACCTCTACATACAGAATATTCAGATACACTTTCTTAGATAAAGGCAAGGACGTGCCTTGCCTTTTTTATTAAAGACCTAAACGTTCAAAAATCATATCTACATTTTTTAAATGGTGCTTATGATCGAAGCAATCTTCAATCTCTTCTGGCGATAAGTGGCGAGTAATGCGCTCTTCGCCTTCAATTAAAGAACGGAAAGGAACTTGCGTTTCCCATGCTTCCATTGCTTTTGGCTGTACTAAGTCGTATGCTTCTTCACGTACCATACCTTTGTTAATTAATGTTAAAAGTACACGCTGTGAGTAAATTAGCCCTAGTGTACGATCCATGTTGTGCTTCATGTTGTCAGGGAATACTGTTAAGTTTTTAACAATATTTGCAAAACGATTTAACATGTAATTCAAAGCAATCGTTGCATCAGGTAAGATGACACGCTCTGCCGATGAATGAGAGATGTCACGCTCATGCCAAAGCGGTACATTATCATAAGCTGTAACCATATAGCCGCGAATTAAGCGAGCAAGTCCCGTTACGTTCTCAGAACCGATTGGATTACGTTTATGAGGCATTGCAGATGAGCCTTTTTGACCTTTTGCAAAATATTCTTCAACCTCACGTGTTTCACTTTTTTGAAGACCGCGAACTTCTACTGCAAATTTCTCAATAGATGTCGCAATTAACGCTAGTACTGACATATAGTGTGCATGACGGTCACGCTGTAATGTTTGCGTAGAGATTGGTGCTGGTGAAATTCCTAACTTCTCACATACGTATTTTTCAACGAAAGGATCGATGTTAGCGAACGTTCCAACTGCTCCTGACATTTTACCAAATTCCACTTCAGCTGCAGCACGTTTTAAACGCTCTAGGTTACGCTTCATTTCTTCATACCATAATCCCATTTTCAAACCAAATGTCGTTGGCTCAGCGTGTACACCGTGTGTACGTCCCATCATAACCGTATATTTATGTTCTTGAGCTTTTTCCTTTAGTACTTCTACAAAGCGCTCTACGTCACTTAGCAAGATTTCATTAGCTTGCTTTAATAAATAAGATAGAGCTGTATCAACTACGTCAGTTGAAGTCAAACCGTAGTGTACCCACTTGCGCTCTTCACCAAGCGTTTCAGATACTGCACGAGTGAAAGCTACTACGTCATGACGCGTTTCTAGTTCAATTTCATTGATGCGGTTAATATCAAAAGATGCATTTTGACGAATTAACTTCACATCTTCTTTCGGAATATGTCCTAATTCTGACCATGCTTCGCAAGCTAGAATTTCAACTTCTAACCAAGCTTTAAATTTATTTTCTTCTGTCCAAATAGCTGCCATTTCTGGTCTTGTATAACGTTCAATCATGTTGTTACTTCCTCCGTTCTTTCCCAAATTCCTAGAGATTCGGCTTTTTCTATCGCCTCATCTATCTTATCAGCTAATACCGTGATATGTCCCATTTTTCTCTTCTCTTTTGCAACTTTTTTTCCGTACAAATGTAAGTGCATATCATCTAAACATTCGATTTTTGCCATTGTGTTCTCAATATGTTCCCCTAATAGGTTAACCATCACAGCAGGTTTTAATAAAGTCGGCTGTGCTAGGGTCCAGTTACAAATGGCTCTTACATGCTGCTGAAATTGAGAAAGATCACAAGCATTGATTGAATAATGACCTGAGTTATGAGGTCTAGGTGCCATTTCATTTATATAAAGCTGACCTTCTTCAGTTAGGAACATCTCAACTGCTAATGTACCAACTAAATCTAATCCTTTTGCTATTTCTTGCGCATATTGAAGAGCTTTCGCTTCTTGATCTGCTGTAATACGTGCCGGAACAATCGTTTGGTGCAAAATATGATGCTTATGAATGTTCTCAGCTACTGGTAAACATACCGTTTCGCCTTTTGCATTTCGGTGTACAATAACTGATACTTCTTTATCTAAGTTCATCCACTGTTCTACAATGCATTCCGACTGTGCTAATAGCTCAGCTGCTTCACGAATATTATTCTCATTTTTCACTAGAACTTGCCCTTTACCGTCATATCCGCCTCGGCAAGTTTTTACGACACATGGATAACCAATTGTTTCGACAGCTTTTAAAAGTTCTTCTTCAGTCGTAACGATTGCGTAATCAGGAACGTCTAGATTAAGCTTTGTAATCATTTCTTTTTCTAAACGACGATTTTGTGTAACGGCTAGTAAATGACTGCCTTGTGGCACGTAGCATTTTGTTTCTAGCCATTTCATCATCTCAACATCAACGTTTTCAAATTCATAGGTGATGACATCTGACACTTCAGCAAGCTGTTCAACCGCTTTTCTATCATCATAGTTGCCAATGACTTTAATATCTGCTACTTGACCGCAAGGAGAATCTTCTGTTGGTTCAAGCACTGCAATGTAATAACCCATTTCTTTAGCAGATAGTGCAATCATTCTTCCTAGCTGTCCACCGCCTACGATTCCAATTGTTTTACCAGGAGGTATAAGTAAATTAGACAAGTTGATCACTACTTTCTAACACAGATGATTTAATAGACTCTCTACGATTTTCAAGTTGATCACTTAACGTTGGATCCTGTGTTGCTAAGATTTGTGCTGCTAGCAGGCCAGCGTTCGTAGAACCAGCTTTCCCAATAGCTACTGTAGCTACCGGTACGCCGCCTGGCATTTGAACAATCGATAAAAGTGAATCTAAACCGTTTAAGTTACTTGATTTAACGGGTACTCCTATTACAGGTAAAATTGTTTTTGCGGCAATCATACCAGGTAAGTGCGCAGCACCCCCAGCGCCAGCAATAATAACTTTAATCCCTCGTTCTTTCGCTGTTTCAGCATATTCAAACATATAATCCGGCGTTCGATGTGCTGATACAACTTTCTTTTCATATTGAATATTTAATTCATCTAAAATGTCACACGCATATTTCATAGTGCTCCAGTCTGACTGACTGCCCATTACAACAGCAACTTTTACATTCATGAATAAAAGCTCCTTTTTCACGTTATAAAAAAACCTAGGGTAAGTTATGGCTCACTAAAGGAAAGCCACAACTACCCTAGGTTTCATGTATCAACATTCCTTTTGAAAAGGAATCATGTTTACCTATTTAGTAATTGTACTCTCCTCATAGTCCAATGATTTACGGTCATCGGGTAGAAACTCGTGGGCCATATTCCCACTATTATATGAGGTTTCGGATATCTCAATTGACAACTTAATAATAACAGCCAAACTAGAAAAAAGTCAACCTAAAAATCGAATGTTTACTATTTTTATCATTAAAATGTTCGTATTTAGAGACTTTTCCCTTCGAAAACAATCCGTTGCTTTACCGGAACATAGTCCTTTTTACCATTTATTTCTTTTTCTTCAAAAATAGGCTTTTCCATTCGTCGAACAGGCATATACCCATCTTTTTTCATCCGATCTAAACAACTTGCGATTGTTTCATTTTCTTGTAATTCATACAGTACTTTTTTTGATTTCTTACCCAAAATGCAGCCTCCAGTTCGAAAAAAGTTTCTTACAGCGTCAAAAAGAGCTTTTATAACAAAAATTAAATGAATCCACTATAGTGTAACATAATTTAAAAGTTAAATTCATGCTGTAATTTTTAGAAACAAAAAAGACTAGTCATTGAATGACTAGTCTTTTTATTGGCCTGGCAACGTCCTACTCTCACAGGGACAAAGTCCCAACTACCATTGGCGCTAAAGAGCTTAACTTCCGTGTTCGGTCCGCCGCTAACGTCATAGAAGCAAGCTTCTAATCAGTTCGCTCGACTTGCATGTATTAGGCACGCCGCCAGCGTTCATCCTGAGCCAGGATCAAACTCTCCGAAGAAATGTTTGACTTGCTCATTTAAAAAATAAAAAATTAACGTTGACGTTTGTCGCTTTGTTCAGTTTTCAAAGTTCAACCGTTGCTCTGAAGCAACTTTATTAGTATAACATTCTATTATTTTGATGTCAACATCTTTTTTTAAGATGTTTCTCTCAACTGCGCTGTTCATCAGCGACATTTAATAATTTACCATATATAATATATAGAGTCAATCGTTTTTCTAAAAAAGTTTATAAATAAAAAAGTTAATGAAGTAAACCTTCAGTAAAGTAACCAATTAACCTCTATTACAATAGCAATCTAGCCGCTATGCAGTTTTCTTATCTTACCATAAAAAAAAAGCCCAGTCATTAAACTGAGCTTTTTTATTTAAACTATTCTGCTAAGAACGCGAAATAGAGTATGAAGATGATACAGAGAGCATACATAATGGGATGCACTTCTTTTCCACGCTTGCTGCATAACATTGTAATAGGATAAAAGATAAAGCCAACCGCAATGCCTGTTGCAATGCTGTACGTTAATGGCATCATGATCACCGTGAAAAATGCCGGAACTGCCACTTCGAACTCTTTCCAATTGATTTCTCCTAAGTTTGACACCATCAGAGCTCCTACCGTAATTAAAGCTGGCGCAGTAACAGCTGGTGTTACGACCGCTAACAACGGAGAAAAGAACAGTGCAACTAAGAAAAACGCCGCCGTTACAATTGCAGTAAATCCTGAACGTCCGCCCGCTGCTACTCCAGCCGTAGACTCTACGTAAGCTGTTGTTGATGAGGTACCAAGAACAGCACCAACTACAATCGCACTAGAATCTGCCAATAACGCTCTGCCCGCTCGCGGCAGCTTATTATCTTTCATAAGCCCAGCTTGACTCGCTACAGCAACCATCGTACCTGCTGTATCGAAGAAATCAACGAATAAGAAAGTTAAAATGACGACTAGCATCTTTACAGTAAAGATATCACCGATATTTTGGAAAGCTGCCCCAAACGTCGGGTCAAGACTAGGAACCGATGAAACCACTGCTTTAGGTGTATCAATTAAACCAAAAGCCATACCTGCTACAGCCGTTACAATCATACCGATAAATACAGCTGCATTTACTCGAAGCACCATTAATACAATAGTAATGACAATACCAAAAACCGCAAGTAATGTTGTTGGGTTCGTCAAATCACCCAGTCCAACGAATGTGGCATCATCTTTGACGATGATTCCCGCACCTTTCATACCAATAAAACTAATAAATAAACCAATACCTGCTCCAACAGCCATTTTTAATTCAATAGGAATAGAATTAATAATTTTTTCTCGCAGGCTTGTTAATGTTAAAAGAATAAAAATAACACCTGATATCATAACACCCGTTAAAGCCGTCTGCCATGGAATTCCCATCGTCAGAACAACTGTATAAGCAAAAAATGCGTTTAATCCCATACCTGGAGCTAATGAAATTGGATATCTACCAAGCACTCCCATAACAATTGATCCCAAAGCTGCCGCTAAAGCAGTAGCTGTAAATACAGCCCCTTGGTCCATTCTCATACTGTCAGGTAGATCCTTTACATCACTTAGTGACAGCACAGATGGATTAACAAATAAAATGTAAGCCATAGATAGAAAAGTTGTAAGGCCAGCTATAAACTCTTTTCGGTAGCTAGTACCAAGCTCTTCAAAACGAAAATACTTCTTCACGTTTTTTCCTCCCTTTATAGAAGCCGCATGCACTTAGGCAAGCCATAAAAAATGCCTCTACACTATGGCGCGTAAAGGCATAAAATCGACTAAAAGAGAACTGTATGAGCAAAAAACAAAAGATTTTTATACATACATGTATTACTTTCTCGTAGTCAAGCCATTTACGGTAGCTCGGTAGAAACTTTTGGGCCTTATCCCCAAGATTATACGACATTAAAGCTATATCTCGCTGTTTTATGTTACTATCCTACCATTAACTTTTTAAAAAAGTCAACAAAAAACGAACATTCTTATAAAAGAATGTTCGTTTGTTCGGTTTTCTTACATATTATTCCCATTCAATTGTTGCAGGTGGCTTACTTGTAATATCATACACTACGCGGTTAATATGCTTAACTTCGTTTACAATACGCGTTGAGATAACTTCAAGCACATCCCAAGGAATACGCGCCCAGTCAGAAGTCATACCATCAATCGATGTAACAGCACGAATACCGATTGTGTAATCATACGTACGAGCATCTCCCATTACACCTACACTGCGGATGTCAGGAAGAACCGTAAAGTATTGCCAGATATCGCGCTCTAAGTCTGCTTTTGCAATCTCTTCACGTAAAATAGCATCCGACTCACGTACAATTTCTAACTTCTCTTCCGTAATTGCACCAAGTACACGAATACCTAGACCTGGTCCTGGGAAAGGCTGACGCCAAACGATGTTATCAGGAATACCTAATTCAGAACCTAATGCACGTACTTCATCTTTGAATAGCGTGTTTAACGGTTCGATTAGTTTGAACTGCATATCTTCCGGTAATCCACCTACATTGTGGTGAGATTTAATCGTTTGAGCTGTAGCTGTCCCACTCTCGATAATATCTGTGTATAGCGTACCTTGAGCTAGGAAATCAAACCCTTTTAATTTAGCAGCTTCGTCATCGAATACATAAATAAATTCATTACCGATGATTTTACGCTTTTGTTCAGGATCTGATACACCGCTTAATTTTTCTAAGAAGCGATCTTTTGCATCGATTTTAATTACGTTCATATTAAAGCCTTCGCTAAATGTTTCCATTACGCTTTCAGCTTCACCTTTACGTAATAAACCGTGATCTACGAACATACATGTTAACTGATCACCAATTGCTTTGTGAATTAATACAGCTACTACCGAAGAGTCTACTCCGCCGCTAAGTGCGCAAAGTACTTTTCTATCTCCAACTGTTTCACGGATTTTATCCATTTCAACTTCAATGAAGTTCTCAATTGACCAGTTTGCTTCAGCATGACATACTTCAAACACGAAGTTCTTTAAGATATGGTTACCGTGCACTGAATGGCGAACTTCTGGATGGAACTGCACTCCGTACATATTCTTTTCTTTGTTACTCATTGCGGCAATTGGACAAGATGGGCTAGTTGCGTCCACTTCAAAACCAGCTGGTGTTTCTACAACTAAATCACCGTGACTCATCCAAACAACTTGTTCTTTTGGCAACTCATGGTACATTAATGAATCGTTTTGTACGTTAATCGCTGCTTTACCATATTCACGATGGCTAGCACCTTCTACCTTCCCGCCAAAATGATGAGTCATTAATTGCATTCCATAACAAATACCTAAAACAGGAATACCTAATTCAAAAATGTTTTCATCGCAGTGAAATGCGTTTTCACCGTACACACTGTTTGGGCCTCCAGAGAAAATAATTCCCTTTGGATTTAATGCTTTAATCTCTTCTGCTGTAATTGTGTGCGGATGCAATTCACTATATACTCCGAACTCGCGAATGCGACGCGTAATCAGTTGGTTATATTGACTACCAAAATCTAATACAACAATCATGCCTTCCATCTTGTTCACCTCTCCGAATGTGTAAATAATCACTTGTTATTATGCCCTAAAATATAAAAAAAACTAGACTTCTCCCTCAAAAAACAAAGGCAGAAGTCTAGTTGAGCACGACGTTTATCGTCAAATAGACTGTTCTGCCTTCATAGTCAGATCGTTTAAGGTGACCCGGTAGAGACTCTCGAACCATATTATCGAGGATATATGAAGGTATACGAAACATTTATAGTAAGTTCGAGAATATTCTATCAATCCGCGAAACAATGGTCAAGAACTCGTTTTTTTGATTAAATTTTCCCACAATTCAATCGACTCTTTCCATTCTTTTATGGAATCTGCATTTCGATATAAAACTCGCTCGTATTTTTCCGTTAATTTTAGCATATTTACCGTATTTAATTTTTCGTCTACTTCTCCTGCAAAGTCGCGCAGCGTTTGATTTTCTTGCCGTTTTAGTCCATTTGCAGCGAGTCTTTTAAGTAAAAAAGCATACGCTGATTCAAAGGTTTCCACACTCTCTTTCTTTTTATAAAAAGAGATATAAAAAGGTAAAAACCATTTAAATCGATTGAGATATATTACTATTAACATAACTACAATCAGTCCGTAGAAAAGCACTTTCCATTTCATAGACAACTTAGCATTTTGAAGAGAAGCTGTTTTTTCTTTCTCTCTTTTCTCTTGTGCCGGAAGCTCTTTCTTCTTAGGTTGCTCCTTGACTTGCGTTTCTTGTTTCTCTTCTTCCCTTTGACTATTTTCACTAGAGTTGTTAGGTTGGCTATCTACAAAATCATAAGGATTAGAAAAACTTTTTGTTGGTTCAAAAGGTACCCAGCCCGCTCCTGGAAAATAGACTTCGACCCAAGAATGAGCATTATTTTGTGTAATTTCATAGGTTGTCCACTTACTACTTCCTGAAATGACGGTGGCATCACCTTCTGTATAGCCCTTTACCCACCGAGCAGGGATATCTAATGAACGAAGCAGCACGACCATAGAAGTAGAGAAGTTATCACAGTATCCTCTTTTTGTATCAAATAAAAATTGATCCACATAATCTTTATTCTTCGTAGGAATTGGAACATTTTCAGTATCATATACATATGGATTGGATCGGAAGTATTCTTCAACGGCTTTCGCTTTTTCATAGCGATTGTTTTTATTTTTTGTTATCGTACGAGCTAAATCCTTTACTCGTTTTGGCAAATTAGCAGGAAGCTGTGTATACCTTGCTATAAATTCATTATTATTCTCTAGACTCTCTGACTTTTTCTCCTCTGCTTGCTGAAGAAGCCCGGTATCAAACACAGGATATTTATACGTTAGCTCATACGATTGAACAGTAACAAGTTTATCATTTTGATAAGGATATAATTTTTCATTTGTCGGTGTAACATCGGCTTGAATGCCATTTTTTAAGGTTAGAGACAGCAGTTGAGGAACATGCATAAGATGAACAGAAGGCTGCGAATAGGTAACTTCTGCTTTTCTTACTTCTCCTGCAACACTTGAATCATATTGAGGGAGTAAGTTTTCATTTCCTTTGAAAGGCACTTTTTCTTCCTCTTTAGACAGCTCCCAGCCCTTACCTGTATACACATCCTTCGTTTCAATACGCCAATAGTGCTCATCCTCTACTTTAGCTGTAAACACAACCGTATCATCATTGACAAAGGATCCCCCCAATTTAGAATCGTCCATATCATAGCCAATTCGTTGACCGCTTGCAGATTCTCCCTGTCCTTGATTTGTTGTGTGAGCTGCAATAAAAGGGACCGGATCTGGCCACTGCGGACCTGGTTTAGGGGCGAGATAAGCCAGTACAATGACAATGGCTAAAAAACTGCCTAGAAAAAGAAACGATCGTTTTCTATTTTCTAAACGCTCGGTGCTAGCACCTTTTATACGTTCAGGATTGATGCGAAGCATGGCTACTAATAAAAATCCGATAATCGTCACGCGAATAATAGCAGCTCCGGCATCGTAAGTAGAAAAGGTATCCAATACGGTAATATACAAAATGGTTAAGAAGAAAAAGAAGAAAATTCTTTTTTGATAAAAGATCCAGTATCGAATTAAATAAGCCATAATCCAAAGCAGGATAAAAAATAAAGTGCTCCTCATTTCAAAGGATAAATTCGCTATATTCCACTCCATGATACTTTGTACATCTGACTGAAGAATTTCCAAAAGTCTTGGAAGCCATTCTGAAGAAAAGAAGGCACCTTGAAAATAGAGATTGTGAAGTGAAAACAAAATAAACAACATGCTCCCTAACGTCATCACAATAAACGGCAATCGAAACGTTAAGCTCAAAAAACAGTAAGCGACAAACAGGATAAAGTATTGAATTTGATTCGTATCAGTGACTTCATTTAAAGGGAGAAGCCATTCCACTAATAAAAAGAAAGCTCCCGCGTATAATAAGACGTTTTTTACATACCAAGCTGATTTATTCACTTATTTCCGCCCTCACTTCCTTTAGTGATAGAGGAAGATCAATATGAACGACTTCAATCGTTAAAGCAGAAGATTGTATGCCATTGACAATAACTGTCTCTTCGTCACTAAGCCCCGCTCCTTCATTTTTAACGACAATGAGTGAAGCCTTAGCATGAGGGCTCAGCTTGGATTGAATCTGGCCAATAAGAGTCCCTGTAACCTGACTGACAATTACCATAAAAGAATGCTGCTTTTGAATAGCAATATTCTGAAATTCTGTTTCGAATGCTCGGTTGCTAATAGGCTGTGCACGTGCTAAGTGATGCAACAGGTTATCAGCCTCCCTTTGTTCAGAGGTTTCCTGCGAAAAAAGGGCATCTCCAGCTAAAAGAAAATCGACTTTTTTACGCTTGGTTTCTTCATGAATGAGCATGGATGCCAGAAAGCTCATTCGCTCTTCAAAGTATAGAGGACCCATAACATCTGCAATGATAATCATACTCCGTTCATGATAATGACCGAACTCTTTAGAAATCAACGTAGCTTTACGAGCCGTCGCCTTCCAATCAATAGATCCTAATCGGTCACCCGGCTGATATTCTCTAATGCCTGTCACTAACGTAGTAGATTGATTTCCCGTAGAAACTTCATTTTTTCCTTCTTCTATTCCTGCTAAAAGAAACGGGATATCTATCTCATAGATTTGAGGATACACGACAAACCGCTGGTGCAGCGGATAATATGCCTTCTTTTTTACAATTCCTAATAAATCACTCATTTCAATCGAAATCGTAAAAAATTCATATTCTCCTCTTTCTACAAACGATCTTTCATATGGAATAACAGCGTTTCGTTGAAAAAGCGGATAAATTGTTCTTTCTTCTTGATCTAAAAGGTTACTCTCCTCTTTCACCGCTGCCATATAAACAGGAAAAGCCGAGGAGCGTGTAATGTGAATGTCATAAGAAAGATGATCTCCAGCGAATCGAGGCTGTAGCTTCACATCACGAGCAACATTCCACTTCTTCAACGGATAGAGCAACACGGCTACCGCATATAATCCAAAAGGTAAGAAGCTATAAAATAAAAACCAGCTGACAAAGCCTCCTTGAAACATGGCGTAAGAAAACGTAGCGGTAAAGATGCAGAATAAAACGAACCAGTCTCTACATTTATTCCATATCACTTTTATATACTGTTTCATAAAGTACCTCTTACCTTTTAACAGGTACTTTCGTATCAGCCATAATTTGCTTCATCACATCACTCGCTGTTAAGCCGCTGTACTGGGTATCGGGTCTTAGCGTTAATCGATGTTCACACACATACGAAGCAAGCTCTTGAACATCATCAGGAAGACAGTAATCTCTTCCCTTCACTAAAGCATATGCTTGAACGGCCTTCATAAAGGAAACCGTTCCACGAGGACTGATACCTAACGAAACATGTGGATGAGAGCGCGTTTTACGAATGATTTCGATGATATAGTGCTTGATCACATCATCTACATAAATACTGCTTACAGTTTTTTGAGCCTGTACTAATTCCGGAATGCTCATGACGGGTTTGACATCCTCAAGATTAACTTGAGTCGATACGCCGTTTAAAATTTGAAGCTCCTCTTCTTGCGTAGGATAACCCATGCTTAATTTGAATAAAAAACGATCCAGCTGCGCTTCTGGCAAATGATAGGTCCCATCAAAATCAACAGGATTTTGAGTAGCCATCACAAAAAAAGGCGCCGGAATTTCCCGGGTGATACCATCGGTTGTTACATGATGCTCAGCCATTGCTTCTAAAAGCGCCGATTGTGTTTTAGGAGAAGTCCTGTTAATCTCATCAGCGAGTACAATGTGGCTCATGATAGGACCTGGACGAAAATGAAATTCCATGTTTTTTGGACTGTAGATAGAAACGCCTGTTACGTCGGATGGCAGCAAATCAGGCGTGAATTGAATTCGTTTAAATTCTGCATCAATTGATTTGGCCAGTGCCTTCACGAGCATCGTTTTCCCCACACCCGGCACATCTTCAAGTAAAATATGCCCCTCTGCAAGCAAAGCAACCAAACTCAACGTAGATACGTGACGTTTTCCAATCACAATTTGATCGATGTTTTCTAATACTTGGTTTAATTTACTATTAATATGATCCAGCTGAATCAATAAAGCTCCCCCTTAAAACTCAGTTAAGCCTTGAGTTTAATAAGTTTTCCAATAAACATAGTACTATCTTAACAAATTTTAAAAAAATCTGAAAATATTAACGCACGCAAAAAAGCGACCAAGTGAGTACTTGGTCGCTTTTTTAGGTAGGGCACTGATTACATCATGCCGCCCATTCCACCCATGCCGCCCATATCAGGCATTGCAGGTGCTCCGCCTTCTTCTGGCTTGTCAGCAACAACTGCTTCAGTTGTTAAGAACATAGCCGCTACAGAAGAAGCATTTTGAAGAGCTGAACGCGTTACTTTTGTTGGGTCAACGATACCAGTGTCTAGCATATTTACCCACTCGCCAGTCGCAGCGTTAAATCCAGTTCCAACTGCTTCGCCTTTTAGACGCTCAACGATTACTGATCCTTCTAAACCAGCGTTGTGAGCGATTTGACGTACAGGCTCTTCAATCGCACGTAATACGATGTTGATACCTGTAGCAGTGTCACCGTCAGCTTCGATGCTTGCTACTTTATTATAGATATTTACTAATGCAGTACCACCACCAGCTACGATACCTTCTTCAACCGCAGCACGCGTAGAGTTTAATGCATCTTCAATACGTAATTTACGTTCTTTTAACTCAGTTTCAGTTGCCGCACCAACTTTGATTACAGCTACGCCACCAGCAAGTTTTGCTAAGCGCTCTTGTAATTTTTCACGGTCAAACTCTGAAGTTGTTTCTTCAAGCTGAGCTTTGATTTGGTTTACGCGTGCTAGGATATCTTCTGCGTTTCCTGCACCGTTTACAACTGTTGTATTTTCTTTTGTTACAACAATTTTAGAAGCGCGACCTAATTGATCGATGCCTGCTGTTTTTAAGTCAAGACCAAGCTCTTCAGTGATTACTTCTCCGCCTGTTAGGATCGCAACGTCTTGTAGCATTGCTTTACGACGATCACCGAAACCAGGAGCTTTAACAGCTACAGCTGTAAATGTACCGCGAAGTTTGTTCACAACTAATGTTGCTAAAGCTTCACCTTCTACGTCTTCAGCAATGATTAATAGAGGCTTGCCTTGTTGAACAACTTGCTCTAATACCGGTAAGATTTCTTGAATGTTACCGATTTTTTTGTCTGTGATTAAGATGTATGGATCATCTAATACAGCTTCCATTTTATCTGAATCAGTTACCATGTAAGGAGATGCATATCCACGGTCAAACTGCATACCTTCTACCACTTCTAATTCAGTTGTGAAACCTTTTGATTCTTCAAGTGTGATAACGCCGTCGTTACCAACGCGCTCCATTGCTTCAGCAATTAATTGACCTACTTCTTCGTCAGCTGCTGAGATAGCCGCTACTTGAGCAATTGAATCTTTACCTTGAATTGGTTTAGAGATTGCTTTTAGTTCTTCAACCGCTACAGCTACTGCTTTTTCCATACCTTTACGGATACCCATTGGGTTAGCACCAGCCGTTACGTTTTTAAGACCTTCTCTGATCATTGCTTGCGCTAAAACCGTTGCAGTAGTTGTACCGTCACCAGCAACGTCGTTTGTTTTGCTAGCAACTTCGGCTACTAATTTAGCACCCATATTTTCAAATGCGTCTTCTAATTCGATTTCTTTTGCAATTGTTACACCGTCATTTGTAATAAGCGGTGAACCGAATTTCTTTTCCAATACAACGTTACGACCTTTTGGTCCAAGCGTTACTTTTACAGCATTTGCTAATGTATCTACACCACGTAGCATTGCGCGACGTGCTTCTTCGCTAAATTTAATGTCTTTTGCCATGTTCCTTGACCTCCTCAAGATGTTCTTAATAATCTATTTTTTACGTATGATAAGTTTGTGGTTAAAATTAGCCGATTACAGCTAAAATATCGCTTTCGCGTAAAATTAAGTATTCAGTACCTTCGTATTTCACTTCAGTACCCGCATATTTTGAGAAGATGATACGATCGCCCGCAGCTACTTCTAAAGCTACACGCTCACCGCTTTCTAATACTCGGCCTGTACCAACAGCAACAATTTTACCCTCTTGTGGTTTTTCTTTTGCACTGTCCGGTAACACGATACCGCTTGCTGTTTTTTCCTCAGATTTTACAAGTTCAATCACTACGCGATCACCTAATGGCTTTAACAAGTGAAACAACCTCCTCAAATAATATGTTTGCATTTTTATTAGCACTCAACCTCAACGAGTGCTAACACAATTATTATATTAAAACAAAGTGGGTTTTTTTTGCAAGTATTAAACAAAAAAAATTTAAAATTTACGACAACTACATATAATAGTCTTAGATTTCGACGATTTTGAGAAATAAAGCATTCTTTTCTCTGTTCAATAATATGTATGTTACAATACGAGCAAGAAGAAATTACTAACTTTACAGTACTTCTTCGACATATATACATAAAAACCTTTTAAAGGAGTATAGAAGATTGGAAAAACGTTATTGGTATGTTATCCTCACCTACATCCTTATGCAGTTTTCAGGAGTTGTTGGTATACCGCTGTTAAAATTAACAGGAATGTTTGATGACTATCCAGTTCGAACAGCGAATGTCATGCTTTTGACTTATTGGACTATCATTAGCTTTATCCTTGGTTTACTTATTGTCTTACTGCTGCTGCGCCGTGACATGTCCATGCGTATAGAACATGCTGGAAAAACGATTGCTGTTGTCTGGTCAGTCCTTGGGGTGTTTCTCGCTATGGCTGGTCAAGCTGTAGCAGGTATGATTGAGCACGCTCTTGGCATTACCCAAGTATCTGAAAACACACAAAATATTGTTAATCTTGTTAAAGCAACGCCGTTCCTTATTGTCGTTACGTCTGTTATTGGACCAATACTAGAAGAGATTATTTTCCGAAAGATTATTTTTGGTTCTCTTCACAAACGATACAATTTCTTTATCTCTGCATTTATTAGTTCCCTTATTTTCGCTGCGGTACACTGGGATTTTAAACATTTACTTGTGTATACAGCTATGGGATTTGTATTTGCATTCCTTTATGCAAGGACGAGACTAATTGTTGTACCTATTATTGCTCATGTTTTGATGAATACAATCGTTATTTTATCTCAAACTATTTTTGCAGATAAAATTATAGAAATGCAAAAACAAGCAGAACAAATGCAGTTCATTTTTGGAGGCATGTTTTTATGAAGAATATCCCTTTAACACGAGGGTTTATTTATATTATTATGGGGATTTTATTCACCTACTTGGCAATTCAAAATGCCCAGGAAACCGTCTGGAATTTCCCCACAATCTTATTTGCACTCGTAGCCGCATTCGATTTCAGGTTTGCGGTTCGCATCTTTATCTTGCACTACAAAATTAAAAAATTGCAGCAGCAATATAAAAATCAAGATGATTCATCCAAATAAAAAAACCACTGTTTCAGTGGTTTTTTTTACATACTAACATCTTCTCTTTCTTGCTCTGCCCTTGCCTTTAACACTTTGCGATACGAAATGCGGGAAATAATGATGCTGATTTCATACAAAATTAAGAGCGGCACTGTCACCATCATGTGCGAGAGCAATTCCGGTGGTGTAATAAGTGCGGCAATAACTAGCAGTACGAAATAGGCATATTTTCGAATTTGAGATAAAAACATAGGCGTTATAATTCCTAAACGCGTCAAAAACATCACGACGACAGGAAGCTGAAACAACAGGCCAAAAGGCAGTGTGAGCTGCATTAAAAAAGAAAAGTACTCATTAATGCCAATCACTTGGTTTACATTCAGCTCATCAGAAACGCGCGTCATAAAATCGACGACAAATGGAAACAACACAAAATAAGAAAAAGAGACACCGCCGATAAAGAGAAAAATGGAAACAGGAATATATCCAAGCGTTACCTTACGCTCTTTTTCATATAAACCAGGACTAATAAATGCCCAAAGTTGATACAGTGCAACAGGAGCTGCAAGTACACAGCCGATAATAACAGCAAATTGCATATAAATCTTAACTGGATCTGTTAACCGAAATGCATTCATCGTTAAATTCTTTGCCTCATCAGCATGCTGTAAATAGACAATAACCTTATCCGCTATAAAAAAGCCGCCAATTGTGGCAATCACAAAGAAAAATAAAACAATTAAAATGCGTTTTCGCAGCTCTCCTATATGATCATATATTGACATTTCTTGTTCGGTCATACTATGATCACCCTTTTACTCTTTGTCATCTACTTGACGCTGTTTATCTTTTTCACGATCTTCTGATGCACCGCTAGCGGCATGCTTAAACTCTCTAAGCGTTTGGCCCACTGATCTTCCTAGCTCCGGTAACCGTTTCGGTCCAAAAATAAGCAGTGCTACAATCGCAATAATAATCCAACTGCCTGCTCCAATCCCCATATTCCCACTCTCCTTATTAATTTAGACTTAAGGAAATCGTAACACAGTCCGCCTTATTCAACAGGATAATTTTTCAAAAAGTAGACGAGCGACTGTAATTCTACAGCAAGATCAATATGATGGAGTCGAATCTCATCCGGTACGTTTAAGCGTGCAGGAGTAAAGTTTAAAATTCCTTTAATTCCGCAACTCACTAAACGATCAGTAATTTGCTGAGCAACAGTAGCAGGAACGGTTAAAATCGCTACTGAGATGTCATCACTCATATAATCTTCCAATTGGTCAAGATGATAGACCGGCACGTCGCCCACTTTTGTACCCACTTTTTCTTCTATCACATCAAAAGCGCACTCAATTTTGGTGTTATTATTTTTAATAAAATTATAATTTAGAAAGGCCGTTCCTAGATTCCCTACGCCAATCAGTGCTACTTTCGTTACTTCATCTTGGTCTAACGTTTTACGGAAAAATGTAAGTAAATAATTCACATTGTAGCCGTATCCCTTTTTTCCTAATGCACCAAAGTAAGAAAAGTCCCGACGAATAGTAGCAGAATCCACTTTCACTGCCTCACTTAACTCCGCTGACGACACACGCTGTTTACCAGAAGCATGCAAATTTTTCAAAAAACGATAATAAAGCGGCAATCGTTTAGCCGTTGCTTGTGGTATTTTTAATTGTTCAGTGTTCACGTTGTACCCCCTCAGTTCATGTATGTCATTACTAACATTTTCAAGTCATATTGCATTACCTTTCACAAAGCATCAACCGCTTTGAGGTAGCGCTTCCAATTCTCTCTCTTTTCTCTTGTTTTATATATACTCCGCTTCACACCTCGACGGCTTTTGTCTATTCAGCACTCCTTAAAGTCGGTATGTAGAACGAAGCAATTAGCCCTTCAAAGGATCCGTTTGTTAGTCATGACGGATTTTTCACATCCATCATAGATAAGTTCAGAGATGCACTTATCTCTTATTTTAACATAGTATCCTGTATAAAATGTGCAGGTAAAATCATTTTATTTCATGAATCAAAACATTCGCTTCATCATTTGTCCTTGTCCCTCTACAAATTACAAACGCTTGTAGGAAGAACTTGTAGTTAAAAATATGTTAAAATACACTATGGATATACTACTAGAGGTGAAAAAATGATTATTCTACAATTGAACGGTATTACAAAATACTATGGGGCAGAACCCATTTTATCGAATATAAAGTTAGAAGTACAATCAAAAGACCGCATTGCCCTAGTGGGACGAAACGGTGCTGGTAAATCAACTTTATTAAAAATTATTGCTGAGCAGCTTTCCTATGACAGCGGAGAAATTATTAAACCTAAGGGTGTTTCCATTGATTATATGGGACAAGATACAGTTCTTGAGTCAACACTCTCCATATGGGAAGAAATGATGACTGTCTTTGCTCCGTTAAAGAAGATGGAAAAAGAATTACGTACGCTTGAAACGAAGATGGGCGATCCAGATATTTTTAATGATTCAGTTCAATACGAAAAACTAACCAAAGAGTACGATCAGCTTCAAGTAACGTTCAAAGATTTAGGCGGCTATCAATATGAAGCGGATACACGATCTATTCTTCACGGTTTCCGTTTTTCAAACTTTGACTATAGCACCCCTATTTCCTCCTTGAGCGGTGGGCAAAAAACGCGCTTGGCTCTTGCAAAACTGCTTTTAACAAAGCCAGACTTGCTTATTCTCGATGAGCCTACCAACCACTTAGATATTGAAACTTTAGCATGGCTGGAACAGTTTCTGCAAGGGTATGAAGGAGCTATTTTAATTGTTTCACACGATCGTTACTTCCTTGATAAAGTCGTAAATCAAGTGTATGAAGTCGTACAAAAAACAACGGTGAAGTACACGGGCAACTACTCTAAATACCTCGTACAAAAAGCCGAGCGCTATGAAAAAGAGTTGCGTCAGTACGAAAAGCAGCAAGATGAAGTCGCAAAACTGAATGATTTTATTCAGCGAAATATCGCCCGCGCGTCGACTACAAAACGTGCGCAAAGCAGACGTAAACAGCTCGATCGAATGGAGTTAATAAACCGACCTAATGAAGGTGAAAAATCAGCTAGTTTTTCGTTTGAAATTGAGCGTCAAAGCGGAAATGAAGTCTTAAATCTCGAAAACGTGTCTATCGGGTATGATGAAAACAAATATGTCGTGCAAGAGGCAAACCTTCGGATTAAAAAAGGTGAAAGCCTTGCGTTGGTTGGTCCTAATGGAGTTGGGAAATCAACTTTATTAAAAGGTATTGTGGATAAACTAAGCTTCAAGACTGGAACCATTTCTTTTGGCTCAAACGTAATGGTTGGTTATTACGACCAAGAGCAAGCCAATTTAACGTCTAATAAAACCGTTTTAAATGAACTTTGGGATGACTACCCAGCCAAACCTGAAAAAGAAATCCGTACAGCGCTTGGAAATTTTCTGTTTTCAGGTGATGATGTACTGAAAATCGTTTCCACGCTCAGCGGTGGTGAAAAAGCACGTTTGGCTCTTGCGAAGCTTATGCTTCAAAAAGCTAACTTCTTAATTTTGGATGAACCTACTAACCATCTTGATTTAGATAGCAAACAAGTACTGGAGAATGCGTTAATTGATTACCCAGGGACTCTATTATTTGTTTCACATGACCGTTATTTTATTAATCGTATTGCCAATAAAATAGCAGAGCTATCTCCTGAAGGAGTAGAAGAATTTCTTGGAGATTATGACTATTATGTAGAAAAGAAAGCAGAAATAGAGGAAATCAAAGAATTAGAAAATATAAAAGCAAACGAAGAACGTACGGTAAAAGTAGATAAACAGTCCTATAAACAAGATAAAGAACAAAAGAAATTGATGAGACAGCGAACGCGCCGCATTGAAGAAATTGAAACTGAAGTAAACAAATTAGAAGCCGCCCAAGCGGCGAATGAAGAACTTCTTTGTGACCCTGAAATTTATCAAAATCACGAAGAAGTATCAAGATTAAACGGTGAAAATGAAAAAATTTCTTCACAGTTATCCACATTAATGGAAGAGTGGGAAGAATTACAGCTGCTTCTAGAAGAGTAGCCTATATTTTTGCGTATCTATTCATCCTATTTACTTGTTCATGCGCTTAAGAGCAAGCTTTATCCACTCTGTGAATAAATAGTGGATATCTGTCTGATTTTCATAATTAAAACTTGTTGATAACAGGTCCGTGTACTGAGTGCACGGACTTTTCCACATAATTATCCACAGTCAATTCTAAATTTATTGAATATTGTTGATAAATCATTTTTATCCACAAAAAAAGACGAATGAGAAATAAATCTCATTCGTCACTTACTCTTCCAAGTCCAAACCGGGGTTTGCATTTAATGACATATCTGAACGTTTTCCTTGAGCAAATCGTACGCTTGCTGCTGCTCCAATCATTGCGGCATTATCCGTACATAGAGATAGCGGCGGGATAATAAGCTCAATATTTGATAGGGGTTCAAATGCCTCTTCTAGCGCTGCTCTAAGCCCTTTATTAGCAGCAACTCCTCCTGCTAATAAAACTTGCTTAACGTTATATTCCTTTGCAGCTTTAATCGTTTTAGTTACTAACACATCAATGACACTCGCTTGAAAGCTAGCAGCAAGTGTTTGTGGAAGAATCTCTTCACCTTTTTGCTTCGCATTGTGGACAGTGTTAATAACTGCTGATTTTAATCCACTGAAACTAAAATCATAGGATCCTTCTTCTAGCCAAGCACGCGGCAAATCAATTAATGGCTCTCCTTCATGTGCAAGGCGGTCAATATGAGGTCCGCCTGGATATGGAAGGTTTAACGTGCGGGCTACTTTATCGTAGGCTTCTCCTGCTGCATCATCTCTTGTTTCACCGATCACTTTAAAATGACCGTGACTTTCCATGTATACAAGCTCCGTATGCCCGCCAGATACAACTAGCGATAAGAGCGGGAATTCTAGTTTTTTGATTAGCTGATTTGCATAAATATGTCCTGCAATATGATGAACACCAATTAATGGCTTTTGATGTGCAAATGCTAGCGCTTTGGCTGCATTTACGCCAATAAGAAGTGCTCCCACAAGCCCTGGTCCTTCCGTTACAGCTATTGCATCTATATCTGCAAACGTCAAGTTCGCTTGATTTAAAGTTTCTTCAACTACTACTGTAATTTGTTCTACATGATGACGAGATGCAATTTCCGGTACGACACCGCCAAATCGTTTATGGCTTTCTATTTGAGAGGCCACCACATTGGCTACAATTTCATGACCGTTTCGAATCACAGCTGCTGCTGTCTCATCACAGCTTGTTTCTAATGCTAAAATTAATTGATTTTCATTCATAAATTCACCCACATAACTAATGCATCCTCATTGTTATCAGAATAATAATTCTTACGAATACCTCCAGGTTTAAAACCTAGCTTTTGATACAATGATTGTGCAATATGATTAGATACCCTAACTTCTAATGTCATTGACGTAGCACCTAGTTTTCGAAGAACGTCCATCACGTTGCGGAGCAGCAATTCACCGAGTCCCTTGCCTCGGTAGTCTGGCAATAGCGCAATGTTGGTTACATGTGCTTCGTCAATAACAATCCACGTTCCACAATAACCAATAATATTTTCTCCTTCTTCCATCACAATGTAAGTTGAAAATTGATTATTGGTTAACTCATTTTGAAATGCTTCTGCACTCCAAGGTGTCGTAAAAGACTTCTCTTCGATTTTCACTACTTGATCAATATCTTTAACTTCCATTAAACGAAACTTAATTGTTAGTTTCATGTTATACCTTCTTTTATCCTTTTTGCTGTGAAGCAAGCCAGTTGGCTTCTGCTTCAGCTAAACGAATGTAGTTCGGAACAAAAGTATGCACAGACTGCGGCTCTTTCTTCATTCCTAAGAAAGCCAATTCACTTGGTCTTGGGTTAAACTGCTGAACATGGGCAAATACAGCTTGTTCACTCAACACTTCTTTTAACGCCTCTTCATGCATGGAAAGATCATTGCCTATGAATAAAATAGGTTTGTTGTATGACTTTAAATGTTCCGCCCAGTCCTTATTAATAACAAGTCGATCACTTTCAACTTCTACAAGACCTCGTTCGTTATTCCATTCATATAGTCCTGTATAAAGCTGCTGACGGCGCGCATCAAATAACGGAGCAATATATCCATCAAAATAACGACCGTTTGCTGCTAGTGCCTCAAGGCTAGATACACCTATTAAAGGAATATTTAAAGTCCAAGCAAGTGTCTTGGCAATGGTAACACCAATGCGTACACCGGTATAGGACCCGGGACCGTGTGCCACTACAATACGGTCTAGCTCGCTTGGCGCAATATCACAATCTTTTAACAAAGATTCCACAGCGTTCATCACACGAACAGAGTGATTCTTTTTTAGATTCGTAATAATTTCTCCAATTACTTTGTTTTCTTCAACGACAGCAACACCCATGACAAAATTGGATGTATCAATGGCTAACATTTTCATCTTTTAAAAAGCTCCTTACATATTTCAACGTACCGACTGCCTATCGCTTTTACAAGGATTTTACGAGTCGTTTCGTTTTCATGGTAAATATTGATTTGAATATATTCATTAGGAAGCTGCTCTTCAATCAGGTGAGCCCACTCCACGACCGTCACGCCATCTCCTTCAAAATACTCATCGAACCCTAGGTCTTCAAATTCATCCCCTAGACGGTACACATCCATATGGTAAAGAGGAAGGCGACCGCTTTTGTATTCTTTAATGATAGTAAATGTCGGGCTATTCACATTGCGTTCAATTCCTAAGCCTTTAGCTAAACTTTTTGTGAATGTTGTCTTTCCAGCTCCCAAATCACCTTCAAGCAGCAGCACGTCACCAGCTTCTAATAAAGTTGCTAGACGAGCAGCCAGCTGATTAGTTTCATCAGGAGACGTAGACATAAACGTAAATTCATTAATCTCTGTCATTCATTCAGAACCTCATTTCAATCTGTATATATATATTGTAAACGTTGTGGACTATACATATCCAGTAAGAAATCCAACAATCTTTAACATCGCAATTCTACAAAGAAATTTCTTTGTATATAAAAAATTCCTTAGGATTGCTCCTAAGGACGGTAAAGTTTTATATAAAAATGGTTCAAACAATAAAAAAGACGAAACACATTGTTTCGTTTCTAAAACATGGCGGTCCCGACGGGAATCGAACCCGCGATCTCCTGCGTGACAGGCAGGCATGTTAACCGCTACACCACGGGACCATGTTGGTTGCGGGGACAGGATTTGAACCTGCGACCTTCGGGTTATGAGCCCGACGAGCTACCGAACTGCTCCACCCCGCGATGATAAAAAAGCAAAATAAAAATGCCTAGCGATGTCCTACTCTCACAGGGACAAAGTCCCAACTACCATCGGCGCTAAAGAGCTTAACTTCCGTGTTCGGTATGGGAACGGGTGTGACCTCTTTGCCATTATCACTAGACATTTATATGAGATTATTCTCTCAAAACTAGGTAACAGTTTGCTGAGTAAAGCTTACGCTTTTAAAGTTTGGTTAAGTCCTCGATCGATTAGTATCAGTCAGCTACACATGTCGCCACGCTTCCACCTCTGACCTATCAACCTGATCATCTTTCAGGGATCTTACTAGCTTGCGCTATGGGAAATCTCATCTTGAGGGGGGCTTCATGCTTAGATGCTTTCAGCACTTATCCCGTCCACACATAGCTACCCAGCGATGCCTTTGGCAAGACAACTGGTACACCAGCGGTGTGTCCATCCCGGTCCTCTCGTACTAAGGACAGCTCCTCTCAAATTTCCTACGCCCACGACGGATAGGGACCGAACTGTCTCACGACGTTCTGAACCCAGCTCGCGTACCGCTTTAATGGGCGAACAGCCCAACCCTTGGGACCGACTACAGCCCCAGGATGCGATGAGCCGACATCGAGGTGCCAAACCTCCCCGTCGATGTGGACTCTTGGGGGAGATAAGCCTGTTATCCCCGGGGTAGCTTTTATCCGTTGAGCGATGGCCCTTCCATGCGGAACCACCGGATCACTAAGCCCGACTTTCGTCCCTGCTCGACTTGTAGGTCTCGCAGTCAAGCTCCCTTGTGCCTTTACACTCTACGAATGATTTCCAACCATTCTGAGGGAACCTTTGGGCGCCTCCGTTACATTTTAGGAGGCGACCGCCCCAGTCAAACTGCCCACCTGACACTGTCTCCCGGCCCGATCAGGGCCGCGGGTTAGAATTTCAATACAGCCAGGGTAGTATCCCACCGACGCCTCCACCGAAGCTAGCGCTCCGGCTTCTCAGGCTCCTACCTATCCTGTACAAGCTGTACCAAAATTCAATATCAGGCTACAGTAAAGCTCCACGGGGTCTTTCCGTCCTGTCGCGGGTAACCTGCATCTTCACAGGTACTATAATTTCACCGAGTCTCTCGTTGAGACAGTGCCCAGATCGTTACGCCTTTCGTGCGGGTCGGAACTTACCCGACAAGGAATTTCGCTACCTTAGGACCGTTATAGTTACGGCCGCCGTTTACTGGGGCTTCGATTCAGAGCTTCTCCCAAAGGATAACCCCTCCTCTTAACCTTCCAGCACCGGGCAGGCGTCAGCCCCTATACTTCGCCTTGCGGCTTCGCAGAGACCTGTGTTTTTGCTAAACAGTCGCCTGGGCCTATTCACTGCGGCTCTCTCGGGCTATACACCCTACCAGAGCACCCCTTCTCCCGAAGTTACGGGGTCATTTTGCCGAGTTCCTTAACGAGAGTTCTCTCGATCACCTTAGGATTCTCTCCTCGCCTACCTGTGTCGGTTTGCGGTACGGGCACCTCCCGCCTCGCTAGAGGCTTTTCTTGGCAGTGTGGAATCAGGAACTTCGGTACTATAATTCCCTCGTCATCACAGCTCAGCCTTTATGATGAGCGGATTTGCCTACTCATCAGCCTAACTGCTTGAACGCGCATATCCAGCAGCGCGCTTACCCTATCCTACTGCGTCCCCCCATTACTCAAACGGCGGGGAGGTGGTACAGGAATATCAACCTGTTGGCCATCGCCTACGCTTTTCAGCCTCGGCTTAGGTCCCGACTAACCCTGAGCGGACGAGCCTTCCTCAGGAAACCTTAGGCATTCGGTGGACAAGATTCTCACTTGTCTTTCGCTACTCATACCGGCATTCTCACTTCTAAGCGCTCCACCAGTCCTTACGGTCTGACTTCACAGCACTTAGAACGCTCTCCTACCACTGACATCAAAGATGTCAATCCACAGCTTCGGTGATACGTTTAGCCCCGGTACATTTTCGGCGCAGAGTCACTCGACCAGTGAGCTATTACGCACTCTTTAAATGGTGGCTGCTTCTAAGCCAACATCCTGGTTGTCTAAGCAACTCCACATCCTTTTCCACTTAACGTATACTTGGGGACCTTAGCTGGTGGTCTGGGCTGTTTCCCTTTTGACTACGGATCTTATCACTCGCAGTCTGACTCCCATGGATAAGTCTTTGGCATTCGGAGTTTGACTGAATTCGGTAACCCGTTGGGGGCCCCTAGTCCAATCAGTGCTCTACCTCCAAGACTCTCACAACATGAGGCTAGCCCTAAAGCTATTTCGGAGAGAACCAGCTATCTCCAGGTTCGATTGGAATTTCTCCGCTACCCACACCTCATCCCCGCACTTTTCAACGTGCGTGGGTTCGGGCCTCCATTCAGTGTTACCTGAACTTCACCCTGGACATGGGTAGATCACCTGGTTTCGGGTCTACAACCACATACTAAACGCCCTATTCAGACTCGCTTTCGCTACGGCTCCGCCTTATCAGCTTAACCTTGCATGGGATCGTAACTCGCCGGTTCATTCTACAAAAGGCACGCCATCACCCGTTAACGGGCTCTGACTACTTGTAGGCACACGGTTTCAGGATCTCTTTCACTCCCCTTCCGGGGTGCTTTTCACCTTTCCCTCACGGTACTGGTTCACTATCGGTCACTAGGTAGTATTTAGCCTTGGGAGATGGTCCTCCCAGCTTCCGACGGAATTTCACGTGTTCCGCCGTACTCAGGATCCACTCAAGAGGGAACGAAGTTTCAACTACAGGGTTGTTACCTTCTTCGACGGACCTTTCCAGGTCGCTTCATTTACTTCGTTCCTTTGTAACTCCGTATAGAGTGTCCTACAACCCCAAGAGGCAAGCCTCTTGGTTTGGGCTAATTCCGTTTCGCTCGCCGCTACTCAGGAAATCGCATTTGCTTTCTCTTCCTCCGGGTACTTAGATGTTTCAGTTCCCCGGGTCTGCCTTCAATATCCTATGTATTCAGATAAAGATACTGTTCCATTACGAACAGTGGGTTTCCCCATTCGGAAATCTCCGGATCAAAGCTCACTTACAGCTCCCCGAAGCATATCGGTGTTAGTCCCGTCCTTCATCGGCTCCTAGTGCCAAGGCATTCACCGTGCGCCCTTTCTAACTTAACCATTAGCGAATAAATGGTACAACATAAAGTTGTGTTATTTATTGGTTTGATTAAAGAAAAGTTTCACTTTTCCTCAGCAATTACTGTTATCTAGTTTTCAAAGAACAATCGCAACCAAAATTCTTCTTATCTAATAAGAAGAAAGTAGTATGCTTTCTATAATTGAGAGATTGAACTCTCAAAACTGAACAAAGTGTCAAAACGTACGTCATGTAAAAATCCTTAGAAAGGAGGTGATCCAGCCGCACCTTCCGATACGGCTACCTTGTTACGACTTCACCCCAATCATCTGTCCCACCTTAGGCGGCTAGCTCCTTACGGTTACTCCACCGACTTCGGGTGTTACAAACTCTCGTGGTGTGACGGGCGGTGTGTACAAGGCCCGGGAACGTATTCACCGCGGCATGCTGATCCGCGATTACTAGCGATTCCAGCTTCATGTAGGCGAGTTGCAGCCTACAATCCGAACTGAGAATGGTTTTATGGGATTGGCTTGACCTCGCGGTCTTGCAGCCCTTTGTACCATCCATTGTAGCACGTGTGTAGCCCAGGTCATAAGGGGCATGATGATTTGACGTCATCCCCACCTTCCTCCGGTTTGTCACCGGCAGTCACCTTAGAGTGCCCAACTAAATGCTGGCAACTAAGATCAAGGGTTGCGCTCGTTGCGGGACTTAACCCAACATCTCACGACACGAGCTGACGACAACCATGCACCACCTGTCACTCTGTCCCCCGAAGGGGAACGCTCTATCTCTAGAGTTGTCAGAGGATGTCAAGACCTGGTAAGGTTCTTCGCGTTGCTTCGAATTAAACCACATGCTCCACCGCTTGTGCGGGCCCCCGTCAATTCCTTTGAGTTTCAGTCTTGCGACCGTACTCCCCAGGCGGAGTGCTTAATGCGTTAGCTGCAGCACTAAAGGGCGGAAACCCTCTAACACTTAGCACTCATCGTTTACGGCGTGGACTACCAGGGTATCTAATCCTGTTTGCTCCCCACGCTTTCGCGCCTCAGCGTCAGTTACAGACCAAAAAGCCGCCTTCGCCACTGGTGTTCCTCCACATCTCTACGCATTTCACCGCTACACGTGGAATTCCGCTTTTCTCTTCTGCACTCAAGTTCCCCAGTTTCCAATGACCCTCCACGGTTGAGCCGTGGGCTTTCACATCAGACTTAAGAAACCGCCTGCGCGCGCTTTACGCCCAATAATTCCGGATAACGCTTGCCACCTACGTATTACCGCGGCTGCTGGCACGTAGTTAGCCGTGGCTTTCTGGTTAGGTACCGTCAAGGTACGAGCAGTTACTCTCGTACTTGTTCTTCCCTAACAACAGAGTTTTACGACCCGAAAGCCTTCATCACTCACGCGGCGTTGCTCCGTCAGACTTTCGTCCATTGCGGAAGATTCCCTACTGCTGCCTCCCGTAGGAGTCTGGGCCGTGTCTCAGTCCCAGTGTGGCCGATCACCCTCTCAGGTCGGCTATGCATCGTTGCCTTGGTGAGCCGTTACCTCACCAACTAGCTAATGCACCGCGGGCCCATCTGTAAGTGATAGCCGAAACCATCTTTCAATCATCTCCCATGAAGGAGAAGATCCTATCCGGTATTAGCTTCGGTTTCCCGAAGTTATCCCAGTCTTACAGGCAGGTTGCCCACGTGTTACTCACCCGTCCGCCGCTAACGTCATAGAAGCAAGCTTCTAATCAGTTCGCTCGACTTGCATGTATTAGGCACGCCGCCAGCGTTCATCCTGAGCCAGGATCAAACTCTCCGAAGAAATGTTTGACTTGCTCATTTAAAAAATAAAAATTAACGTTGACGTTTGTCGCTTTGTTCAGTTTTCAAAGTTCAATATATTTGGAGCGGGTGATGAGAATCGAACTCACGACATCAGCTTGGAAGGCTGAGGTTTTACCACTAAACTACACCCGCAATATGGCGCGCCCGAGAGGAGTCGAACCCCTAACCTTTTGATCCGTAGTCAAACGCTCTATCCAATTGAGCTACGGGCGCTTCTTATGATGTTTACCGCCGTTGTTTTGGCGACTTTATTATAATATCATTTCTATTTTCTTATGTCAATACTTTTTTAAAAAGTTTTTTTGGTGCGGCCGAGAGGACTTGAACCTCCACGGGGTCGCCCCCACTAGGCCCTCAACCTAGCGCGTCTGCCATTCCGCCACGACCGCTAAATACATAAAATGAATAAGATGCGGGTGAAGGGACTTGAACCCCCACGTCGTAAAGACACTAGATCCTAAGTCTAGCGCGTCTGCCAATTCCGCCACACCCGCAAGAAATGAAAATGAGCCATGAAGGACTCGAACCTTCGACCCTCTGATTAAAAGTCAGATGCTCTACCAACTGAGCTAATGGCTCTTTATGGCTGGGCTAGCTGGATTCGAACCAACGCATGACGGAATCAAAATCCGTTGCCTTACCGCTTGGCGATAGCCCAATAATTTAAAATGGCGGTCCCGACGGGAATCGAACCCGCGATCTCCTGCGTGACAGGCAGGCATGTTAACCGCTACACCACGGGACCATCCAAAATTATGTATGAAACAGTCAAAATGGTGGAGGATGACGGGATCGAACCGCCGACCCCCTGCTTGTAAGGCAGGTGCTCTCCCAGCTGAGCTAATCCTCCACAGGATATGTAAATAAAAATCAATGGTGACCCGTACGGGATTCGAACCCGTGTTACCGCCGTGAAAGGGCGGTGTCTTAACCGCTTGACCAACGGGCCATTATAAAATGGCGGAGAAGGAGGGATTTGAACCCTCGCGCCGCTTACACGACCTACACCCTTAGCAGGGGCGCCTCTTCAGCCACTTGAGTACTTCTCCATATGGCTCCACAGGTAGGACTCGAACCTACGACCGATCGGTTAACAGCCGATAGCTCTACCACTGAGCTACTGTGGAATAATATTTATCAGACTTCTTACATTGTAATCGACATTATATGTAATGTCAATAAGTTTTTGTAATTTCTTTGCCGTTTATTTGAGACGGCTTTATTAATTTACCATAATGAATCTATTTTAGTCAAGCATCTTCTACATTTTTTTTAATTTACCTTTACACTTCCCACAAACATATTTAACTGTGTTCACTTTTCTTTTTCGAACATATTTTTGATCACACTGCATACATACATATATGTGCTCTTTTTTCTTTCCATCACTTTCTTTTTTCAATGCCTGACAAAATCGAGGTGCATCTACTTCTTTCATTAACCTTTTAAAGTCTTGATCTCCATGCTTATACCCTTTCCCCTCAATATGCAAATGATAGTGACAGAGCTCATGTTTAATAATTTCTACTATTTCTTGTGTGCCATATTGTTCAAAGTATTTGTAGTTTACTTCTATATTAGATGTACGTAACAAATACCTTCCGCCTGTCGTACGTAACCGAGAATTAAAAGTGGCTTCATGACGAAATGGTTTGTGAAACAGCTTCAATGAAATTTCTTCTACAAGTATTTGTAAATCCTTATCATTCATCTTACATACTCCTCTACTGTATGAAATCACCTGACTAGCTCTTGGGGCATACACTTCATTACATACTCACTATTCACCTTATCATAAATGAAAAGGAGTGATTGTCCTTATGCCAATGTGGCTACAAAAACAAATGAGGCGCGCTTATTCTGAAAAAGACCGTGCACAAATAAAATTGCTCAACCAATGTTGGTTTTTTTATCAAAAAAATAATTCCGCTTCTTAAATCACTTCTTTTTACAAATAAAATTGCCTTTTCAGAAAATCTGAAAAGGCAATTTTATTATTGATGGGGCGGAATCATCGTCAGTGCAACTCTTCCTTTTTTCATATCTACGTCTTCTACCCACACATTCACCAAATCTCCTACTGAAACGACATCGAGGGGATGCTTAACGTACCGATTCGTTAATTTAGAAATATGGACTAGACCGTCTTGCTTAACTCCTATATCGATGAACGCTCCGAAGTCTACGACGTTTCGCACCGTTCCTTCAAGCTGAATACCTTTTGCTAGATCCTCTAGCTTCAAAATATCCTGACGGAGCAAAGGTTTTGGCAGTTCATCACGAGGATCTCTTTCCGGTCTTACGAGCGCTTCTATAATGTCTTTTAAAGTAAGCTCCCCTATACTTAGTTCTTCTGATATTTCGGGTAAAGAAATATGTTTTAATGCTTCTTTTACTTTCTCCGTTCCAAGTTCAGTCTCTTTCACTTCCGCTTTCTTTAAAAGCTTTTTAACGTCTCCATATGTTTCAGGATGGATACCCGTTCTGTCTAAAGGTTCTTCACCTTCTATAATACGTAAAAACCCAATACACTGCTCATATGTTTTAGCCCCTAGACGCGGAATTTTCTTCAACTGTTTTCGGTTAGAGAATTTTCCGTTTTCATCCCGATATTTTACAATGTTTTGAGCAACTGTCTTATTTAGACCAGCAACGTATTGTAGAAGCGAAGCAGAAGCCGTGTTTGCATTCACTCCTACTTGGTTTACTACTGTCTCTACAATAAAAGTCAGTGAATCATTTAATTGCTTTTGAGACACATCATGCTGATATTGCCCTACTCCTACCGACTTAGGATCGATTTTCACAAGCTCAGCCAGCGGATCTTGCAGCCTTCTGGCAATCGATACAGCGCTTCGCTCTTCTACTTGAAAATCAGGGAATTCTTCTCTAGCAACATCAGAAGCCGAATATACGCTTGCTCCCGCTTCATTCACAATCAAATAATAAACTGGGTTTTCAATTTCTTTAAGAACATCCGCTACAAATTGCTCCGTTTCGCGAGATGCCGTTCCATTTCCAATTGCCACTACTTCAATAGGGTATTCAGCGAACATTTTCTTTAATTTATTTTGTGCTTCAGCTGCTTTTCTCACAGGAGGATGTGGATAAATAACATCAATTTTTAATACCTTGCCTGTTTCATCTACTACAGCTAATTTGCAGCCTGTTCGAAAAGCTGGATCTACTCCTAATACCACTTTCCCTTTCAATGGAGGTTGGAGAAGAAGTTTTCGTAAGTTTTCAGAAAAGATGTGAATGGCTCTTTCTTCCGCTTTTTCTGATAGGTCTTTACGAATTTCGCGTTCAATAGATGGTTCTATTAAGCGTTTATAAGCATCTTCTATAGCTGAGATGATATAACCTTCAGCTGAAGAATCCCTTTTCTTGATTACTTCTTTATGTAAATATGAAAGAATACGATCTGTAGGCGCGTCAATACTCACTTTTAAAATACCGTCTTTTTCTCCTCTATTCATAGCTAAAATACGGTGAGGAACGATTCGCTTTACCGCTTCTGTATATTCATAGTACATTTCATAGATATTTTTTCCATCTTTTTCCGGATCTTTGACTGAAGTAACAATTATGCCATCTTTTACAGTGGTCGTACGAATCCATTGACGGTAAGATGCTTCGTCAGAAATTTGTTCCGCTACAATGTCTAGGGCTCCCTGAATAGCTTCGTCAGAAGATTGAACTCCTGCTTCTTCATTTATGTATGTTTGCGCTTCAATGTTCACGTCAGAATTCGGGAAACTTAGTAGCCACTGTGCTAATGGTTCAAGACCTTTTTCTTTTGCTACAGTTGCTTTTGTACGTCGTTTTTGCTTAAAAGGGCGGTATAAATCTTCTACTTGCTGCAATTTCTTCGCTTGATGAATTTGAGCAGACAGTTCCTCAGTTAATTTCCCTTGCTCTTCAATTAATCGGTGAACTTCCTGTTTACGCTCCTCTAAATTCATTAAATAGTTCCAGGAATCTAAAATATTCCGGATTTGGACTTCATCCAAAGCACCAGTTTGTTCTTTTCTATATCGAGCAATAAAGGGAACTGTATTACCATCTTCTACTAAAGCAATTACGTTTTGTACTTGCTTGTGTGAAATCTCTACCTCTTTACTTACACGTTGAACAATTTGATTATCTAATTTCGTTGCAACAGACACAGCTTATCCTCCTACCTAAATGAAACTTTGTCTCTATTGTAACAAAACTCACATGCAATAACACATGTGAGCTAAAAAGAAAGGCTATGCAGTTGGAAGATGACCAGCGATATACGTAATATCGTCATTATGAGATCGAATTGCTGCCTGTAGGCGTGTCGACAATTGATCGACATTCATCGAGTTAGCAAAAACAGATTTAATCTCTTTTAATTCTAAGCCATCTGTATGAATCAAAAATTTAGAACCGGAGTCATATGGGAAGGTTTGTGTGCGGAACTTTTGAATTTTCCCTGATAAAAAACCTTGAATTGGCAGAGGGTACGTTAATTTCCCCTCCGGAGAATACAGATAAAAGCGGATATTACCTACATTTGTGTAATGAAATTCGTTATGTTTTTTATCAATTTTCAAAATAGCTACTGCTGCGCCTCTTGTATGTCGAGTAGCCTTGTTGCACTTAGAAATGATCTCATCTACATCTAGATGATGATGAGCTTTCGCTACATCCGTAACAGCTACAGAAGCGGCTCTGGCTTGTTCACCGCTTCCTAATCCATCTGCCACTGCACATAGAAAATAATCATCCGTTTCTTTGACATAGTAACTATCTCCACAACACACGTTCCCTTGCTTTGGCTCTTGATATATATGAGTTTGAATCGACTTTGTATTCGGGTCTACTGTCATCACGACATATACTCCGAATCGTTAGAATCTGAGCGAGCTGCAGTCCTTAGCTTATCAAGAGCTCTTCTTTGCAGTCGAGATACATGCATTTGAGAAATCCCTAATTTCTCACCGGCATCTTTTTGACTCAGATTTTCAATAAATGTATAGCGAATTACTTCTTTTTCTCTATCGCTTAATACATGAAGAATCTTTTCTAACACTAAGCGCTGATCAGTTTTCTCATAACCCGACTCTTGTTCACCTACTAAATCAAGGATTGTAACAGTACTTCCATCAGAGTCTGCTTCAATAGAATGATCAACAGACAACGCTTGATAACTTTGCCCCATCTCCATCGTTTCTAAAATTTCTTCCTCTGTCACTCCGATATGATCAGCAATTTCTTTTACTTGAGGAGATCGCTGTAAACGGGTTGTTAGCTCTTCGACAGCTGCTTTAATTTTAGGACCTAATTCTTTGATGCGGCGCGGTACGTGAACACTCCACGTTTTATCGCGTAAAAATCGCTTAATCTCTCCAATGATTGTAGGAACAGCAAACGATTCAAAACTTCTTCCAAATGAAGCATCATACCTTCTAATAGCTCCTAACAGTCCTAGCATCCCTACCTGCACAATATCTTCATGTAAGCTTCTGCCTTTTGAATAACGACGTGCAATAGATTCAACAAGGTTCTTGTAATGTACTACTAGATCACTTTGTGCTTCTTCATCCTGCGTTTTTTGAAAGCGCTCAATTCGTTCCTGAACCTGTTCTTTAGTTAATTTCATAGGTTGAGACTGTGTTTTCATCACTCTCCACCTGCTCTCTTTGCACATACTTAGTCATCATTAGCGTTACACCTTTTGAATTGACCATTTTCACTTCGTCCATTAGTGTTTCAATTAAATATAAACCAAGTCCACCTTCAGGAAGAAATTCAACTTCTTTTGATGTTTCATAAGGTCCTATATGTTCCTTAAGCTCTTCAAAATTAAAGCTTTCGCCTTTATCGACCACCATGATTTCTAAACGGTCATCAAATAAACCAAAACCTACTCTCACTTCACCATTTTCTTCACTCTTGTAAGCATGCTGTACGGCATTTGTACATGCCTCACTCACAGCAATTTTCATATCTTCAATTTCATCATAAGAAAAACCCATCCGGTTCGCTACACCAGACAGCGTCAGTCGAATAATCGCTACATAGTCTGGCTTAGCAGGAATCTTCATCTCAACAAAGTCATAAGGCTGTTTCATTTTACGCCACCTTCTACTTGTGAATTCACGTTTAAAATGTCTGTGAGGCCCGTAATATCAAATAAGCGCTTGATGCGCTCTGATACACCAACAAATTTCAAAGAGCCGTTATTTTTCTTATTGGCTTTTAACAATGCAATAAATACACCTAGTCCTGTACTATCCATGTATGATACATCGGTTAAATCGACTATAATTTCCGGTTCAGTATGTTCAGTAATTTCCATGAACTTTTCTTTTAGCTTAGGTGCTGTATATGCGTCAATCTCTCCAGCCAGCTTAATACGATATGCTTGACCGTCCTTTTGTATATCTATTTTTAAATTCATCGTATTAGTAGACCCCCTCTAATTTTGTGCTATCTTTTCTGTACCCTTATTTAGAATACTTAAACTAAACTCTTCAAAATAATCAATGTAAAGTCATCTCTCAATTGAAAATGCTGTAATTTTTCCAGCTCTTTATATACAGATTCTACAATTTCTTGAGGAGACAAATGCATGTATTTTTGAATTAATTTTATGATGTCCAATCTTTCGATAAATCCTTCTTCAGTTCTGCATTCTGTTACACCATCTGTTAACAGAACAATCATATCGCCTTTTGAAAGCTGCTGCTCGTACTGAAGATATTTCACATGGCGATCGACTCCTAGCACGAGTCCTTTTGCTTCCAAATCTTCAAATGAATCAGCTTTGGCATCATAATAAAAGCCTGGCTCATGCCCTGCAGATGCATAATCAAATAAGTTTGTCTCGGGATTATAACTTCCGTAGAACATCGTAATAAACATACTTGGATCTACGTTTCTCTCTACAATATTATTCAAGTTCTCCAATACGTAACTTGGATTTTTTCTTGAGTCCGGTAAGCTGTCCATTGCATACTTGATCATAGACATACACATTGCAGCTGGAATTCCTTTTCCGATCACATCGGCAATGGCAATACTTAATCCACCGTGCTCTTCTTCTACAAAGTGAAAATAATCTCCGTTCATCTGTTTAGCAGGTACGCTAATCGCGCCAATTTCTAAAGTTGAACTAGCCGGAACCTTTGTCCCTAACAGCGTCTGCTGGACGTTAGCGGCAACTTCGATTTCAGAACGAAGTTCCCGCTGCTTATTTTTTAATGTTTGATGCTCACGAAGAGCAAGACCGTAGCTAATCATTACCTCAAGTAAAAAGTCCAGAGAATGCAGCACTTTTTCTGGAATATCAGAATAAATTTCTTCAATCACTTCTTTATGAATGCTCACAATATCTTCTGGCGATATTTCATTCTCTAAAGATTTTCTACTTAGTTTTTGTCCTTGATACAAAATTTGTTCATTTTGTGTTTGGATATAGTTCCCCAAAATATCTTTGTATAAATCTCTCATCTCTTTATCAAAAGACATTATCTATTTCCTCCTACCGGAGCCACTTAACTGCTTTAATCTCAGTACCTTCTCCGACATTTGTTTCGATGTCAAACTCATCCATCAATCGTTTTACCCCAGGAAGCCCAGCTCCTAGTCCACCCGATGTTGAGTATCCATCTTCCATTACTTTGCGAACGTCGGGGATACCTGGCCCTTCATCTGTTGCTACGACAAGAAGACCGTTTTTTCCTCCACGATTTAATTTCTCAATATAGATTTGACCCTTACCCGCATATAGGTAAATATTACGAGCTAATTCAGAAATGGCGGTTGTAATACGAGCTTGGTCAACTGTTCCAAACCCTAGCTCTTTCGACACATTTCTACCTAATTGGCGTGCCGCTACGATGTCCCATTCTGTTACGATTTTTACGCTGGATTGGAATTCCATATACTAATCCCCCAATTCCGATTGGAGTTTCTCAAGACCTTTTTCTAAATCGAGTGCAGTAAGAACATCGTTTAGGCCAATCCCTAACTCAACAAGTGTAATAGCTACTGCAGGCTGGATACCTGTTAATACTACTCTGGCCCCCATCAAATTAGACATGCTAACCACGTCACCTAACACTTTTGCGATGAATGAATCGATCATATCAATTGAAGTTAAATCGATTACCACTCCTTTTGCTCCAGTTTGATGAATTTTACTTAGCAAATCTTCTTGGAATTGAATAGCCGTTTGATCATCCAGCTCCCATTGAATGGATACCAATAAGTAGTCGTACAATTTCAAAATGGGTATTCTCACGTTTATTCCTCCGATTCTATATCAACTATTTTCCGCTCAGTCATTTCTAACGCAAACTCTACACCTTTTTTTAATGAGTTTTTCGTAATAATTTCATTTAAGTTAATACCTAAGTTCACAATAGTCTGAGCAATTTCCGGACGAATTCCTACTAACAAACACTTGGCTCCAACCAAACGTACGGCTTCAGCAGCTTGAATGATATGATGGGCAACCATCGTATCCACTACTGGTACTCCGGTAATATCTATTAATACGACCTCTGATCGGTGCTTTACGACACCTTGCAGTAAGTTTTCCATAATTTTCTTTGCACGATCGGTGTCAATTGTTCCCACAAGCGGCATTACCGTAATTTTATCAAATACCGGTATTAATGGAGCAGACAATTCTTGAAGTGCAACTTTTTGCAACATAACTGTATTTTCCCACGAGTTGGAGTATTGTTCTACTATTTTGTTATAAATAGGGCTTAACCACTTGTCAAACCGATAGAATAATTCAGAATGAGTTTGATCAGCCTTTACATGTTCACTGTTTACATACCCTTCAACCACTACATGACCCAAGTTACGTACACCCTGTGTCAAATAAGCAAGAGGCCATCCTAAACTCACAACTCGTCCTACTACTTCCTCTAGTTCCTCTGCAAAATTTTCCTGATCACGGAATGCTTTTGCCAAAAGTAAATTTACAAAATCAGAGCTTACATTTACGTACACTTGCTCGGATACAATGTTTTTAATCCGCTCTGTTTCCACATCATTCATTAACACTAGCCATCGATCAAAAATTTCTGATTTATGATTTTGTATATAATTGAATAAATCTTGATTCATGAGGTCCTCCTTGTGAGTCAATACACTCATTTATATCTATATATATATTATCATTTTTAAAACGTTTCTTATTACAATATACGTTTACTGATTATTCCTAGTCAAATTAAAAAAGTTGCTCATAAAGGAGCAACTTAGCATAAATGGAAGTATAATTCTAAAAGTCGATAAGTCCTACACTGATTTGCAAGGCTTCATCCACTCTGTCCATCATTTCATCATCTAAATGGGTAATCTTGTCTGTTAGCCTCTGTTTATCAATAGTACGAATTTGTTCTAGTAAAATAACTGAATCTCGCTCAAATCCATAGCGCTTTGCATCAATTTCAACATGCGTAGGTAACTTTGCCTTTTGAATTTGAGCAGTGATCGCAGCTACAATAACAGTTGGGCTAAAACGATTGCCTATATCATTTTGAATGACAAGTACAGGGCGAACGCCTCCTTGTTCTGAGCCAACAACAGGAGATAGGTCAGCAAAATAAACGTCGCCACGTTTGACTACCAAGTCATTACCCCCCGCTTACTAAACGATCCACAGTATGATCAGCTTCATACTCTGCTAGAAAAGCCTCGGAAGCAATATTTAAGTTTATCTTTGCCATCTCCATATATCCACGTCTCATTGATTCGCGAATATGGCGTTTTTTTCGCTCACGAAGGTACAATTTTGTTGCTTGGTGAATAAAATCACTTCGGTTGCCATTTTCTTGTTTAACCATAAGATCGAGCTCCGATACTAAATTTTTCGGTAATCTTACTAGGATTTCTGTAGTTGCGCTCGCTTCAGACACAAACATACACCTCCAACATCAATACACACACCAATAGTCTCATCTTTCCTTATCATAACATTGATTAGCTTTAATGGAAAGTTAATTCTGTCAATTTCTACACTATTATCGTCAATTGATACCCTCTTTTATGCATGGAAGTTATTATTTTATTGTCTTTTGTTCGCAGGCTTTTTATGTTGACTCAGGAAGATGTATATTCAGCGCAAGATATAATTATTAACATGAATGTGCTGAGAATCTCTTGTATAAACCCTCGGAACCCTTGCTGCAATCATGCAAGGGATTTCATAATTAATTGTTTCAAGATGCTTTGCTACTTCATCAATTGTAATTTCAGCACCTTGTTGTTTTCCAATAAATGTTACTTTTGTACCCATTTTATACATTTTAGGCAATTTAATCATCAATTGATCCATGCATATCCTACCAACAATTGGCACTTTAACTCCATCTACTAACACTTCAAAATTACTTAATTTACGAATCCAGCCGTCTGCGTATCCTACTGGAATAGTAGCAATCCATTCATCTTCTTTAGCTTCATAAGTAGCTCCGTAACTGATATGACTCCCTTTTTTGACTTTTTTAACATGCACAATACGGCTGTGCAGCGAAAAAGCTTGTTTTAACGGAATTGGCAAGACTTCTTTTAATTCCTCTGAAGGACTCAAGCCATACATAGAGATACCTAAGCGTACGCCATTAAAGATATCGCTCGGACGACGAAGCAAAGCTGCGCTATTTGCACAGTGAATCATCGGAGGTGTAAAACTATGTTCTTTCACAATTCGAACCATTTCTTCAAAGAATGTGTATTGTTTTTCAAAATAAGACGAATTTAGCTCGTCTGCTGTTGCAAAGTGCGTAAACACTCCATCCAGCGCGAACCCTGAATGAGAAGTGATGATATTCATCGTTTCGTGTAATTCTTCTTTTGTTCTAATTCCTAAGCGACCCATGCCTGTATCTATTTTTAAATGCATATGCAACTGACTGTTTGCACCTAGAATGGACGCCGCTTCTTCAATCCAAGCTTTGCTATAAGCAGTGACCGTTACATCCCACTCCAATGCAGTTTGAATGTGTAAGGGAGGCACGGCTCCTAATACTAAAATGGATTCCTTTATTCCTTTTTTTCGAAGAGCAATAGCTTCATCCAAAAAAGCTACAGCTAGCATATCAGCGCCAGCTTGAAGCGCAATCTCTGCTACTTCTTTATCTCCATGCCCGTACGCATTCGCTTTTACTACGGCCATTAACGTTTTATGCCCCGGTATCAGTTCTCTTACATGATTCACATTTTGAAAAATGGCTTCTACATCAATTTCTGCCCATGTTTCTCTATAAAATGCATCCATTACTACGACACTTCCTTTTTTCAGAACCATTCTAAACGTACTTTCCTCTGTTAGTATAATACATCTATAGCCAAACTTCATCTCGATCTTTATTCAAATTAAGCAAGAACAAGCCTACATATATGCAGGCTTGTAAGCTTCTCTTATTTTCCCATCTGACTTTGCACAGATCTAGCAACTGTACTCAATTCATCTGGTGTCAGCTGATCAGAAGCCAGCATAAAGTCTACTCCATTATATGTCCAAGATAGACTTTTATCCGTTAAAGCTCCCACAGTAAAACCTAAATCAAATGGCTCTCCGGCAGTAACTGTAGATGTTGCTGTTTTAGCTACTTGCGCTTTTTCTTGTACAAGCGTAAACGGCTTTTCTCCTTTGTACATTAAAACGACTCTCTCACCATTTTCCGTCTCAATTTTCTTTTCCTTGGACAGCTTTGTACCTTTTGGAACGTCCTTAGGATAAAGAACGCTAAATGATTTGTGCTGAGCTAATGTCGGAATGTCAATCTTTGCACTTGTCATGTTTCTTTTTGTATCAAAAGCCCCTTTATCAAACTTAGAATCGAATTTCACCTTAGAGAAATCAACTTTTATTAACACTTTATTATCCGTATCCATAATTTTAACCGACACAGGCGCTAAGTCACTTTTGTTCAGCGTAATTTCTTGTTTAGGAAGCATTGTGCTATTTTGATAGTTCGTTTTTGTTTCAAAAATATAATGTTTATCCGTTGACTTAAAACTTGCCTTTTCATCCTTCACAATATCTTGGACAAGGGATTCATACAAATAAGCTTGACTGCTATTTTGCGGCCAGTCACTTTGAAAACGAAAGCTTTTATTTAAGGCAGGCGTTAAAACAAAAACCCCTTCATCATTACGCAAAATCATTTGGCTTTGATCTTTCTTTGTATTTTTCAAATTCACTCGATAGTACATAGGCTTACTATGCCAAATCTCTACATCGTATACTTGAGCATCTTTCCCTGTATTCAATGTCATCTTAGCATCTGATTTATACCCCGCCATTTCTTGTACCTTGGCATCCAATGCATCTGTTACATCCTGCTGACTTTTTTCACCGCATGCTGATAAGGCTAAGAGAAAAAAGGCGCAAACAAATAAGCCAATCCATTTTTTATGCATTTCCCCAACTCCTTTGTTTCTTATATTCACAGCTAAACGGAGAAGCAAGAACATATCTTGTCTCCCCTATCCACACTATGAATATATGAACAAGAAATAGTGAATATGCAGACTAGCTTGACAAGCGTTCAATAATTACTTGAGCAATCGCATAGTGCGCACTGTGGGAAATAGATACGTGTACAGATGCTTCCAGTGGTTGTTTTGTAACAATGTGGGGTTTCCCTCTTTCATCATTCACGATTTCGATATCTTGGAAGCTGAAATCTTTCCCTATTCCTGTTCCAAGAGCTTTCGAATATGCTTCCTTCACAGCAAATCTTCCTGCTAAAAATTCGACCTTACGTCGGCTTGATAGCTTTTCATAGCGTTCTCTTTCATTTTTTGTTAAAATCCGAGTAATAAAAGCGCTTTGACGCTGCACCATTTTTTCAATCCGCTCTAACTCTGTAATATCAATTCCAGTTCCTATAATCATTTTCATTTAATCCTCTCTTACAGAATAGTATATAAAAATGCCTTTATAAAAAGGAGTGACAAATATGTTCGTACGCACAGAAAATGCAGCTGAATTTAAACGTTTTTATCCTGTTACCTTCACACTTATCTGCATCCACATTGCGCTATGGTTACTTGCCGCTCTTCCCTCACACCTTGCAGAATCTTTTATACATCAGCTTATTGGTGTGAATAGTTTAATTTCCCAAGGAGACTACTGGCGGCTTTTCACACCTATCTTTTTACATCTAAGCTTTTCACATCTTCTTTTCAACTCATTTTCCTTGTTCTTGTTAGGACCAGGCGCTGAGCGTATTCTTTCTTCTTATAAGTTTCTTCTATTCTACCTTACGTGTGGATTGCTTGGAAATATCGTTACATTTCTAATCCAATCTTCTTTTTACAGCCATGTGGGTGCATCCGGTGCCATTTTCGGACTGCTGGGATTTTACCTCTATCTTGTCATAAAACAAAAGCATATGCTTTCTAAAAGCAACCAGCAAATCATTGTCGTCTTTTTAATTATTGGATTACTTTCAGGTCTGCTAACGCCAGGAACCAACAATACAGCTCATTTCGCTGGAGGTATTGCTGGATTTCTTCTCGCTTTTCTTACGTTCAAACAGAAAAACAAGCCACAGATATAAGGCCTGCTTTAGGATTTAATATAAAAAGTGGATGAGTTAATAAATTCCACATCTTCATAAGTCTTCAAATCTCTTACTAACTGAAAGAGCGCTTCATCTTTTTTCTTAGCTTCAATCATGCAATCAATTTGCGGTATCGTTCCATTTACTTCTTTTAAAAAGCTGTAAAACCCATTAACATCGATATAATCTGCATGGGCTCTAAATTCTTTATCACTTTTAGGACTAGATATATGCATTTTTAGAGGGAGTGTTTCATGTTCCCATGTTCTAATGATACGGTCCCAATGCTCTTGCCATGAAGTTTCATCGTTGTTCGCCTGATGATGATGAAGATCAAAAATGATTGGGACATTTAGTTTTTCACATAAATACAAGACGTCTTTTATATGAAAGGTTGTATCGTCGTTTTCCAACATAATCATTTGCTGAAGGGATTGAGGTACAAGCCCCCAATTATGAATAAACTGCTCCAGTGCTTTTTCTTTATCATTATAAGCTCCTCCAACATGTAGAACACAGCGATTTTGAAGCGGAATATCCATTCCTTTCAGCAACTTTTGATGCATGCGAAGAGTTTGGATAGAATGCTTAAAAACCTCTTTATCCGTTGAGTTTAAAACAACAAAATGATCCGGGTGAAAATCTACTCGCATTGGATGTTCCTTCAAAAATACAGAAATACGCTGAAGAGCATCTTTTAAAGGAGCTATGTAGTTCCACTCTTTTAGTGCCTCATGGTTAGCTAATGGAATTAACTTAGAACTGAATCGAAAAAACTCAATTTCACTCCAAGCATTATGTTTTAATAACCGTAAGCAGTTTTCTAAGTTGGATATTGCAATACGTTCGAGCTTGCGAATGGCCGCTTCATGGTCTTTCACACGCTGAAATTGTGCAAAAGTCATTGTTTGAGAAGGAGAACTATTTTCCAAATGAACGCTCATCGCCACATAACCTAACCGAACAATGGTCGACATTAGTGAACACCCCATTTTATTTTACTCATAGTGTGCACCAATAAAATAGCAATTAACACATAAAAAAAACGAGCCTGTTAAGGCTCGTTTTTATTTTACGCTTTGCTGCGAGAATCTTTACGATTACTGCTGCTATTGCGATTTCTATTATCACTGCCGTTGCTTCCACCGCGACGCTTGTCACCAAAACGCTTTGAGTTTCCACGACGATTTTGCTGTGAGTAGTTTTTAGAGTTAGAACGTGAACGACCTCCGCCATTTCCACGTTTGTTTTTATCACCTTTTGCAATTACCGGTGGTTCAGCAGTTAATTGAATTGGTGATTCATTTGGTTCTTTTGTAAATAATTTGATTGCCGCTGCCACTAATGAAACTGAATCGTGCTCTTCAAGTAACTCTTCTGCCAACTGTTTGTAGTAAGATAAGTTGCCTTGTGTCACAGATTCCGTTAATTTGTCAGCTGCAATACGCTGTTGACCTTCCATTGCTTCATCAAGCGTTGGAGCAGTCATACGCTCCATTTTACGTTTTGTTGTACGCTCAATATTGTGTAACTGTCCAGTTTCTCTTGGCGTTACAAATGTCATAGCAGCACCCATTTTACCAGCACGTCCTGTACGTCCGATACGGTGTACATAGCTCTCCGGATCTTGAGGGATATCAAAGTTGTATACATGAGTAACACCAGAAATATCAAGTCCGCGTGCAGCTACGTCTGTCGCAACTAATACATCAATAGAACCTTCTTTAAATTGACGTAGTACAGATAGACGTTTCGATTGTGTCAAGTCACCATGGATACCTTGTGCAGAATAACCACGCATATTTAATGCTTCTGATAACTCATCAACACGGCGCTTTGTACGACCAAAGATGATAGCTAATTCAGGTGATTGCATATCTAAAAGACGAGTAAGGATATCAAATTTACGCTTTTCTTGTACTTCTAAATAATACTGCGTAATGTTTGGCATCGTTACTTCTTTTGCTTTTACTTTTACCACTTTTGGTTCGTTCATGAATTTTTCAGCAATGCGACGGATTGGAGTAGGCATTGTTGCTGAGAATAAAAGTGTTTGGTGGTTCTCAGGTACGTTTGATAAGATTTTTTCAATGTCTTCGATGAATCCCATGTTTAACATTTCATCTGCTTCATCTAAAATAACTGTATGAACGTCTTGTAGACGAAGTGTACGACGATTAATATGATCTAGCATACGTCCTGGTGTCCCTACGATGATATGAGGGTGCTTTTTCAATGCACGAATTTGACGACTGATATCTTGACCACCATAAATTGATAGCACGCGTACGCGCTTTGTTTGACCAATTTTGTAAAGTTCTTCAGATACCTGTACAGCAAGTTCACGAGTAGGAGCAATAATTAACCCTTGAATTGCATCTACGTTTACATCAACTTTTTCAATAAGAGGAATACCAAATGCCGCTGTTTTCCCTGTTCCTGTTTGTGCTTGTCCGATCAAATCGTGACCTTCTAGTGCTAATGGGATAGTTTCTGATTGAATTGGTGTTGCTTCTTCAAAACCCATTTTACTCACAGCTTTGTTAAGCTGTTGACTTAATCCTAAATCTTGAAATAATGCCAAGTTTTTCAAACTCCTTTTATATTTAGACTATCTATATTTTACAAAAAAAAGCATTCTCCGAGGAAACGGAAAATGCTCTAAACGACTACTTCAATAAATTCAACGTTTAGAGTATAAGCGCCTCAAGACACTCAGACTACATCATAACACTATGGCTTTCCGTTTGCAATAGAGCTTACTTATACTCTTTTTAATATCACGGTAATTTATGCATCATTTTTGAGATAACTTCCTCAAGCTTCATCCCTCGAGATGCTTTCACTAAAACCACATCTTCTCTTGTTGTAATCGCTGTTAATTTTTCAACAAGCTCATCTTTCTCCTCAAAGTGTATTACCTTATCTTCTGCAAAATTATTTTTTGCTCCTTGCTCAATTTCAACAGATAAAGGACCGTATGTTAGAACATAATCAATTTTTTCTGCTTGAATAAACTCTCCCACTTCTTTGTGGAACTCTTTTTCCTGATCGCCTAATTCAAGCATATCCCCGAGAACAAGAATTTTTTGCTTATAGCCTTCTAAATCATGCATCAACGTGATAGCAGCTTTAACGGACGTTGGACTTGCGTTATATGCGTCGTTAATGAAGGTCAGGCCATCTGTTCGTTTTACAAGCTCCATACGCATATTTGTTAGCTTTAATTCTTTTAATCCCTTAGCGATTGTTTCGTTGTCTAGTCCAAAATAATGGCCTACCGCAATAGCAGAAAGCGCATTGTGAACATTATGTTTACCTAATACCGGGATAAAGAATGAATATGTTGTTTCACGTGAAACAGTGAATGTTGTTCCTAACTCTTCGGCTGAAATAGCACTTGGATACAAATCGTTTTGTTCTGAGCTGCCAAATGTCACCGTTTCAAATGCTGGATTAACTACGCGCGACGTTAAAAGTGGCTCATCACCATTATAGACAAGCTGACCTGTTGGTGCTAAGCCGCTTGTAATTTCTAATTTTGCCTCCGCAATTCCATCACGACTTCCTAAGTCTTGAAGGTGCGATTCTCCGATATTTGTAATAATGGCCACATCAGGCTCCGCTAAATTAGAAAGAAACTCAATCTCTCCTCGGCTGCTCATGCCCATTTCTAAAACGGCAATATCATGAGTTTCATCTAAACGCAAAATAGTAAGCGGCATGCCAATATGATTATTAAAGTTTCCATCTGTTTTCAGAACACGGTAAGTTGTATCAAGCACAGCTTTCACCATGTCTTTTGCCGTTGTTTTTCCGTTACTTCCTGTAATGCCCACTACTTTAATATCTAACTCGTGACGATAGGATTTCGCTAATTGCTGAAGAGCTTCTAGCGTATCATCGACTAAAATAACGCTAATGTCTGTCGGTGGGTTTTCTTCATCTTTGTTCCACAGAGTAGCGACCGCTCCGTTTTCAATTGCTTTATCGACAAATACATGCCCGTTAAAACGTTCCCCTTTAATTGGGATATATAAATTGCCTCGCTGAATAGTTCTCGTATCAATTGAGACTCCCTCAATTACAGTTGCTTCGTTCCCGCTATGAAATACACTTCCTGGAATCATTGCAGCTAGCTGTTTAAGCGTACGTTTAATCATTGTTGGTTTGCTCCTCTCGATATAAAGTAAACTATGGATACTATTTAATTGAAACTAAACACAGAAACACTATTCATGATGAATAGTGTTGTGTGAGTTACATTGTGTGTTTAATTTGCTGCTTTTCGGTATGACGTTCAATTGCTAGTGATACAAGTTTTTCAATTAAATCTGGATATTCAACACCTGCGTGTTTCCACAATAACGGGAACATACTGAAAGGTGTAAAACCAGGCATCGTATTCACTTCATTAATAATGAATTTACCTTCTGATGTTAAGAAGAAATCTGCACGTACAAGACCAGATCCATCAATTGCTTTAAATGCTTTGATTGCTAGTGCTGACATTTCTTGATGCTGTTCTTCTGTAATTTCAGCTGGAATAATAAGACCTGTATCGCCGTCTTCATATTTTGCTTTGTAATCGTAAAACGCTTTTTTAGGTAAGATTTCTCCAACTACTGAACAAGCTGCTTCATCATTCCCTAACACACCAATTTCAACTTCACGACCAACTGCTGCTGCTTCTACAATGATTTTTCGATCGAATAAGAAGGCTTCAACAAATGCCGCTTCTAACTCTTCGCGGTTATCACATTTGCTAATCCCAACACTTGAACCTAAGTTTGCTGGTTTAACAAAGCAAGGGTATCCAAGTGTTTCTACTTTTTCATAAGCAGCCGTTCGATCTGCTTCCCACTCGCGGCGGATAAATGATACGTACTCCACTTGAGGCAGACCTGCCTGTGCAAACAGCTGCTTCATTACAACTTTATCCATACCAGCTGCTGAAGCTAATACACCGTTTCCAACATAAGGAATATTCAATAATTCTAATAATCCTTGTACCGTACCATCTTCTCCATTTGGACCATGAAGAAGTGGGAAAATAACATCTAGTTGATCATCTGTTTTTGAATCTGTTAATGCAAACATTTCTGTATTCAATGAAACTGGTGAAATAGCTGTTCCGTTATCTTGAATTTCTAATTGAGCAACTGTTTCAAGCGGACCAGTCAGCTGTGTGCCGCGAATCCATTTTCCTGTTTCCGTAATGTAAATTGGATGCACTTCATATTTATCGTGATTAATTGCTTTTGAAACTGCTAGAGCTGTTTGTAAAGATACTTTATGTTCAGCGGATTTTCCTCCGTATAAAAGGCCAAGCTTAATTTTCACTGATGTTCCTCCTAACACATATTCATCTTTTCTATTTTATCATGCACGTTTAGATAGTAAACAGAAATATTAACTATTATTACGTATGTCAAAATAGCTAGGCTTGTGAAAGAAATTCCAGCTTCTCCTTTCATTATTTAAAATGACCTTTTCACTTGAATCATTTATTTTCGAAAAAACTTTTTTGATTTTAAATCTTTTTTAAAAGTTTATTTATAAAGTTTATTTATGCTAAAGATCACCATCAATAATCGAAACTATAGTTCTGGTATAAATCGGGAGGTTCAACAAATATGAGCAAAATGGGAAAAACGATGATTGCTGCATGCAGCGTAGCCATTGGAAGTATTTATGCAACGGGTTATATAAACACTCTATCTGACGCGCAAGCTGTTCAAGTCACACCGGCTCATCATCAGAAAAAAACGAGAGATCAGACAGACAATCAAACAATTGTTAATGATAACTGGGGAGAAGATATCGCTTCTTCTAATAAGCACCCTTCATCAGCGAGTACCGAAAGTTCTGCTCCTAAAACAAAATACAAAGATGGAACGTATTCTGGTCAAGGAAGCAACCGTATCGGAACTGTTTACGTATCTGTGACCATTAAAAACGACCGAATTGATACAGTTGAAATTACAGAAGCGGATACTCACTATTCTGAGAGTTACATTGAGGATCTTCCGTCTCAAGTCGTACAAAGACAAAGCTCAGATGTCGACGTCGTGAGCGGAGCAACGCTTAGCACAGAAGATTTTCAAAATGCCGTGGATGACGCCCTTCAGCAAGCAATGAATGCATAAAGGAGAAACGAATGATGTCCATAAAAACGTATAGCCGCTCTGTCTTATGTATGGGAACAACCGTGTCCATTCAAGTAATTGCTCCCCAATCGGAGGAAGCAAATGTCCTTCACCATATCTCAAAGGCATTTACTATTTTTAAGACCGTCGAAACGACATGCAGTCGATTTGATGCCAAAAGCGAAGTTATGAAGCTAATTAGACATATCAAAGAACCTGTTGCTGTTAGCCCCCTATTATTTGAAGCCCTTCATTTCGCTATCTTAGTAGCAGATGAAACGCATGGAATCTTTGACCCAACGGTAGGAAAACAATTAGAAAAACGTGGTTTTAACGAACATTATTTAGATGGAAAGCTCGTACAAGTGAACGAAGCAGTCGATTCTGGAAGTTATAAAGACATCGTATTGAATACACATAAAAAAACGGTTCTCTTACAAAAACCGATGATTATAGATCTTGGAGCGGTCGCCAAAGGATTAGCTATTGATTTGGCTGCCCACTCCCTTCCTTATCAGCATTTTATGATTAATGCCGGAGGAGACATCCTAGTTAAAGGACTCAATCAACACGGAGATTTGTGGAAAGTCGGGATTCAGCACCCTCAGATTCAAACGCAGTCATTACTGACCTTGCGTGTAACAGATACGGCTGTCTGCACATCAGGAAATTATGCTAGAAAAAATAAGACGCAACCATTCATGCATCATTTGGTTAATCCCTTATCTCCATCTACTAGAAGCAGTCTAATGAGTTGTACAGCTATTGCTCCTTCTGCCATGCTGGCCGATGCATTATCTACATCAGCTTTTATTTTAGGAGCGGAAAAAGGAGTAAATTTATTGAATGATGCCGACGTACGCGGCGTACTCTTCGATTCTAGTTTCACTCCTTTTTTCACATCAGATATGGAGGAATTAATGAATGATGACCACACGTTCTGAACGAAGAAGCGGTGTTAAATATATTAGTACACCCAAAGGTTATATTATTGTAGATGAAAACAAACCAAAAGAAATAAGTCGGTGGGGGCAGCTAGTTAAAACACCTAAAAGATACGTGATGGCTATGCTGCTGCTTTTAACCTTATTAGGTGAATTCAACTCTTCTGCCTTTCAAGGATTAGGACACCTACTACTCGCCGTATGCTCGGCGGCCGCCTTAGATTTAGGATTTTCTTTTGCTTATAAAAAGAAAATTCAGCTTCCTGACGGCGGAATTATTACTGGATTAATTATTGCCTTAGTGCTCAGCACCTCTACACCTGCTTGGGTCACATTTTGCACTGTAGCTGTTGCTATTTTATCGAAGCACTTAGTAAAAGTAAAAAAGAAGCCTATTTTTAACCCTGCTGCTTTTGGTCTTCTCTTTTCACTTATTGTCTTTTCAAGCGGCCAAAGCTGGTGGGGAAGCTTATCTTTACTACCCGTCTGGCTCATTGTATTCGTGTTTGTGACAGGGTACCTTGTGACGAGCAAAGTAAATAAATTCCCTCAAGTATTTGCGTTTTTAGGCGTGTATTTTGCTATTTTTACGATTATGTCATTAATAGGAGTAGGTGATGTAGCGGATGCTTTACGAGCTCCTTTTGTTAATTCCGCTTTATTTTTAGCCTTCTTTATGGTGACGGATCCGCCAACTTCTCCTGCGAAGTATAAAGACCAAATAAAATTTGGGATGCTTGCAGGGGCGATTAGCGCCGTAGATTACTTAGTTTTTGGCGGCCTTGCCTATTTATTAATCGGCCTGTTACTTGCTAATGCATGGAAAGCATGGAAGACTGCAAACAAAAAAGTGACAAAAAAAGCTGCCTAATGACAGGCAGCTTTTTTCATAGCGGAATTTTCACATAAAATTCCGTACCCACGTTTTTTTGACTAAAAACCTTAATTTCTCCGTCATGAGCTTGTACAATCCATTTGGCAATCGCGAGCCCTAAACCTGATCCTCCTTCGGCACGCGCCCGACTCTTATCACTTCGATAAAAGCGATCAAACACATACGGAAGATCTTTCGCTTCAATTCCAATGCCTGTGTCTTTGACAATTAGCATCATAGAGTGATGATGTTTCTTTAGACTAATATGAATGCTTTCTCCAGGTGGGGTGTACTTAAAAGCGTTGTCTAATAAAATCATACATAGCTGATGAAGTCGTTCTTGATCTCCTCCGCACATTAACGATTCAATTTCCCTTGTGAAATGCAGCTCCTTTAGTTCAAATATAGGCTCAAACTGATTAGCTACTTTATCAACTAGCTCACCCATATTAAAGACCGTTTTGTTTAGCAGCTGTGCACTTGAATCAGATCTAGCGAGTGTTAGTAAGTTGCCCACCAGCTTCGTCATCCGCTTTACTTCGTTTAAGCTTTGATAAATGTTTTCGCTTTCTTGCTCAATCGTATGATTTGGTCGTCTAAACAATAGCTCGAGATGCGTTTGCATCACGGAAAGAGGCGTCCTTAACTCATGGGAAGCATCTGCAATAAATTCGACTTGTTTGTTCCAAGATTTTTGGATAGGTACAAGCGCTCGATTGGCTAAAAACAAGCCAGCTACAAGCGAAAGAAGCAGTCCAATAAAAGCTGAAATGACAAGAAGAAAAGCAAGGTGCTCTAAGGTTTGAGTTTCTGGATCTACGTTTAAGACAAGTTGAATTGTTGAAACGTCTTGATCTTTTATATATCCTTCATTTTTCACATTCATCACTCGATAAGCATGACCGTTTACCTCTTGCGACGTTTGGATTTTTCCTTCTGAGAGCGCAGGCTTAAAGTCGTCAATATCGTTTGTATATAACCCTTTTTTAGGTGTAATTTTGATTAATTTTTTATCACTGCTCCAAAGTAAAAACGCAACGCGACGTTCTGTTTCTCTCTCATTGTTTTCCTGAATTTCATGTAAATTTCTTTTTTTAACCTGCTCGCTCATCTCACTTAGCCGATTGTCCGGGTTTAAAAAAATAAGATGCTGCATGTAAAAATATAAAACCACACTAAAAATGCTCAAGATAACCATCAGCACCATTGTGTTAAATAACACAAGCCTGATTCTCGTCTTTTTAAACATGCTCTTCCCCTTTTAACATAAAGCCTACGCCTCTGACTGTACGTACATAATTGTCACAATTAAAAGGCTGAAGCTTCTTTCTTAAATGGTGAACATAAACATCAACTACGCCCACTCCTACATCGGATGTAAAACCCCATACCCGATTAAAAATTTGATCTCGAATAAGGATTTGTTCTTTATTTCGAATAAAATATTCCAAAAGCTGAAATTCTTTAATCGTTAACGTGAGGACACTTCCATTAATCACTACTTCATGATTGGCTTCTCGTATAGAAATGGGACCATATGAAATCATACCTTCTTCTGCCTGCAAGTCCCTAAGCATTACCCTTAACCTCGCAAAAAGTTCAGCCATGGCAAAAGGCTTAACCAAATAATCATCGGCTCCATAGTCGAGTCCTTTCACTCGATCTTCTACACTATCTTTTGCAGTAAGAAAAATAACTTTGGTCAACACCTTTTGTTTTCTTAGTTTTTTTAGTATGTCAAGCCCTGTCATACCCGGCAGCATAATATCTAAAATTAAGGCATCATAAATATTCTGCTCTGCTAAAAACAAACCTTCATCTCCATCAGACGCACAATCAACTTCATATCCTTCTTCTTTTAAGCCTTCTACGATACCGTGTAATAATGAAGCATCATCTTCTACTACAAGTACACGCATATCAAATTCCCCCTTTTGTGATTACCTAAATAATCATTATCTTAGCATGTCACTTTTAAAAATATTTTAAAACTAGCGCGTTATCATCTCTTATACTTTATAAAAAAAGTTATGCCTGCAAGCAGGCATAACTTTTAACTAAACGCTATTTATGATCAGGACGTCGGTAAATGAACACCGCTTCTTTTGGCAGTTTACCAAACAAAAAGCTAGCAAACGGTAAAAGACGATGACATCCCCAAATAATGAGGTAACAGCCCGCTAATGTCAAAATATAACGTGCCAAGATTTCCACGTGAAACATATAGTTTCCTTGTATTGGTACTGCTTTTGCCACAAAGTTTAAAACCATTGGATGAATCAAGTAAAATCCAAACGAGTACATGGCAATATTTTTAACGACCGTCACGGACTTCACAGAAAGCTTTTCAGCTAATATCTCTGCAATTCGGAAGAAGAAATAACTTCCCACGACCAAATAAAGCGTATTAACAGCCTCATACGTAAAGCCTGAAATGTGAATTGTCTTCATTGTGTATAAGTGATAATTTAACAGTGAAATAGCTATTCCCGATCCGAGCGTCACCAGAAATAATACAATATTTGAACGACTGTACTTTTTATCCACTTGCTCGCGATAATAAATACCAATCCAACCGCCGAGTAAAAACGTAGCCATCGTATTTAAAAATAAATTAAATGAAGTGATATGATACGTATTGTTAAGCATTAAATAACCAAGCTGAATGATAATACCAAACAGCCACATGTATTTTTTAAAAATGGTTACTTTTTGTGCTAGCCATACAAAAACCGGCAGCACGAGATACACTTGTACAATTAAAAAGATAAAATGAAGCTGATAGTAGGACTCTCCGCGTAAAATACGTTTCACAATATCAGCTGCATTTAATTCTGTTGCTCCCACATAGTACGAATAAAATTCATAAATAAGTGCCCAAATAACATAGGGAACTAAAATATATGTCACTCTTCGAGCATAATACGTTTTCCATAAAGTCTTTGTTAACGGCTTGTTAATGTAACTATAAAAGAAAACTAAACCTGTGATCACAATAAAGATTCCTGCTTCAATTCGAACAATTCGGTTAAGGAAATGATATTTCTGATAAGCTTCACTTGCAAATGGCAGTACCGTTGCATACGCTGCTGTTACATGTACGAGCACAACCATCATCATAGCGAATAATCGTAAAAAATAAATGGATTGAATATGCTGCTTTTGTTTTTGCTTCACTTTTTCTCTCCTATATAATGTGAAATATACATTCTAGATGAATAATAGAACATTCAATTTTTTCTTATCTTTCCCGTTTTACAAATAAAAAAGCTAATAACATAAAATAAATGTTATTAGCTTTACTCGTTTGTATTTTATCTTTCCTCTTGCTATCACGCAACTGAATTTACAAAAACAATAAAGAACTTGAGTATAAAGGCCTAACTAAGTACCTTTTATTTACGGTGCATTTTGAATTCTAAAAATAATTCATTGTAATAAGCAAGCATTCGTTTGCCTAAGTTATTATATACTTCAAGCTTATTGGTTAGTTCTTCATCCGGATAAAACCGTTCATCTTTCGCTACTTCTTTCGGCAAATAATCTAACGCTTTTTTATTAGGCGTAGAATACCCTACATATTCTGCATTTTGAGCAGCGTGTTTAGGATCTAGCATAAAATTCATGAATTTATGTGCACCTTCTACGTTTTTAGCCGTTTTTGGAATAACCATGTTATCGAACCATAAATTCGAACCTTCTTCTGGAACAACGTAATTCAGCTTATCGTTTTCACTCATAATTTCAGAAGCATCACCTGACCAAACAACGCCAACTGCCGCTTCTTCATTTGCTAGGAGCATCTTAATCTCGTCTCCTACAATGGCTTTTACGTTTGGTGTTAATGTATCAAGCTTTCTTTTTGCTTCTTGAAGATGAGCTTTATTCGTATCATTTAATGAATAATTTAAGCTATTTAGCCCCATTCCCATCACTTCTCTAGCGCCATCTGCAAGTAAAATTTGATTTTTTAGCTTAGGATCCCATAAATCATTCCAACTCTTTATCTTCTTACCATGAATCATATCAGAGTTATAAACAATACCCACAGTTCCCCAAAAATAAGGAATAGAGTACTTATTGCCAGGATCAAAAGATAGGTCTAAAAAACGCGGATTAATGTATTTTAAATTAGGCAGCTTCGAATGATCAATTGGCAATAGTAAATTTTCTTCACGCATCTTGCTAATCGCGTATTCAGAAGGAACAGCAATATCAAATGTCGTACCGCCTTGTTCAATTTTTGTCATCATTGCTTCATTCGAATCAAAGGTCTGATAAATGACTTTAATTCCGGTTTCTTTTTCAAACTGATTCACTAAATCAGGATCAATATAATCTCCCCAATTATAGACGGTCAGCGTGTCTCCTCCAGAGTATCCTTCGGCATTGTTCAAATGATGAACCACATACATAAGAACGAAAGAAAGGATGACGATGAAGATAAACGGCTTTGCTAATTGCTTCATTTTCCAGTCGCCACCCCTTTCGCTTTATTGCTATATCGCTGACTGATAAAGTAATAACCAATTACAATCAGCACGGTAAACATGAAAATAAGAGTAGAAAGAGCATTGATTTTCAGCGAGACCCCTCTTCTTGCTAACGAGTAAATTTCTACTGAAAGCGTGGAAAAACCATTCCCGGTCACAAAGAACGTAACCGCAAAGTCATCCAAAGAGTAAGTTAAAGCCATAAAAAAGCCTGCAAAGATACCCGGACGAATAAATGGCAATACCACTTTCGAAAGTACTTCAAAGCGACTTGCTCCCAAATCACGGGCTGCATCGAGCAGTGTCGGACTCATTTCCTGCAGCTTAGGCAGAACCATGATGACCACAATCGGTACACTGAATGCAATATGCGCTAATAATACCGATATAAACCCAAGCTTTACACCGATAATGGTAAATAGAATTAAAAAAGATGCGCCAATAATAACATCTGGACTCACAATTAACACATTATTAAATGTTAACAGTGTATTTTGAACACGTCTACGCTTCACGTATACGATAGCAAGTGCTCCGATCACACCAATAATCGTTGAAATAACCGAAGACAATAGAGCAATAATTAAGGTATTCAAGACAATAATGAGCAAACGTGTGTCTTGAAACACTTCTTTGTACCAATCTAACGTAAATCCTTCAAACTCTCGCATGTTTCCTCCGCTGTTAAAAGAGTAATACATTAAATAAAAAATGGGCGCGTATAAAATGAAAAAGACAAAAAATAAATAAAGGTGGCTGAACTTCCACTTTCTCTTCATTTTACACACCTCTCTTTCCAGTGCCTGTTATGAGCATCATAACGGCCATCGCAATAATTAAAAAGACAGCAATTGTGGCTCCCATGCCCCAATCCTGCGTCACTAAAAAATGTTGTTCAATCGCCGTTCCCAGTGTAATGACGCGGTTTCCAGCAATTAAACGCGTAATCATAAAGAGTGACAGTGCTGGAATAAAAACAGCCTGACAACCTGATTTAACCCCTTCTAGCGTTAGCGGAAATACCACGCGCTTAAATGTCACCCATGAAGATGCCCCCAAGTCTCGCGAAGCGTAGATAAGCGAGGGATTAAGTTCTTCTAAAGAGTTAAAGATCGGCAAAATCATAAAGGGGATAAAAATATACACTGATACAAATACAAAACTAAAGTCAGTAAATAAAATTTGATGAGTACCAAATCCCAGAAATTCAGTAAATTTATTAACCGTACCGTACGTGCCGAATATGCCTAAAAAAGCATAAGCTTTTAATAATAGGTTAATCCACGTCGGTAAAATAATCAGTAGAAGCCAAAGCTGCTTATGCTTAAGCTTCGTTAGTAAATAAGCTGTTGGATAAGAAAAAACCAAGGAAAATAACGTAATTAAAAAGGCATACCAAAATGAGCTCAGCGTCATCTGTAAATAAACAGGGGTAAAAAATTTCTTATAGTTTTCAAGCGTCAGCTCATTATCAATGCTGAAAAAAGAATAATAGACAACTAATACAATGGGAGCAACTACAAAAAGCAAAATCCATAACACATACGGGACTAAATAAATATTTCTTGATTTAGTTTGCATGGTAATCCTCTTCATAACCTTCGAGTCGCTTATCGAATTCTTCTTCCGTTTCATTAAATCGCATAACGTGAATAGCTTCAGGTTCAAAATATAAACCAATTTCTTCGCCAACCGTTGCCTTTTTTGTAGAGTGGACGAGCCACTCATTCCCTGCATGGTCATAGCCTAAAATTTCATAATGGACTCCTCTAAACAGCTGTGAATCTACACGAACCTGCAGCTTTCCTTGATCGGAGCTTGTAATGGCTAAATCTTCAGGGCGAATCACAATTTCAACCTGCTCATTTCGGTTTAACCCTTGATCGACACATTCAAATTGCTGGCCGCCAAACTCCACTAAAAAGTCAGCAATCATTTTACCTGGTACAATATTTGATTCACCAATAAAATCGGCAACAAAACGATTAATTGGCTCATCATAAATATCTGTAGGTTCCCCGCTCTGCTGAATTCTTCCTTTATTCAAAACAAAGATTTCATCGGACATCGCAAGCGCTTCTTCTTGATCGTGCGTAACAAAAATGAACGTAATACCTAGACGGCGCTGTAATTCTCTTAACTCGTATTGCATTTCCGTACGCAATTTTAGATCAAGAGCTGAAAGCGGCTCGTCCAGCAGAATGACTTCGGGCTGATTTACAATTGCTCGTGCAATGGCTACGCGCTGTCTTTGACCGCCCGACATTTCCTTTATTTCTCTCTTTTCATATCCTTCTAGGTTAACAAAGCGAAGGGCTTCTTTAACTTTTATCCCAATATCAGCATTTTTCATCTTCTTGATTCGAAGACCAAATGCTACATTTTCAAATACATTCAAATGCGGGAAAAGCGCGTAGTCTTGAAAAACCGTATTAACCTGACGTTTGTTAGCCGGGACATCATTAATTCTTTTTCCATTAAAATAAATCGTTCCGCTCGAGGCCTCCGTAAAGCCTGCAATTAATCGTAAAATCGTTGTCTTTCCACATCCCGATGGACCTAAAAGGGTATAAAACTTCCCTTTTTCAATTTCAAAGCTTACATGATCCAATACAACTGAATCATTATCATATTGCTTGGTCACATTTTCAAATTGAATAATTGTATTCGTAGATTTCATTTCACTTCACCTCTTTTGTTCTATAAATAAGACTCTGTCGCCACGATAATTAACTCTGTTATTCCGTCATGAGCATTTAAAATCTGATGTTCTTCAGAAGCTTGAAAATAGATGGTTTCCCCTTGTTTAGCCTCATATATTCTGCCTCCAAGCTTCACCTTCACACACCCGCGCAAAATGTAGCCAAACGTTTCTGAAAGAGAAGGTTCAAATCTCTTAAATGCACCTTTTTCATGAAGAATAAGACGAATTGGCTCCATTTCTTTTTCATTTGATTCATGTACAAGCCACTGAATATGGTAACCTTTTTCATCTTCGCAATAACTCGTGTAGTCTTCCTCTTTATATACAACCTTTTGAACATGCGTATCAATTTCGAAGAATTCTTTCGGTTCGCACCCCAGCACTTCCAAAATACTAAAAAATGTTTCTAAAGACGGCGAACTTAAATCGCGCTCTAGCTGCGAAATATAGCCTTTGCTTAAATCAGTACGTTCTCCTAGCTCTTCTTGTGTTAAGCCTTTTTTTAATCGTAAATTCTTAATTTTCTTTCCTATTTCCATACTCTCGATCCTCAACTGTATTTAAAATTAGCAAACAGCATGAATAATTGTTCATGCTGTTCCAAACTCAAGTTTTGTTTTACTTAACTTAAAGTTTACTTTTAACCTTAAAATATTATACATGAATTATTTTTTAGTACAACCTTAAACACTTAAAAAATAAAAACTCCTTTTATTTAAAAGGAGTTTTTATTTTTATTTATACAACTTATGCGTTTCGTACTGTTTCCCCGATAATGTATCAAACTCAACTTCATGGTAATCTTGAAGGTCTTTTGCAGCTTTATTAGAGAGCGCTGCCGGCTCATCCACTAGCTTTCCTTTTGAGTTTATATACATATTTGAACGAAAAGCCGGCACTTCTGTTTTCATTTGATTCAGCTGATCGTAGAATAGATTACTTTTGTAACCAAGAGATTGAACAAGTGTCGGAGCAATATAAATAGGACTCATCGTACCAAGATTTTTATCTATTTTTGTATCGTAATTAGATAAAAATAAGAGCGGCGTCTCATAAAATTTTTGAGATGTTTGCTGCGTTTTCTCGTTTCCAAAACCCGTTTCTTTGTAAGCTTGAAGGTTTTGTCCAAGTGCTGGCAAATGATCTCCCCAAAATACTACAATGGTCGGCTCATCCAACTTTTGAATTTCATCGTTCAATCGTTTTAAAGCAGCATCTGAACGTTTGATTCCTTCAGCATAAATTTCAATTTCCTTTTGCATTTCTGGTGATAACCCTTTACCGGTTACTTTAATGGTTTCCTGACCATTATACTTATCCGCAGAATAAGGAAGATGATTTGCAATCGTTACAGCATGCACAAATGCAGGCTTTTTCGACTGACGAAGCGTATCGAGTACTTCATCAACTACAGCTTCATCAGAAACAAATTCTTTGTTATCTTTTTGCGTATGCTTCATTTGATCAATAAACTTCACTTGATCAAATCCCAAATTTGGATACACATTTTGTCTCATATAAAGCATGCCGCTGTTTGGATGCATAGCTGTTGTAGCATAGCCTTGTTTTTCTAAATAAGAAACAAAAGACGGATATTCTTTTTTACTCAATACATGCTGATAAGGAAGACCTCCAGGGTTAAAGAAAGACAAAGAGTAGCTCGTCAATGCTTCAAACTCTACATTAGCTGTCTCCCCGCCAAATGAAGGACTTAAAGACCACCCAGAAGGATATTTCTTTTGAAGCTCCCTTGTATTTTTCATTGGATCTTCAGAGAACGTCACGTTAAGCTTTGTTGGGTCCCAAAACGTTTCATTCATTACAAACACAACGTTTGGCTTGACTTCAGTCCTGCTTTCTTGTGTTTTCTCTTCCTTTGACTGAATGCGTTTTGCCACTTTGGCCATTACTTCCTGTGAGTAGTCATCCGGCTCTTGCAGCACATCTGTTTTAACATTTGAAATCATGCCAATAACCGGTCCATTATAGTAATAATTATTTTGCTGATTCCAAGGCATCAGCGCAGCATATTGATCATAATATTTTTGAGCAAACGAGTGTTCAAAGAATAAAAATGATTTCATTAAAAAGATAAGCGGCAGAATCATAATAATTCGAAGAAACCATCGAATTTTAATTTTCGGCAAGAAAAACCAAAGAGCAATCAGTACGACAATAGATCCAATAACTCCTATGACAATAGGAATTGAAATGGAATCTTTAATCATTGGAATAACTTCTTTTAACTGACTCGCCTGAATAAAATCGTTCGGGAACAATGGTTCATTTCGAAAGATTTTTTTATAATAGTTTACAAGAGCTAAAATAAAATACAGAACAAAGGTAATCCCAGCCCCTAAATAAGCTTCCCCTACTAGCATAATGATCGCTAGTGTTAACAGCGAGAGTAAAAAGACCGTAAAAAGATAGCGTTCAGGGTATGCTTGCATCCACTCTATTGTTTTGCCTGGATTATGTATATCAATATGATAGATAACAAAAACCATAGCAGAAACGGCTGCTACCGCAATTGAAAACACAATTGCCGTAAAAATGGCGTACCACTGCGAACCTTGTATTCTCTCTATCTGATTAAATCGAATTAGCAAATAGAAAGTGAGCGCCCATAAAACAAGTGAGCATCCCCCTATTAATACGACGAACCCAGCTGTATGGATTTGGGCCCAGTCAAACAATATCTTTGTGTCATTTGATATATTAAGCATAACAACACTGTATAAAAAAACGCTAAGCAGCCCATACGCCACCAGCATTGGCAAAGAACGATACAAATGTTTAAACATAACCTTAAGCCTCCTATTTACAATATCTTAACACTTTTAATATGATTTTAACATTCCTATCTCTCTCGCTTTCACGCCTAATTTTCCCATGATCATACCACTAACATTTCCCGAGAAATTTCACACGAAAAAAGCCCGCTTTTCTTATGAAAAGACGGGCCTCTTAGCCGTTTTATACGTATGTAAAAATTGCTGCTATGAACGTTCTTTCACTGCTTCTGCTTTTAGCAAATCACGAATTTCTGTTAAAATCTCTTCTTCTTTTGACAGAACAGCCACTTCTTCCTCTACTTTCTCTTCTTCTTTTCTCTTAAAGCGATTAAAGAAACGAATAAATAAGAAAATCGAGAATGCAACAATTAAGAAATCAACAATCGTTTGAATAAAAGATCCATATAATACCGTAGCATCTCCAACCGTGAAGGATAAATCTTTAAAGTCTATCCCTGCTAACAACAAACCAATCAGCGGCATAATAATATCATTTACAAGAGACGTGACAATTTTTCCAAATGCCGCTCCAATAATAACACCGACTGCTAAGTCTAATACGTTTCCTCGCAAAGCAAATTCTTTAAATTCTTTAAGCATCTGTTTGTTCCACCTCCTGCCCTTCATTTCAAACTTTCATGATAATACATCCTAAATTAAACAAACAAGGTGCATTTTCATTTTTCTCTTTTTCATGAGATATGTACCAGACCTTTAGTTGTATTTCTGCCCATATTTTTACTTTATATTCGCGTGTAAATAAAAACGAACTTTCAGTTTTCATTCAGGTAAGGTTCATGTTCAGTCCATTTTTCTTTTATACACTAATAGCATGTAATTCATCAAATATGTAAACGAGCAATAGAGGAGATGGCTAGAACGTGAGAAAAATTCTACTGCGAGCAGCGACTGTGTGTCTCGCAGCTATTATCAGTATTTCATATACAGCAAGCACGGCGGAGGCAAGTGAAAACACAGCAAGTGAAGATTTAATTATTATTAATAAAAAAACAAATCAGCTTGCTTATTTTCATAACGGAAAATTAGAAAAGACGTATTCAGTAGCTACGGGAAAAACATGGAGCGATACGCCGGTAGGCTTTTTCAAGATTGTTAACAAAATTAAAAATCGCCCTTACTATACAGGGCACATTGCAGGAGGCGCTCCTAATAATCCTCTTGGCTCTCGCTGGCTAGGGCTTAATGCAAACGGAACAACCGGCGACACATACGGTATTCATGGGAATAACTCAGAAGCTAGCATTGGTAAATATGTAAGCCACGGCTGCGTACGGATGCACAATGCGGATGTGGAAGAACTATTCGATAAAGTAGCAGTAGGAACATCTGTAACTATTACGTATTCATCAAAAACCTTCGAAGAGCTGGCAAAGGTATATGGCTACGGACAGCTGTGAAAAATAAAAGCTTATCCAAAAAATGTGGATAAGCTTTTATTCTTCTTTATTCCCATACATGAGCTCCGTACTATGTGAATATAGCTCAATAATATTCCCAAACGGATCTTCGCAATAAATTAAGTAATAAGGTTTTCCAGGTCTTGTATTCCATACTTGGCTACGCTTTTTACCGCCTGATTGTTCGATTTTATCCGCTAATTTTTCCACGTCATCGGCTATTAAACACATGTGAAAATAACTTTGATACTGCTCATCGCTGTCTTTTAATACAAGAGGCATTTGCGGCTTATTAAATTCAAACAGTTCAATGCCTACCTGGTTATCAGCTGTCATGTGAGCATTTTTCATTTTTTTAATATGAGACCCTAGTAAATCTTGAGTCATATTTTCAGCTTTTTCTTCCTCCGCATTAAACGTATAAGGACCGGCAATCAGCTTAAAACCTAAAACTTTCCCATACCACTGGACGGCTTCTTCTACATCAGGTACAGCTAATCCAACGTGAGTAATAGCTACCATTTTATCATCCTCCTATACACAAACATTCCCTTTCTACAAAAAGAAAAACAGCCCATTTAAAATGGACTGTTTACACGTATTAGAGTCATTTACGATTTTAAAGCATTATATTGAGCAATGATTTCTTTTGTTAAATTATTACTTGCCTCTAACCCACTGACCTCTTTTAACACATACTCAATACCATACTCATGAATATTCGCTTGAAGCTTCATAGCCTCTTTATCTTCTTGCGGGTCAAATAGAAGCGCAGCAGCGATGGCCTTCGCTAAGTGGGTATAAGAAAGGCCCGCTTTTTTTGCTTCTAGCGCTGGACGAATCAAACGATCCTGAGGTCCAAGTTTGCGAATTGGCGCTCTTCCTACCCGTTTAACTGAATCATTTAAATGAGGATTCTTAAAGCGCTCAATAATTTTTACGATGTAGGCTTCGTGTTCCTCTCTATCTAAGTCATATCTTTTAATTAGATAGTCTCCTGTTTCTCGTAGCGTTTGCTGTACTTGTTGGTAAATATCTGAATCTCTTAACGTTTGATCAATCGTTTCTTTTCCTTTTAAATAACCAAAATATGCAATCACCGCATGTCCTGTATTTACTGTAAATAGCTTTCTTTCAATAAAAGGAGCAAGGTCAGGCACAATCGTCATTCCTTCTACAAAAGGAATATTTTCAGGTGCCTCTACTACCCATTCATAATAGGATTCTACTAAAACATCAAGCGAACCTTGGTTGTGTTGAAGAGGTACGATACGATCTACAGCTGAATTGAAGAAAAAGACCTTATTTACCATATGAGCTTTTGTCTCTTCATCCAGCGCATCAAAAATATAGCCTTTTAATAAATCTGTCGCAGAGATTTGATTTTCACATGCAATAATATATACCTTTTCGTCGCTTGTTTTCACACGCTCAGCCAGACCTTTAGCAATTAAAGGAGCAATGCGAGGCAGAACGTTCGGTCCGATGGCTGTCGTAATGTACGTTGCTTCTTTAATCGCTTTAATGACTGCTTGTTCTTGCGTCAGATTATTTAAACCAGATACGTTTTGAACAGCTAATGTCTCTGGGTGCTCTGCGGCTGTTATTACGTTATACCCTTCATCTGTGTTTAACTGATTAATAATCTTTTCAGCAATATCTACGAATGTAACGTGATAGTTGCTTTGAGAAAATAATGCCCCAATAAATCCTCGCCCAATATTACCTGCTCCAAAATGAACTGCTTGTTTCACAAAAATCATTCCTTTATCAAATTATTTCGAAGGTACTCATGAAACGTATCCTCTAGCCTTTTGCGAATTATCTCTTCGTTCGAAGACGAAAAAACCATCATTGCTTCATGATCTTCAATTAAACTTGTACTAATTAAACTTAAGATTTCTTGCTGTACTTCACTTAACTCCTCAGGTGCTAGCATTAATAGAAGGTTACGCGCCTGCATGTTTGTTCCGTCCATACCTTTAACTGTGCAAGGCTGTTCTAAATGTGAAACTTGAAAAATCAGCTCTTTCACGTGATGTTCACGGCAATGGAACAGTGCCATACTCGTTTGCGGAATACCTAAACCGCCTTTGTTTTCTCGTTCCTTAAGCTGATCAATAACGCAGCTGGCATTGGTTATTAAACGTTCTTTTTCAGCTGCTTTTACTACGTGCGAAATCACTTGATCATGACTCACTGCATCCGAAAATCGATACATTCTAAGGTTTTGAAGAATTGATTCGATACTTCCATGCACATCTTTAATTTGCTTCATCGTTTCCTCAAAAGACGGTTTTTGTGTAGAGACGGTCTTATTTTTATATTGGAACGAACGATAGCCCTTATCTTTGGTTAACTTTTGAATGTTTTTCTGTAAAAAATTCTGAACGGACTGAATATCCTCTTCGGTTAAGAGTGGATTGACTAAAATGTAATCGACATTTAAAAAAGGAAGTCTTACTGTTGAAATCACTACGTCATACCCTTCAAGCGCCGCTTCTTTGATTTCTTTTACCGATTTAATGACAACTGAATTAATCTCCGGAATCTCTTTACGAATACGGCTAGCTAACATTTTCGAAGTGCCGATTCCAGTTGGACAGACAATCAGTGCCTGAATTTCCATGACTTCTTCTTTTAGCACTAGCGTTGAACCGAAATGCAAAACAAGATATGCCACTTCATCATCTGGAAAAACTAAATCCGGCAGCTCTTGATCGATACTGTTTCTCACAGCCATAAATAAAACAGGGTACTTTTTCTTAATCTCTTCCGTTAATGGATTAAAAAGCTCCATTTTTTGCTTAAGACGAAAAATTGCCGGTTCCATATGAGCAAGCAGCCCTTGGTAAAGGGAAAAATCACCGGTCAAGTCGGTGTTAAGCTGAACAGAAACATGAGAAATCATATTCTTAATAATCTGCCCAACCACTACGCTGTCGTAATATACGTCTCTAGTAGTTTGGAACTTAGCTGCACGCAGCCGTACTGCTAAGAAATGAATATCTTTTTCCGTGAAAGAAAGAGAAAATACCCGTTCAATTTCGCGGCAAATATCCTTCATTAAGAACAGTTCACTCGCCAGCTCTTCCGTTTGGCCGCCGTCGTCTTCTAGATACATTTGCTTTTTCGTTCGCTGTATCATAATGCAAATATGAACAATGAGCCCTATATAATCGCTGTCAGCCAGCTTAGAATGATGCTGATTAATCGCTTGATGTACAATTCGGTCTACTTCTGCTAAATAATTCGGATAAAAATAATGCAAAATCGTTTCATCCGTATGCTGGTGATTTTCTACTAGAAACAAACATTCAATTAACTCTTCATTAAAGTGGACAAGAAAATAATTGGCTAATGCGTTCCGTTTATTGGCTTCAGTAGCTTGAACCTCTACTCCGACCCCTCTCTTTCGATGAAGGAAAACGTCAAATGTGGTTAACCACTCTGTTAATTCATCTAGATAAGCAGTTAGTGTAGTAATACTTACTTCTAAGTCTTTAGCCAGCGTTTGTAATTTAAATGAATCTCCTTCTTCTAGAAGAAGAATTAAAAGAATTAATTTTCTTTCCTGTGGAGACTGATCCGTCGTTTTAATCTTCATCAGCTCTTGGATAAGACGAAAAATTTGTTCATTTTTACCTTCAATCATTAGTCCTTCATCTTGTGTACGAATCAGCTTTAAATCAAATTTTTCAAGTATTGATTCAATTGCCTTCAAATCTCGGTGAACGGTTCTTACACTTACATTCAAAAAAGTAGCAAGTGTAAGTGCTGTATGCTTTCCTGCCGTTTTAATAATTAACTCAATGATTGATTTTTCTCTTGAAGTAATAAACAAGAACATCAACTCTTTTCTTATTTATAAACAAAGGATAAAAAGGCATCTTCATGCCTTTCTATCCCGTTAGTTACTTTGAATAATAGCCATTAATTCTTTAGCTGATTTGGCATGAACCATCTTTTCAATATTGTTCATATCAGAACATGTAATCGCGATACCAGATAAAATTTCTAAATGGGTGCCGTCTTTTCCGGCAATTCCGAAAATCAAACGAACTTTCTCACCATCAAAATCAACGCCTTCTGGAACTTGAATTACTGTAAAACCTGATCTTAAAACGTTCTTTTTCGCTTCTTCCGTACCGTGCGGAATCGCTACGTCATTTCCCATATAAGTAGAAGTCATATTGTCTCGCTCAATCATCGCTTCAACATAGTTTTCTTCTACATATCCGCCTTTTACTAACACACTTCCTGCAAATCGAATTGCTTCTTCCTTAGAAGAAAAGTGCTGATTCAAGAAAACGTTTTCTTCTTTTAATAAACCATCATTACTATCTGTATAGTTTTCTGCAGATACGTTCTTTTCTTCTTCCGCCTTAGAAGTAGTATGATCATTTTTTAGTTGATCAATTAGTTTGTCATATTCCGGGCTAGATAGAAAGTTATCCACCGAGATATGATACGCATCTGGAACTTTGTTTTGAGCTCTTGGCGTTAGCTCTTCCTGTGTAATAACGATTTGAGCATCACTTGGAATATTACTGATAGCTGTATTTGTTACCGAAATATTTAAATCTGCTTGTTTAACTTTCTTGCGAAGAAGAGAGGCGCCCATTGCACTCGATCCCATACCTGCGTCACAGGCAAAAACAATTTTTTGAACGCTTGCTGGTACGTCGCCTTGCTGTTTTGTAAAGCTTCCTGCTACAGAGCTCTTCTTGCCCTTCATCTCTTGCATTTTGCGAGCTGCTTCGTCCAAATCTTCTGTTTGCTTGCCCGTTTTTAAAATTAACGAACCTACAATAAACGATACGACGGCTGCAACAAGAACACCTGAGATATTTGCAACATAGCTGCCTGCATTACCTGGTGTAGCAGCTAAAATAGCCAAAATACTTCCTGGTGAAGCAACGGCTTGTAAGCCTCCTCCTAAAAGAACAAATGTAAATACTCCGCTCATTCCTCCTAAAATAGCCGCAATGATTAGAAGAGGACGCATTAAAACGTAAGGGAAGTAAATTTCGTGAATTCCGCCAATAAAATGAATGATGGCCGCTCCCGGTGCTGACTGTTTTGCTGTTCCTTTTCCAAAGAAGCAATACGCTAACAGAATTCCTAATCCCGGACCAGGATTTGTTTCTAATAACAATAGAATGGACTGTCCGTTTGTTCGAATTTGTTCTGCTCCAATCGGAGATAAAATGCCGTGATTAATGGCATTGTTTAAGAATAAAATTTTAGCTGGTTCAATTAAAATACTTGTAAGAGGAAGAAGGCCATGTGCAACCATCCAATCTACACCCACTACAAGTGCACCTGTAAATCCGTCCACAGCTGGGCTAACTCCTAAAAAGGCTAGAATCGCTAGAATTCCTCCAAGAATACCTGCTGAGAAATTATTAATTAACATCTCAAATCCTGTTTTGACTTTACCTTCAATAAACTGGTCAAACTTCTTGATGATATAACCGCCCAGCGGCCCCATAATCATAGCGCCTAGAAACATCGGAATATCAGATCCAACAATGACGCCCATGGTCGCGATAGCACCTACAACGCCTCCGCGCTGATCGTGTACAAGCTTTCCTCCTGTGTAGCCGATTAGCAGCGGAAGCAAATATTTGACCATTGGATCCACTAGTTTGGCAAGGCTTTCATTTGGAAAAAAGCCTGTTGGAATAAATAAAGCAGTAATAAGTCCCCATGCAATAAATGCTCCGATATTTGGCATAACCATTGAACTTAGAAAGTTCCCAAATTTTTGTACAGCTACTTTTATATTAGATTGAGCCATTTGCTCTCTTCCTTTCTCTACGTGATGATACTTTAATCGTAAGAGATTAAACGCTTTCATTCAATGAATAGGAAAACTAACTTTGTCGTACCACAGACGGACAAAGCTTTTAATTACATAAAAAAGCAGCTAAATTACACGAATTCAGCTGCTTTCTAACTTAATATTTATCTAATTCACTTACAGGAGATTGAATAATAACTGGATTTTTCTCTGGATTTAACCATTTTAAAATAGAGACAACTTGTTCTTTAGAAGTGGCCGTACATCCTGCTGTATAATTTGTTCCTACATGAAAGAAGATTGCACTTCCCTTTCCTGGGGTTCTAGATTCATTATAATTAATGACAAACCCATAATCATAAGCCGGGATATCCATGTTCTCAGCGCTCGTCCAGCGGCCATTCGCTGGCTTTTGCTGCCACGTATTATACAGAGAGCTTTTTGAATCGTCTACCCACACATCATTTGATGTAATCTTTCGATATGGAAGCTTAGTTCCAGGATTTGCATAGCGTCCGAATGCTGTGCCAATTGTATATTTCCCTGTCGGAGACTCCATATCTCCTTCTTTTTTCGCTAAAGCGAATCCTTTTTGTCCAAGTACACCGTTCGCAGTTAAAACTTGCTTCCATTTTCCATCAACTTTTTCAAATGTTTGAATTTTAGCAGACTTCGTATCGTAGTTATCTGCTGTAACCAAGATGACTTGCTGAGCGTTGCCTAACGTTTTAAAAGAATCGACTACGAGCTTTGGAGACGCTGTAGCTGAAGCCTGTACATAGTCACTGCTTACATAGCCTGTGCGGCCGTTATAGTTAATTTTGTACCAGCTTCCGCTTTTGCTCACCACAGACAGCTTCTGGCCTTTTGTCACACTTCCTATAGAGGCATAGTTGGTGCCTGCTCCGCTTCTTACGTTCAGCGTGCTCGCCGTTACTGTGTACGTTGTGCTTTCTGCTGGTGGCGTTGTTGGGGCCGTTGTTGTTCCCGATGCTTGTACATAATCGCTGCTTACGTAGCCCGTGCGGCCGTTGTAGTTGATTTTGTACCAGCTTCCGCTTTTGCTCATCACAGACAGCTTCTGGCCTTTTGTCACACTTCCTATGGATGCATAATTGGTGCCCGCTCCGCTTCTTACATTCAGCGTGCTTGCCGTTACTGTATACGTTGTGCTTTCTGCTGGTGGCGTTGCTGTTCCTGATGACTGTACATAATCGCTGCTTACATAGCCTGTGCGGCCGTTATAGTTAATTTTGTACCAGCTTCCGCTTTTACTCATCACAGACAGCTTCTGGCCTTTTGTCACACTTCCTATGGATGCATAATTGGTGCCCGCTCCGCTTCTTACATTCAGCGTGCTTGCCGTTACTGTATACGTTGTGCTTTCTGCTGGTGGCGTTGCTGTTCCTGATGACTGTACATAATCGCTGCTTACATAGCCTGTGCGGCCGTTATAGTTAATTTTGTACCAGCTTCCGCTTTTACTCACCACAGATAGTGTTTGATCTTTTACTACGCTGCCGATAATCCCGTAATTCGTTCCCGCTCCGCTTCTCACATTTAGCTTGCTTGCCGTTACTTTATATGTAACTGTTGCTGCATATGCCTTTTCTTGATTTCCCCCAATTGAGCCAAAGCCAGGCGTTACAGCCGTTGCAAGCGTAGCTGTTAACGCCATCCCCACCATTAATTTTTTCAACTGCTTTCCCTCCATTTATTCCTTATAAAATTCTACTATTTTCTATTCTTAATTCATTATCTTACCATATTCCAAACGAAGGGAAAGGGTCAATAGATGCTTTTCACACGGCCTATAAAAAAAGACAGACCTCTTTGATAGGTCTGCCTCTTTCACTATTATCCTAAATCAACGTTGTGATATACTTGCTGCACATCTTCTAAGTCCTCTAATGCATCAATCATTTTTTCAAACTGAGCTTGTGCATCTTCAGGAAGAGTTACATCATTTTGAGCAAGCATCGTTTGCTCAGCTACTGTAAATTCCGTAATACCAGCATCGTTGAACGCTTTTTGTACCGCATGGAATTGATCCGGATCAGCATAAACAATTACAGAATCTTCTTCTTCTAAAATGTCACGCACGTCTACTTCTGCTTCCATTAACAGTTCTAGCGTCTCTTCTTCATCCTTACCTTCTACACCAATAACAGCTGTTGGATCAAACATATACGCTACTGATCCGCTTACTCCCATATTACCGCCGTTTTTACCAAAGGCAGCACGCACGTCTGAAGCTGTTCTGTTTACGTTATTCGTAAGAGCATCTACGATAACCATTGAGCCATTTGGTCCAAAACCTTCGTAACGAAGATTATCGTAATTTTCTTCTGAACCGCCCTTTGCTTTTTCAATGGCACGGTCAATAATTGCTTTTGGCACATTGTATGTTTTCGCGCGTTCTAATACAACTTTTAACGCTTGGTTTGATTCTGGATCTGGCTCACCTTGTTTTGCAGCCACATAAATCTCACGGCCAAACTTGGCATATATACGACTTGTATTAGCATCTTTTGACGCTTTCTTTTCTTTAATATTGTTCCACTTACGGCCCATATTGTTTCACTCTCTTTCAAAATTGAATCTAATAAAATAAATAGGCAATGATATATCCGTTTTTATTATACATCAATTCCCTCTTATCTTTCGAGTTTAATACCTAAAAAAGACAAGCAATCTTTTGGTATATTTCGTTAACTAAATAAATGAGAAAACCATTTGATAACAGGCTGAATGATTTTTGTATATACTTTTTTCAGCGGTTTGTATATACATCTCACCCAAATCCACCGTAAAGGATAGTAGATCATATGAATTATGATCCACTTAACTCCTTTCCAAAAACAGAAGAATATACGCTGACAAAATGAAACCACGGGAATAACAATTTCATTGTAAAATGGCAGCACAACATATTTCCATAGAAGATAACAAGGGTAACAAACCATGTATAAAACAGGGTATAAAACATACTTCCATATAAATCTAGTTATAGGCAAAAAACATCGTTTCCACACGAAGAGAATAAAAGGATAGATGAGGACACTCCATAGCCGAGAAATAGGATAAACGAATAAAAAACGTATAATGTATCTCCAAATGAAATCAATGACAGGTTGAATAATTCTTGTTCCTATCCATATGAGGGGCTTAGCGATAAAATATATCCATATCTTACACAAAATTTGAAATACAAAATAAAAGGGAAAATACAAGACAAAAAAGATGCCTCGCAACACGTACTTTATACTTTGAGCTACTCCACTAATACTTTTCACTTCCTTTTTTATAAATGAGTTTCGTTCATTTACCTACTCTATTATATAAAATAAATGAAGCAAGCAAATATATTTTTTAGCTCAATGAGAATTATATACAAAAACACCCTTCTATAATAGAAGGGTGTCTAGAACCTTATTATTCTACAGTAACTGATTTTGCTAAGTTACGTGGTTTATCTACATCGCAATCGCGGTGCAATGCAGCGTAGTAAGAGATTAATTGTAAAGGAATAACCGCTGCTAGTGGTGAAAGTGTTTCGTGAACTTTCGGAATCACGTAGCGATCTTCTTCTGTTTCTAATCCTTTCATTGAAATGATACAAGGATTAGCTCCACGTGCTACTACTTCTTTTACGTTACCACGGATGCTTAAGTTTACATGTTCTTGTGTTGCTAATGCAATAATTGGCGTATTGTTTTCAATTAAAGCGATTGTTCCGTGCTTAAGCTCTCCTCCAGCAAATCCTTCTGCTTGAATGTAAGAGATTTCTTTTAGTTTTAACGCGCCTTCTAAACCTACATAATAATCAACAGAACGTCCAATAAAGAATGCGTTGCGAGTTGTTGCTAAGAATTGAAGAGCAATGCTTTCCATTTCTTCTTTGTCGTCGCAAAGTACTTCCATTGTGTTTGCTACGATTGCTAACTCTTGAACTAAATCAAATTCTAATTCAATGCCGCGTGTTTTTGCTGTTACAGCCGCTAGAATTGATAGGACTGCTAATTGAGCTGTATAAGCTTTTGTTGATGCTACAGCAATTTCCGGACCTGCATGAAGTAATAACGTATAATCAGATTCACGAGATAATGTTGATCCCGGAACGTTTGTGATTGTTAACGCTTTGTAACCTAGTTCTTTAATTTGAACTAATACTGCACGGCTGTCAGCTGTTTCTCCACTTTGAGAAATAAAGATAAACAGTGGCTTTTCAGATAAAAGCGGCATGTTGTAAGAGAATTCACTTGCTACGTGCACTTCTACCGGAACCTTCGCCCACGTTTCAATGAATTGTTTACCTACTAGGCCTGCATGATAGCTTGTTCCACATGCTACGATATAGATGCGGTCTGCTTCATCCATTGCTCCTAAAATGTCTGCATCAATGTGCAGTTCATTGTTTTCATTTTGATACTCTTGAATGATTTTACGAACAACTAAAGGCTGCTCATCAATTTCTTTTAACATATAGTGAGGGTACGTACCTTTTTCAATATCACTTGCATCAAGCTCTGCTGTGTAAGGTGCTCTTTCTACCACTTCACCATCAAGCGTTTTAATTGTTACGCCTTCTTTTGTAACAATTACTGTTTCTTTATCCATTAATTCTACGTACTGATCTGTTACTTGAAGCATTGCCATAGCATCGCTTGCTACAACGTTAAATCCTTCGCCAACACCTACAAGAAGCGGGCTTTTGTTTTTAGCTACGTAGATTGTATTTTTATCTTCGTTATCAACAAGAGCTAGTGCATAAGAACCGTGAAGCAAGCTTACTGTCTTGCGGAACGCTTCTTCTACATCTAAGCCTTCTGCTGCGATTTTTTCAATTAACTGAACGATTACTTCTGTATCCGTTTCGCTTTTGAACGTTACATCTTGTAAATATTCACGTTTCAAAATAGCATAGTTTTCAATTACACCATTATGCACAAGCGTGAAGCGTCCAGATGTACTTTGATGCGGGTGAGCATTTTCTTGGCTTGGTACACCATGAGTTGCCCAACGCGTATGACCGATACCTGCTGGTGCTACAACACTGTTATCTACTGCCTGACGCAATTCTGCAATACGGCCTTTTTCTTTGAATACGTGTACGCCTTCATTGTTAACAACTGCAATACCTGCTGAGTCATAGCCACGATATTCTAACTTTTCAAGACCACGTAATAAAATTTCTTTCGAATCTTCTGTTCCAATATATCCTACAATTCCGCACATAGATAAAATCCTCCTTCATGTATGAAAAGAGAGTCTCTTTTCATCATCAATGATTATCATCTCAATGCTTTTGTCCAATAAGTCACCTCATTGTTTTTCACATCAAGTTTTCGGCCGTGATAATCAACAACCGGGAGGCATCCGCCGATACTTCGATAAACCTCCTCCTCGTCAACTAAGTCGTTTCCGTCCCTTTACTTAGTTCAGGCGCTTTGTATTCACTTTTAAAATAGATTGTTCACTCCTTTACATAAATTAAGAGACGAACAGATTTAATATTACAATAAGAAGTGAGAAAACGTCAATTATCTTCTTTACTATCTGTAAAAACAGCCTTTAGCATCAGATAATTTCCAAGAATTTTTCTCAACAATATAAAAATATGCATAAGCAGCTTGAAACGTCACCGCTTATGCATATAATTAATGAATTACTCTAAGCCCATTTCTTCTTTTACTACTTCTACGATACGCGTTACATAAGTTTCACATTCTTCTTGTGTTTGTGCTTCAACCATAACACGTACTAACGGCTCTGTTCCTGAAGGGCGTACAAGTACTCGGCCATTACCGTTCATTTCTTTTTCCACTTCTTCAATAACCACTTTTACCTTCTCGTTATCTGTAACATGATGCTTATCCGTTACTTTTACATTTACAAGAAGCTGAGGATACTTCTTCATTTCAGCTGCTAATTCTGATAAAGGCTTTTTCGTTGCTTGCATAATGTTTACAAGCTGAATAGCTGAAAGCATACCGTCACCTGTTGTGTTGTAATCTAAGAAAATAATATGACCTGACTGTTCTCCACCTAGGTTATATTGATTAGCTTTCATTTCTTCTACTACATAACGGTCGCCTACACCAGTTTGTGCACTTTCAATTCCGCTAGCTTCTAGTGCTTTATAGAAGCCTAAGTTACTCATAACAGTAGAAACAAGCGTATTTTTCTTTAAACGTCCTTGTTCATATAAGTACTTTGCACAAATGAACATGATTTGATCACCGTCTACAATCTCGCCTTTTTCATCGATTGCGATTAAACGATCTCCGTCTCCATCAAATGCTAACCCAACATCCGCTCCTTTTTCTTTTAAGAAGGCACTTAATGCTTCCGGATGTGTAGATCCTACACCGTCATTGATGTTTAATCCGCTTGGTGATGCCCCCATTGTAGAGATATCCGCATCTAAATCTGCAAATAAATGTGCTGCTAACGACGACGTTGCTCCGTGCGCACAGTCTAATGCAACATGAATACCTGAGAAGTCTTCATCAACCGTTTGTTTTAAGTATTGAAGATATTTTTGTCCACCTTCGAAGTAGTCATTTACCTGACCTAAATCTCCCCCAACAGGTCTTGGTAATTGATCTGTTTCACTATCCATTAACGCTTCAATTTCATTCTCTTGTGCATCTGACAGTTTAAATCCATCTGGACCAAAGAATTTAATTCCGTTATCTTGAACTGGGTTATGTGAAGCAGAGATCATGACTCCTGCTTGTGCGCCAAGTGCTTTTGTTAAATACGCTACCCCTGGAGTTGAAATAACGCCTAATCGCATAACTTCTGCACCAATTGAAAGCAAGCCTGCAACAAGCGCTCCTTCTAACATATGACCAGAAACGCGTGTATCGCGTCCGATTAATACCTTTGGTCGCTCTGCATCTTTTGTTAGAACGTAACCACCTAAGCGTCCAATTTTAAAAGCAAGCTCAGGAGTTAATTCACTATTGGCAACTCCTCGTACTCCGTCTGTTCCAAAATACTTACCCATTAATTTTCTCTCCTTCATGTCAAAACATTTAGTTTCCTGATGTATTATCTGTCTGTCCATCTACGGGTGTAGAATTTTCATCACTTTGATTACTACTATCGTCACCAGTTTCTGTATTATCTGTTGGTGTATCTGTATTGTCTTCAGGTGTATCAGTCTCTTCGCTTGGTTTATCAGTTGAATCACCTGAATTTCCCGTCCCAGGATTTGTTCCTGATCCTGATCCAGTTCCCGTGTCTGGCTTTGTTTCTTTATCGCTCGTGCTTCCACTTGTTTCTTTATCCGTTTGCTCATCATTTGTCCCTGATTGTTTTTTCGCTGTTACACGAACTTTTGCCTGTTTAGTCGATAGTGTTGATGTAACAGAGTCAGGACTATTTATTATAATAGGAACCGTGTGCTCCCCAGCAGATAAATTCCCTACATTCGCTGACAAGCTAATGCCGCTTTTCGTTAACTTATCTAAATCAGATTTTGGTCCTTTTACATCCGCATCTACTGAAGTAGGAGAAAGCAGTTCATACGTGTACTTTGAGGATTGACCAGTTAAAGAAACCGGCAAATTCTTAAATGACTTAGTCTCAGCTGCACTTGCGTCCGTTTCTTCTGCGTCTTTCTCATCACCTTGTTTGTCTACTTCCACATGAACGGTAATTTGTTTAGGACTTACACTATCTATTCCGTCTGGAACAGGGACATTCACCTTAACATCTTTAGATTTCGTAATACCGGTAACATCGACTGGAATATTATCAATTTTATCGATTTTTTCTAAAGAATCAGATGGACCGATAATTTTCACGGTATCTGTTTTAGGCTCTAGCTTCGTAATGTTGACACCGTCGCCTGGCGTGCCTTCTTGAATCACATCGATCGGCACTTTTTTACTAATATTTTTCACCGGGATTGTTACATTGACCGTTTCTGGTTGAACTGTTACATTCAATTTATTTAAATTCTTGTCTAATGCGACAACAGTTGCTTGTTTCGTCACTGTTTTTGAAGCATTATCTAAATCAATAATAGCTTTTACATAAGCAACTTGGTCTAATTGACTTGATGCGCCCGTTACCGTGACGGCTCTTGGGCTAACGGTTGCTTCCCCTGCTTCATACCCATTTTTGACCTTATTTTTATCATAGCTTGCCTCTACTGAAAACTGTTTTGAATCGCGTTCTTCAATTGTTACATTTACAATATCAGGCTTAACCACTACGTTTAAATTATCAGAGATATTTCGATACTGAACCTTGACTCTATGCTGCCCTAAGCTTAAATTATCAAGGTCAATATAAGCTTGATAATCTTTTTGTAGCTTTGTTTGAGCCAAAATATTTTTAGGACCTTCCAGTGTCATAATGACCGTATCCGGAACACCTCTTACAATTCTGTTCTTCTCATTGTAGGATACTTGAACCGGAACATCTGTTAATGTTTCTACTCCAGTGTTGGCAGAACTGCTTCGGTTCAGAATTTTATTTGATGAACTGGCACCATCATCTAAATTAACAGATAAATATAACATGAAGGCTAACAGCAACGCGATAATTTTCATAACCCACGATCGATTCATCAATTTATCCATTCTTCTTCAACCTCCATTGCCAACGAGTGGAAGAAGTTGCTTTAGAAGTTGTGACTAATTCTTTTTCTAGCATTTCTCTTAATGTATCAATGGTCAATTCACGATACAATTCACCGTTTTTGGTAACGGAAATGCCTCCAGTTTCTTCAGATACAATGACAGTCACACTATCTGTTACTTCACTTATTCCTACAGCAGCACGATGGCGAGTACCTAATTCTTTTGAAATAAAAGGACTTTCAGATAAAGGTAAGTAACATGCTGCAGCGGCTACTTGATCCCGCTGTAAAATAACCGCTCCATCATGAAGTGGTGTATTCGGTATAAATAAGTTGATTAATAATTCAGAAGAAATATTAGAGTTGAGCGGTATACCTGTTTCAATATAATCACCCATACCCGTCTCTCTTTCAATTGAGATCAATGCACCTATGCGTCTTTTAGCCATATAATGCGTTGCTTTTATAATCGCCTCAATCGTAACGGTACGTTCATCTTCTTCAGGCAAATTACTGCGTGAAAACAAACGTCCTCTCCCAAGCTGTTCAAGCGCTCGGCGCAGCTCTGGCTGGAAGATAATAATAATAGCTAAAAATCCATACGTTAACGCTTGGTCCATTAACCATTGCAACGTATTTAGTCCAAGGAAGTTACTTATAAAGCGGACAACTAAAATTACCGTGATTCCTTTTAAAAGCTGTACTGCTTTTGTACCTCTTATGACCATAATTAATTTATATATGACGAACCATACCAGGAGAACATCAACAATTTTTCCTAAATATGAGAGGATTGGCAGGTCTCCAATAGGCATCTTCTCACTTCCTCTATATATGTAATAAAGATAACATAACCGTTTTATTATACCATAAAACAAAATTACACTGTAAATTACATCTTATTTTTAAATCCTTGTTCCTATATAATGTAGCCTTCTTTTTATATAAATAAAACCGTCCACTGTTCCTCTCTAACAAGATAAGCGGACGGTTTTATGTTTAACTATTAAAAGTCAACAGCTTGCTTGGCATGAGTTTTGACGTTATACCATACCCAGTCAAAAATCTTGTCTAACTCTTCAATATTGCCTGTCACTTCTCCTGCAGAAGCTAGATACTTATCACCATGTATAACAGTAACGTTTCCATCTACTTTTCCTTCAATTTTAATATCGCCATTTCTCACAGTAATATCACCTTTGACGGTCTCACCTTTTGGTACAACGACTGTTTTATCGTGAATGACCAGGTTCGGCTGCTTTGAAACAGAAAAGTCTTCATCCGTTTCCCAAGCTGAAAACACCGTGCCGGACATTAACAGCACAAATACAGCAGCTGCACTAAGAATCGGATGGTTTGTAAACCATCTATTCATTCGAATTCGATTCTTCTCACGTGGTAACCCGGCCATAACACCTGCTGTAAAGTTCATAGGTAATTCTATATGAGAAGTGCTTTGCACAAATGCAATCGTTCTTTTTAACTGATGCATATGCTGCTGACAACCTTTGCATTGGTGCAAATGCTCTTTTAATAACAGTTCATTTTCTTTTGTAATATCTCCATCTAAATGCTCATGAATGAGGTTTACATACATTTTTGGACATTTCATTCTTAGTTCACTCCTTACAAGTGGCGAAGTCGATTTCTTAAAGCTTCACGTCCTCTGTGAATTCTAGTCTTTACCGTACCAAGAGGCAGGTCTAAAATATCGCTGATTTCTTTTAACGACAGCTCATCTATATATTTTAGGACAATGACAGTTCGATATTTCTCAGGTAGCTTTAATATTTCCGACTGAATGAATTCTTGCAATTCTACTTGCTCTAGCTCTTCCTCTGGTAAGGCCTGATCGGCAGCTATTTGAGAGTACATATTTAACCCGTCGGTCCCGGCTACTTCTGCATCTAAATAATAGTCTGGCTTTTTTTTACGAATTCGATCAATACAAAGATTTGTAGCAATTCGATATAGCCAGGTGGAAAACTTTTTACTCGTGTCATAGCTATGAATATTTACATAGGCTCGAATAAACGCTTCTTGTGCAGCGTCTTGCGCTTCTTCCCGGTTTCCTAGCATTCGATAACATAGATGAAAAAGTTTATCCTTGTGATATTCTACTATGTCAGCAAACGCATCCTGGTCACCTTTTTTTACTTTTTTTATTTTTCTTTTTAATAATAAATCCATGTAACGGTTACCTCCGCCCATTGCGGGATAGTATATATACGTGTACTTTATCATAAAGTTTCACTTATGCTTAATTATTTTAACAAAAATTTGTCAAATACGTTTAAAAAGATCGTACGTAGGTTATGTAATTAGTATAGATGAAAAGAAGAGGAGTGGAAAGCTTGACTCATACAAAAGAAAACCTTTTGAATCAAATTGAAGAATGTAGAAATAACATGGTCACTCTTGCAGCAGAAAATCCTTTATCATCACTAACAGTGGTGAGAGTAAGCTCAGAGCTAGATGGTCTATTAAATGAATATGAAAAGTTTTTCTCTATATAAAGAAGCTCTAGAATCTGAACTAAGAGCTTCTTTTTTTTATCTTCACATTTGTTTCATGTACCTTTTGGTAGGCAATAATGTTTTATACTAATTTTTCTCCTAAAAGTGAGCCCATTAATGCAACAGCTACGGTAGCTGTTTTATTCCGCTCATCTAAAATAGGATTCACTTCCACAAACTCGGCAGAAGTGATTAGCTGAGATTCTGCCAACATCTCCATAGCTAAATGACTTTCTCTGTAGCTTATTCCACCGATAACTGGCGTTCCTACTCCAGGTGCATCATGTGGATCCAGTCCATCTAAATCGAGTGATAGATGAACGCCATCTGTTTTATCACGCAAATATAAAATTGTTTCTTCCATTACTTTTGTCATACCCATTCGATCTATCTCATGCATCGTATACACTTTAATTCCTTTTTCCTTTATTAGCTCTTTTTCTCCTTCATCTAAAGAACGGGCTCCGATAATCACAATATTCTCGGGCTTGACTTTAGGGGCATAGCCACCAATTCGAGTCAATGCTTCGTCTCCTATACCTATACTTGCCGCCAATGGCATACCGTGAATATTGCCGGAAGGAGACGTATCTGCTGTATTTAAATCTCCGTGTGCATCATACCAAATTACGCCCAAATTTTTATAATGACGACTTACTCCTGCTAGTGTTCCGATAGCGATGCTGTGATCTCCCCCTAGCACTAAAGGAAACCTTTTATTTGTAATAACATCACTTACGGTCTGAGCAAGTCTTTCGCTAGCATCCGCTACAGCTTTTAAATTCTTTAAGTTTGTATTTTCATCACTATGTACTCGTTCAGCTAAGGCAATTTCAATATTCCCTTTATCTTCTACACTATATCCAATATTCTCGATGCGTTCCATAACACCTGCATATCGTATCGCACTTGGCCCCATATCGACCCCTCGGCGAGTTTGACCTAAATCCATTGGTACTCCAATAATTGAAAGCTTATTCATAATATGTCCCCCCATCACAAATGTTGCTACTCTCTTATTGTAACGGCTAAATGAGCGATGGCTCAACTCGACACTTTTTTGAATATATATACAATTCTAATTTGTAGAAACTACACAAAAAAACCTTTAAGCAAATTGCTTAAAGGTTTTACGTTTATATGTATGGTGGAGCCTAGCGGGATCGAACCGCTGACCTCCTGCGTGCAAGGCAGGCGCTCTCCCAGCTGAGCTAAGGCCCCAATATGTTTTTTTATATAGAAATGGAGCGGAAGACGAGGTTCGAACTCGCGACCCCCACCTTGGCAAGGTGGTGTTCTACCACTGAACTACTTCCGCTTATTAAAATGAGCCATGAAGGACTCGAACCTTCGACCCTCTGATTAAAAGTCAGATGCTCTACCAACTGAGCTAATGGCTCTCTATGGCTGGGCTAGCTGGATTCGAACCAACGCATGACGGAATCAAAATCCGTTGCCTTACCGCTTGGCGATAGCCCAATAAAAATGGTGGAGGGGGGCAGATTCGAACTGCCGAACCCGAAGGAGCGGATTTACAGTCCGCCGCGTTTAGCCACTTCGCTACCCCTCCGATATAAATGGTGCCGGCAAGAGGACTTGAACCCCCAACCTACTGATTACAAGTCAGTTGCTCTACCAGTTGAGCTACACCGGCACGGTGGTGGAGGATGACGGGATCGAACCGCCGACCCCCTGCTTGTAAGGCAGGTGCTCTCCCAGCTGAGCTAATCCTCCACTATTATGTAGATAAAAATAAATGGTGACCCGTACGGGATTCGAACCCGTGTTACCGCCGTGAAAGGGCGGTGTCTTAACCGCTTGACCAACGGGCCAGTTGGCTCCACAGGTAGGACTCGAACCTACGACCGATCGGTTAACAGCCGATAGCTCTACCACTGAGCTACTGTGGAATAATAATAGCCTGGCAACGTCCTACTCTCACAGGGACAAAGTCCCAACTACCATCGGCGCTAAAGAGCTTAACTTCCGTGTTCGGTATGGGAACGGGTGTGACCTCTTCGCTATCGCCACCAGACAAATTATATTATACATGATTTAAAAAAGAAAGCAAGACTTTTTTTGAAAAAGTTTTGTTCTTTCAAAACTAGATAACAGGTTGCTGAGTAAAGCTTACGCTTTTAAAATTTGGTTAAGTCCTCGATCGATTAGTATCAGTCAGCTACACATGTCGCCACGCTTCCACCTCTGACCTATCAACCTGATCATCTTTCAGGGATCTTACTAGCTTGCGCTATGGGAAATCTCATCTTGAGGGGGGCTTCATGCTTAGATGCTTTCAGCACTTATCCCGTCCACACATAGCTACCCAGCGATGCCTTTGGCAAGACAACTGGTACACCAGCGGTGTGTCCATCCCGGTCCTCTCGTACTAAGGACAGCTCCTCTCAAATTTCCTACGCCCACGACGGATA
>NZ_CP023317.1:12500-142500 GCF_009497655.1 Priestia megaterium | reverse complement strand
TAAATGAGGTGACAAAATGAATATGTTTTATACTATTCGAGCCAAAAGAATCAAACAGACCATGCTTATCGTAGTTGCTGCGTTTTTTACAAGTTTTTTTCTCTATGCTCAGCAGACGTTTCACTTTCCCGTGTTTTCAACGGATAACGGTCCAAGAGCTGTTTATAAGGCGGATGATAAAAATCCGGAAGTTGCTCTGACCTTTAACATCAGCTGGGGAGATGAAAGAGCTATTCCCATTCTGAATGAACTAAAAAGACAGCATATTGAACATGCTACTTTCTTTTTATCTGCTTCATGGGCTGAACGTCACCCAGATATTGTAGAGCGCATTAAGAAAGAAGGTCACGAAATTGGCACAATGGGCTATGACTATACTTCTTATACAAGCCTAAAACCTAATGAGATTAGACAGGATCTTGCAAAATCAAAGAAAGTCTTTGATTCTCTAGGCCTTAAAGATGTTCACCTTCTTCGTCCTCCTAACGGGCAATTTAATAAAGACATCTTAAAATTAACAGCAGATATAGGATATACTACTGTTCACTGGAGCATTGATTCTAAAGACTGGACAAATCCAGGGGTTGAAAAAATTGTCTCGAATGTTACAAAGCCTTTAGACGGGGGAGATATTATATTGCTGCACGCGTCTGACTCCGCTCAACAAACAGCAAAGGCTATTCCATATATCAAGAATTCATTACAAAATAAAAAAGTCTCAAACGTAAGTATTTCAACATTAATTTCAAATTCAAAAACCCAAGTAAAAGATATCCGCTAAGATTTATTCCCACTGTATATGGAAAGCAAAAGCAGACAAATATACTATTTGTCTGCTTTTGCTATTCTTGCGTGCGTAAGAAGTTTCGGCAAAATAAGAAGTTGATACATATTACAAATTAGAAGTGGAAACAACATAAGGTAAAGCCAGCTTTCTTCATTCGTTCGCAGCGCTGGGAACCATTCAATTGTCGTTACAACAATCATAAAAAACAGCGCTGGTACAAAAGCCTCTTTATTCGTCTGCTTTTTCTTTGCATACGCCACTAACAACCCCACCGCTAACAAGAAAACGCTTAACAAAATATACTTACCTATGCCTTCTCCCGCTTGTTGAAAGAACTTATATCGAAAATAAGCAACGTCAAATAATACAAATAAAACAAATACAATTTGAACCGATTTCCAAAGAGATGCAGATTTAAAAATTCCCAACCCAAATCGGTGAATAGTTAAATATGCAAAGAACCCCATTTGGCTAATTAAACTAAAAATAAACCCTACGCCTACGAGCCATGTTAAAACAGCAACAATTTCTCCTATCTTTCCTTGTTGAAATAAGTGACCGTATTCCCCCCAGCGCACCGCAAACCCAACAACAGCTGTACTTATACCCCCAACAGCTAACGTGGTTAGAAATAGACGAACCCAATTTCGACTATTCACTTCCATCTCCCCCATAAGTTACAAAATTGTACCTTTTCATAAATTGTACCAATCACGTTTTGAAAAATCTAGAGCTCTTTTATGAATAAAAAACCTTGATTATCTCATATTAAGCGTAAGCATATTAGGAAAGGAGCTCATTACTATGAAAAAGCGACTCATGCTCCTCATTTATATAGGAATGTGTATGCTTTTAGCTACAGCCTGTGCACCGCAAGATGAAGAGAACAATGGTATGGATTATGATCAAACAAAGAAAATGGTTGTTGATATTTTAAAAACAGATGAAGGAAAAAAAGCAGTCGAGGCAATTATGAAAGACCCTTCTGTTAGACAAGATATTTTAATGGATCAAAACGCGATAAAAGATACAATTTCTCAAACCTTAGTATCAGATAAGGGCGTGGAATTTTGGAAAAAAGCCATGGATGATCCGAAGTTTGCTGAAAGCTTTGCTAAAAGTTTGGAAAAAGAAAATAAGACGGTCATCAAACAACTAATGAAAGATCCTGAATATCAAGGAATGCTTCAAGATGTTTTAAAGGATCCGGCTATGGAAAAAGAAGTACTGACTGTTTTAAAGAGTAAAGAATATCGCACTTATTTACAAAAGATTATGACCGAAACGTTTGATAGCCCTCTTTATCAATCTAAAATTCAAGACATTCTTTTGAAAGCCGCTGAAGAAACACAAGGTGGACAAAAACAAAGCAGCGACGATGGCGGTTCTTCTTCCGCTGGATCTGACTCAGGGGGAGAACAGCAACAGCAGTGATTAAATACGCATCTCACATGAGATGCGTATTTAATTGTGTCATTTATTTTTATTAAAAAACCTAAATGACTTCTTTATATTTTTTAATACTTAGTATTTTTATTGGAATTGTAAACTTTAATTCTTAGCTTTATGGTAAAATATTAGAAATTAACACAATCGTTTTATAGCAAAAGGAGGGAATTCGATGGAATTTCGCGTTATTAAAACGTTTCAAACCATTGTTCGTTTAGGAAGCTTTCAATTAGCCGCTGAATATTTAAAGTACTCTCAGCCTACCATTACACTGCACATTCAAAAGTTAGAATCCGAACTAGGATTTAAGCTTTTAGAACGAGGAAAAAGCATTAAACTTACTGAAGCAGGTAAAATCTTTTACGAACGGGCAAATATTTTACTAAAGGAATATGAATATCTAAATAATACCTTAAAGGATTATTCAACAGGCGAAGCTGGCACGATCCGTATAGGTGCTGCAGAGCCTACAGCAAGCAGTCGACTGCCTTCCATTCTCTCATTATTTAAAAAAAGATATCCCAACACAGAAATTAGCTTACTCGTTGCAGACGAAAAGCACCTTCATCAACATATACGCAATCAAGAAATTGATTTCGCGATTGGCACTGTCTCGGAATCATTCAGAGATATAGAGTTTGAGGCATTGCTAACGGAAAAACTTGTGCTGCTACTACCATTCAATCATGCGCTAACAAAAAGAAAAACAATCTTTGCAAAAGATTTAATACACGAAACGCTGATTACAGCTGGGCAATCTTCCGTTCAAAAGAAAATTGAGCAGCTAATCTTTGAACGAACAGGACAGCTGCCTGCTAAAGTCCAGTTAGGCACTATTAGCACACTTCAGCATTTTGTAAAAGAAAACTTAGGAATAGCCGTTGTTCCACAAATAAGCGCAACTCTTCCGCCGGATCAAGTGGTGGTTAAAACGATTCATGACTTACATGAGGGGCCTGCAATCGGCATTTTAAAGCACCAGTCTCACACCGTAAGTACAGCTGGAAAAACATTTTTAGCTCTCTTAAAACAAAACCTCGCATTTGATTTAAAAAAGACACAGATTGAACTCTCTGTATAATAATAAAAAGCACGCGCTCGAACAGCGCGTGCTTTTTATTATTTTCCTGTTGCTGCTTTTTCATTTTCGCAAATAAATGCAATCTTGCTTGCAATCTCTCCATATATTTGACCTAAACGATGCGATTCGTCGTAAATGGAAGGTGCAAAATCTTCTTCATTCCAATCAGGCTGACTTAACGGAAGCTGTCCTAACAGCTCTGTCTGAAGTTCCTCAGCCAGTTTTGGACCCCCGCCTTTACCAAATACATACTCTTTTTCCCCTGTTAGCTGGCTTTCAAAGTAAGCCATATTTTCTACAACTCCAATGACCTCATGATCGGTTTTCAAAGCCATAGCACCCGCTCTAGCTGCAACAAATGCCGCTGTAGGATGTGGTGTTGTAATAATCACTTCTTTACAAGCAGGAAGCATGGAGTGAACGTCTAATGCGACATCACCTGTTCCTGGAGGTAAGTCTAGTAAAAGATAATCTAATTCTCCCCATTCAACTTCTGTAAAGAAGCTCGTCAACATTTTTCCGAGCATAGGTCCTCGCCAGATAACAGGTGAATTATCTTCTACAAAGAAGCCCATGGAAATAACTTTTACTCCGAAACGATCAACTGGAATAATCTTTTCACCTTCTACTACAGGACGTTGTGTGATTCCCATCATGTCTGGGACGCTGAATCCATAAATGTCAGCATCAATTAAACCAACTTTTTTTCCTAAACGAGCTAGAGAAACGGCTAAGTTAACAGAGACTGTTGATTTACCAACGCCTCCTTTACCGCTGGCAATAGCAATAAATTCAGGTGCATTCAGACTAGTTAGTAAGTTTCCAGTATTCGGCTGCTCAGCGCGGTACTGCTGAAGTTCCTCAGGCGTAAACTCAACAAATCGCAGTCCAACCGACTGTACACCTGCTTTTTTTAATTCTTCTACAATTGTGCCTTGCAGGCTCAACTGTTCACTCGTACCTGTTTTTGCAACAGCAATCTTCAGGCTTATATGCTGTTTTTCAGCTTTGATTGTTATTTCTTTAATCGCATCTGTTTCTGATAGTTTTTTATTTAAAAATGGATCTGTAATTTCCCCTACTACTTCTTTTACTTGCTTTTCCGTTAGCATACTCCCACCACCATGTTAAAATCTATTTATTTATACTATCAAGTATATCATACATATTAGATTTTTCTGAATAGAAGGGTGCTATGCTTTTTATTTAGGCTTTTCTCCAGTAAAATACCGGCTGACTCCTTCATAAATGGATTCAGCTAACTTTTTTTGATAGCGTTTCGATTGAAGCATTTTACGTTCTGTAGGATTTGACAAGAATCCTACTTCAACCAAAGCACCGGGTGGCTTAGAATGCTTAAGAAGGTAAAGAGTTTGAATAGCTTTTGCTTCACGGGTCGTATTGTCCAGATTATTTCTTAGCTCTTGTTGAATGAGTTTGGCCACTTGCTCGTTTTCTTTTAGGGATCCGTAATAGAAAGTTTGAGCCCCTCTCCACGCAGAGGATGGAATAGCATTCAAGTGAATACTTAAGTACAAATCAGCGTTGGATTTATTAATCATCGTTAAGCGATTTTTTAAGTCTTCTACTTTTCTGCGACTGTATCCTCTTGTATCTTTGGCCGCTAGGTCTTCGTCTTTTTCTCTCGTCATAATAACAAGTGCCCCTTGCTCTTGCAGATAGTCTCGAAGCATTAACGAAATTTTAAGAGTTATTTCTTTTTCAAGCACCTCATCCTCTCCTACCGCTCCTCCATCAACACCGCCATGTCCAGGATCTAGTACAATAACTTTCCCGCTAAGAGGAAGTGAAAGCGAACCGGATGATGTTCTATGATCTATTTGATATTGTACAATGACAAAAAGAACAAGAAGCGCTATAATTGTGCTCATTATTTTTACTTTAGACATTTTATCCCTTCCCTTCTTGCCTCACCTATTTATTTCTATATGGGACAAGAACGGGAATTATGAGTACTTTTTAATGCAAACGTAAACGGCGTCTTTTTTCTGCGGTTCGATAACCTTCTTTCCACCAGTCTTGCACATATCCTTGACACAAATAATACAGACCATCTTGATAAAGATCTGTTACAGACATGCTGACGGCTCCGTACAATGTATCAATTAAAAGAGACTCTTCTTGCTTACTGTGCTTCTGAACATCTTCGTAGCCTTTACCACGTTTACTCAACCGGGCACCTAATAAAAATGATTCGATAGCAATGTCAAGACAGTACTCCTCCACATGTTCGTCTCCTAGCATATTCCACTGAAACATTGGATGAAAATAACGGCGCAGCCTCTCTTGAAGCAAATCAAACGATAGTTCCCTTAGGACTTTGCGTTCATATTTCATTTCTTTTTCATAACGTTTTTCTTTTAAATATGTAACCTCGTTCACGATAACGCCTCCCTTTTTTACATATTGTCTGCACAAGCCTTCGTCTCATACGCAAACAACAAATAAAAAAAGCCTTGGTCCAAAGACCAAGGCTTGAAACGTAATATAAAATTAACGTTTTGAGAATTGTGGTGCACGACGAGCGCCTTTAAGACCGTATTTTTTACGTTCTTTCGCACGAGCGTCACGAGTTAATAGACCAGCACGTTTTAATGTTCCACGGTATTCAGGGTCTGCTTCTAATAAAGCACGAGAGATTCCGTGACGAATAGCGCCAGCTTGACCTGCATAACCTCCACCATTAACGTTTACAAATACGTCATAGTTACCTACAGTTTCAGTTAAAGCAAGTGGTTGTTTTACTACTTCACGTAGTGCAGCAAATGGAATGTATTCTTCGATTTCACGACCGTTGATTGTTACGCGACCGTTACCTGGTACTAAACGTACACGAGCAACAGAGCTTTTACGACGACCAGTTCCGTAATATTGTACCTGTGCCAAGATAATAACCTCCTCTTATTAATTATCCGCGAAGTTCGTAAACTTCTGGTTTTTGTGCTTCATGTGGATGTGTTTCACCAGCATACACATGTAATTTTTTGAACATTTGACGGCCTAGGCTACCTTTTGGAAGCATGCCTTTGATTCCTAATTCAAGCATTTTCTCAGAGTAGTTAGTACGCATTTCTAATGCTGTACGTTGTTTCAAACCACCTGGGTGCATGCTGTGACGGTAATAAATTTTATCAGTTAATTTTTTACCTGTTAATTCGATTTTTGACGCATTGATAAGGATCACGTGATCACCAGTATCAACATGTGGTGTAAAAGTTGGTTTATGTTTACCGCGTAAGATTGATGCTACTTCACTTGCTAAACGACCTAAAGTTTTACCTTCAGCATCGACAACATACCATTTACGCTCTACTTCGTTTGCTTTCGCCATGAAAGTTGTACGCATGAGTTTCCCTCCTAATTTTCATCATCAATTATAAAATTATTTCAACCTTCTATTTCAACACGATTAATTTCCGGGGCTAACCGTGGGGTTAAAATACATACCATATGATATATTATATCTTTAAGCTACTAATGTCAAGAAAATGTTACACCAGGTTTAGTTGTCATAGAAAACGCGCCATAAATATAGTCCTTGCGAAGGCGCAGTTTTCCCTGCACGAGGACGTGATTTGCTTTCTAGAATATCTTTTATAGCATCTGGTTCAATACGGCCTTGTCCTACTTCTAAAAGCGTTCCAACAAGAATACGAACCATATTATACAGAAAGCCACTTCCAACGAATCTAAACACAAGCTGACTATTCTCTTCATACATATCAATCTTGTAAATCGTACGAATCTTATCTTCCACTTCTGTCCTCGCTGAACAAAAGCTTGTAAAGTCGTGTGTACCGAGTAAATATGTGATGGCTTTTTTCATTTTTGAGTAGTCTAATGGATAAGGGTAATGGTATGCATAAGAACGAGTGAAAGGATTTCGATCTTCGCCGCGCAAAATATGATAGCGATACTCTTTTGAAGTAACGTCATACCGGGCGTGAAAATGTGCATCAACTTCACATACATTCTTCATTACAATATCATCTGGTAGCATTGAATTCAATGCTTTTTTCCACTTATCACATGGAATATTTAGGTTTGTGTCAAAATGAATGACTTGCCCCTGTGCATGAACATTTGTGTCCGTTCGTCCAGAGGCGTAAATCGGAACTTTTTTGTTATGCATTTTCTCTAAAACGGCTTCAATCTCCAGTTGAACTGTTCGCTTATTGGGCTGAACTTGATAACCTGAAAAGTGTGTGCCGTCGTATGCAACTATACATTTTAAACGTTTCATCTTTTCACCAAACAATCTTTACGTTCTAATCAGCACTAAAACAACTGCTACTGCCAGCAGAAGTAAAAGCATAATTGTATCTATGCTTCCCCATTTTAATTGACGATACTTTGTACGCCCTTCTCCGCCTTTATATCCTCTTGCCTCCATGGCAATAGCTAGCTCTTCAGCACGCTTAAATGAACCTATAAATAAAGGAACAAGCAAAGGAACGACAGCTTTCAACCGATCCGTAACGGGACCGCTGCTAAAGTCCACTCCTCGTGCTGTCTGCGCTTTAATAATTTTATCTGTCTCTTCCATCAATGTAGGAATAAAGCGAAGAGAAATGGACATCATTAAAGCTAATTCATGAACAGGAAGCTTGAGCTTTTTAAATGGATTCAACAAGCTTTCCATTCCATCTGTTACTTCAATGGGCGTAGTCGTTAACGTTAGCATCGTCGTAATTAAAATTAAGAACAAGAAGCGCAAGGAAATTAAAACACCTTGAATAAGGCCGCCTTTATAGACAGAAAACCATCCCCATTCAAACAAAAGAGGACCTTCCTTCGTCATAAAAATGTGCAAAAGAAACGTGATGATAATAATAAATAGAACGGGCTTTAACCCTCTTAAAATAAAGGAAACGGGCACTTTACTCATGGCCACTATCACAAGGGTATACACACCTAAAAAAGCATAACCGATAGGGTTATTTGCTAAAAACACAATTAATACATACGCAAATACGAGAAGCAGCTTGGCCCGAGGATCCATTCGATGGACAACAGAATGACCCGGGACATACTTACCAATAATGATTGAGTTCATCATATTCGTTCACCTTGCTGCATAAGGTGCTGCACTTTCTCTACCACTTCAGAAAAGGTAATAACCGTATCCGATGCTTCAAGCTGAAATTTCTCTTGCAGCTTCAGCATAAAGCGAAGCGATTCTGGAACATCCAATCCATATTCTTTTAGCTGCGTATGCTGACCGAAAACTTCTCTAGGTGACCCTTTCATCGCAATCGTTCCTTTATTCATTACAATTAGCTCATCAGCGTACATAGCTGCATCTTCCATGCTGTGAGTCACGAGAATCGTCGTCAAGCCTTTTTCTTTATGAAGACGATAAATCATATTCATAATTTCTTGACGGCCTCTAGGGTCCAATCCAGCAGTTGGCTCATCTAAAATTAGCACATTAGGATTCATCGCTAGAATACCTGCTATCGCTACACGACGCATTTGTCCACCACTCAAATCAAAAGGAGATCTGGTGAGAATGTCTTCTGGCAACCCCACCAACTTGATAAGCTCTCGTGCTTTTTGCTTTGCTTCTTCTTCCGAAACGCCATAATTCATTGGTCCAAAAGCTATATCTTTTTCCACCGTTTCTTCAAAAAGCTGATGTTCTGGAAATTGAAACACCACGCCTACTTGCTGACGAATAGCTTTTAAATTCTTTTCTTTTCGATTGGCTTTAATGGTGCGCTCACCGATTTGAATTTCACCAGCAGTTGGCTTCAATAAGGCATTCAGATGCTGTATGATTGTTGATTTCCCAGAACCAGTATGGCCAATAACAGCCAAAAATGTACCTGATTGAATGCTTAAATTTAAGTCATGCAGAGCAATTCGTTCAAATGGTGTATTAACTTGATAACGATGCTCTACTTCTTTGAATATAATGTCCATAGTTCGTCCACCAAGTCCTCATCTGTTAAATGAATTTTTGATAAAGGAATTCCTACGGAAGCAAAACGATGGCTTAGTTTAACGGAAAACGGCAAGTCTAGTCCAATATCCGTTAACTTGGAACCTAATGCAAATACTTCGCGTGGAGTACCTGTTGCATAGATCTTCCCTTTGTTCATCACAACGACTCTGTCAGCCATTGCTACTTCATCTAAATCGTGGGTAATTGAAATAACCGTCAGTTGTTTTTCTTCTTTTAATTTTCTAACAGTTTCAAGTACTTCAGTTCGTCCAATAGGATCTAACATAGATGTTGCTTCATCTAGAATGATAACAGATGGCTGTACGGCAATTATACCCGCAATGGCCACACGCTGTTTTTGTCCACCTGATAGCTGATGAGGCTCTTGATCCAGAAAAGCACTCATATTGACCATTTCGATTGCTTCAGGTATACGTTTTTCCATAATCTCAAATGGAATCCCGTTGTTTTCAAGGCCAAACGCAATATCATCTTGAACGGTTGAGCCAACAAATTGATTATCTGGATTTTGAAACACCATTCCAATCTGCTTGCGCACATCCCATATTGTTTCTTCAGATAAAAGAGTATCGCCCACTCGAACCGTTCCTTTTTCAGGTAGCAAAAGGCCGTTTAGAATTCGTGCCAGCGTCGATTTACCAGATCCATTATGTCCAGCTATCGCTAACCATTCACCTTTATAAGCAGAGAGAGAAAGGTGATCTAATGTTAGGTCTGCTTCAGGATCGTATCGAAAGCATAAATCTTTTACCTCTAAAGACATTTCTTTCAACGCTATCTTCCTCTCAGCTTTTTCTATTGCAGCATTGCCTACATTGGTTTTTTACGCTATTTACCCGGTTTAAGGTATAAAAAAAGGGCAACGACTAGTTACACACTGTCTCGCCCTTTTCTATCTGTATTAAAAATATTAAACTAATTCAATGATAACCATTGGAGCACCGTCACCACGGCGAGGTCCAACTTTTAAGATACGAGTGTAACCGCCTTGGCGATCTTCGTAGCGAGTAGCGATATCGCTGAATAGTTTTTGTAAAGCGCTTTGACCAGCTTCTTCGTTAGCTACTTCATTACGGATGTAAGATGCAGCTTGACGACGAGCGTGTAGATCTCCACGTTTACCTAAAGTAATCATTTTTTCAACAGTTGAACGTAATTCTTTTGCACGAGCTTCAGTTGTCTCAATGCGTTCACTGATGATTAAATCAGTTGTTAAATCACGAAGAAGCGCCTTGCGTTGTGCGCTTGTACGACCTAATTTACGGTAAGACATGTGAGGTCCCCTCCTTTGTTAAGTAGTTAAACAGGTAGATATAATCAGTCGTCCTTACGTAGACCCAAACCTAATTCTTCAAGTTTAGCTTTAACTTCTTCTAAAGATTTACGGCCTAAGTTACGAACTTTCATCATATCTTCTTCTGTTTTATTAGCAAGCTCTTGTACAGTATTGATGCCTGCTCGTTTTAAGCAGTTGTAAGAACGAACAGATAAATCCAGTTCCTCGATCGTCATCTCTAGAACTTTTTCTTTCTGGTCTTCTTCTTTTTCTACCATGATCTCTGCTTTTTGAGCTTCATCTGTTAAGTTAACGAAGATATTTAAGTGTTCCGTTAGAATCTTTGCACCTAAAGCAACAGCTTTTTCTGGCTCGATGCTACCGTCAGTCCAAACATCCAACGTTAACTTATCGTAATTTGTCATTTGACCAACACGAGTATTTTCTACATAATACGATACGCGAGTAACAGGCGTATAGATTGAGTCAATTGGAAGTACACCAATTGGTTGGTCTTCACGCTTGTTAGCATCGGCAGGATTATAACCTCGACCTGTGCGAGCAGTAAGTCTCATACGGAAATGAGCATCTGACTCAAGTGTTGCAATATGAAGATCCGGATTTAGAACTTCGATATCACTGTCTGCTTGAATGTCAGCAGCCGTTACTGTACCAGGACCTTTAACATCGATCTCAAGTGTTTTCTCTTCATCAGAGTAAATCTTTAACGCTAACTTTTTAACGTTTAAAATGATGTTTGTTACATCTTCAACAACTCCAGGAACTGTTGAAAATTCATGTAATACACCTTCAATTTGAATAGATGTTACAGCTGCACCAGGGAGTGAGGATAATAGGATACGACGTAAGGAGTTACCCAAAGTAGTACCATATCCACGCTCAAGTGGTTCGACGACGAATTTACCGTACTTTCTATCATCGCTGATTTCTACCGTTTCGATTTTTGGCTTTTCAATCTCTATCAATATAAACCCTCCTTCAAAACGTCGAAACCTCGGCTAGACGGCTGATTTCTCAAATGCCTAACCGAAATTCCCTATTAGACAGTTCCCGAATGTGCACAACAAATGGAAAACATTTCGTTGCATGAATAAATTCTACACCATCATCATTATAGACAACGAAATAGAATCTATACATATTAATTATACACGACGACGTTTTGGTGGGCGGCATCCGTTGTGAGGTACAGGAGTAACATCTCTAATAGCTGTTACTTCTAAACCTGCAGCTTGAAGAGCACGGATAGCTGCTTCACGACCAGCACCAGGGCCTTTAACTGTAACTTCAAGAGTTTTCATTCCGTTATCCATAGAAACTTTTGCAGCAGCTTCAGCAGCCATTTGCGCAGCAAATGGAGTGGATTTACGAGAACCTCTGAAGCCAAGTGCGCCTGCACTAGACCAAGCAATCGCATTACCGTGAACATCTGTAATTGTTACAATAGTGTTGTTAAACGTTGAGCGAATATGAGCTACACCAGCTTCAATATTCTTTTTCACGCGACGTTTACGTGTATTAGTTTTACGTGCCATCTGTTAATGACCTCCCTTACTAATTATTTCTTCTTGTTCGCTACAGTACGGCGTGGGCCTTTACGTGTACGAGCATTGTTTTTACTGTTTTGACCACGAACTGGTAAACTACGACGGTGGCGGATACCACGGTATGAACCAATCTCAATTAAACGTTTGATGTTTAAAGAAACTTCACGACGAAGATCGCCTTCTACTTTATAGCTATCTAAAATATCACGAATTTTACCTAATTCTTCTTCTGTTAAGTCACGAACGCGAGTATCTTCAGAAACTCCAGCTTCAGCTAGAACTTTTTCAGCAGTTGGACGACCAATACCGAAAATGTATGTTAATGAAATTACTACACGCTTGTCACGAGGAATATCAACACCAGCAATACGTGCCATATGAATAGTGCACCTCCTTATTGATTAACCTTGTTTTTGTTTATGCTTAGGGTTTTCACAAATTACCATTACTTTACCTTTTCTACGGATAACTTTACATTTTTCGCAGATTGGTTTAACTGATGGTCTGACTTTCATGTTTCATACCTCCTTGATAGTACGGAGTGCATAGGTTTTATTTGAAACGGTACGTAATTCTACCGCGAGTTAAATCGTATGGTGACAATTCTACAGTTACTTTATCACCAGGTAAGATTCGAATGAAATGCATGCGAATTTTTCCTGATACGTGAGCAAGTACTGTATGACCATTTTCTAATTCTACCTTGAACATAGCGTTAGGTAAAGTCTCAGCAACTGTACCTTCAACTTCAATTACATCGTCTTTTGCCATTAAAGTGCTCTCCTTTCTTTGAAACAGTAACAAGCTATCATTAAACGACTTAAAAAGAACCTGTTCTGAACATCCGGAGATCGTAATCATTAAATTCAAGATGATTGACGCTAATATACATCTTTACCATTTTAACAGCAATTCAGACGAAAAACGATCATCGTGAATTTAGATAATTACTGTTTACTGTCCAGTGCATCTAGCGAGGAATGGATAGAGATAACATCCTTTAACATTACAATGCTGTCAGAATTTCATATCCCGTCTCAGTAATTGCAATAGTATGTTCGAAGTGCGCACACATTTTACCATCCACTGTCACAACTGTCCAGTTATCAGGTAATGTCTTTACATATCGCATACCAGCATTCACCATTGGCTCAACTGCCAATACCATGCCTGGACGTAGACGCGGTCCTTTATTCGGTGGACCATAATGAGGTACTTGCGGATCTTCATGTAAGTCTTTGCCGACACCATGGCCAACATATTCTCTTACAATCGAAAAGTTACGTGATTCTGCGTACTGTTGAATAGCATGTGAAATATTCGACAAACGCTCACCCGGCTTCGCTTCTGCTAATCCTTTGTAGAGAGATTGCTCAGTCACATCAAGCAGCTCTTGATTTTCTAATGAAATCTTTCCTACTCCATATGTCCAAGCTGAGTCACCATGATAGCCACCGAATTTAGCTCCGATGTCTAAACTGATGATATCCCCTTCATTAAGCTTGCGTTCTCCCGGAATACCATGAACTAATTCTTCATTCACAGAAGCACATACACTGCCGCGAAAACCATTATACCCTTTAAAAGACGGAATTGCATCATGTTGACGAATAAAATTTTCAGCAATTGCATCCAATTCTATAGTCGTAATACCTGGAACGATATGTTTTTTCAACTCTTGATGAGTTAAAGCCACGATTCGTCCAGCTTCACGCATGACCTCAATTTCCTCTGGTGTCTTGCAAATGATCATTGCTTAACCCCAGCAAGTAATTGACGAACATCCTCAAACACAATGTTAATATCTTGATTACCATTAATATTGCGTAGATAACCTTTTTCTTGATAAAAATCAAGTAGAGGTTGAGATTGTTTAACATTAACTGAAAGTCTAGTTGAAACCGTCTCAGCATTGTCATCTGCACGTTGATAAAGCTCTCCGCCACATTTGTCACAAACTCCTTCTTTCGCAGGAGGATTGAATACTAAGTGGTAAGTAGCTCCGCAATCTTTACAAATGCGGCGTCCAGTAAGACGCTCCATTAAAATGCTTTGATCTACATCAATATTAATCACATAATCAATTTGCTTGTTTAGTTCTTTTGTAATTGTTTCAAGAGCTTCTGCTTGGGCTACTGTTCTCGGGAAGCCATCAAGTAAAAAGCCGTTTTCACAATCTTGTTTGTTTAAACGCTCGCGCACAATTCCAATTGTTACTTCATCAGGAACAAGGTTACCTTGGTCCATAAATGATTTAGCTTTTAAACCTAGTTGCGTTCCTTCTTTAATTGCAGCTCGGAACATATCTCCTGTTGAGATATGAGGGATATCGTAATGCTCAACGATTTTTTCTGCTTGAGTACCTTTCCCAGCACCAGGAAGGCCCATTAACACTAAATTCATTTCTTGCTTCCCCCTCAGTATCTTATCCGTTTAATGGGAAAGCAGCCTGCCTCCCACTAAACAGCTTTACTTAATAAATCCCTTATAATGGCGTTTCACTAATTGACTCTCAAGTTGTTTCATTGTCTCAAGAGCTACACCGACAACAATTAACAAACTAGTACCGCCGATCTGAGCAGATGAGGGTAGGTTTGCAATTTTGATGAACAGAACCGGCAACACAGCAATTAACGCAAGGAATATCGAACCGATTAATGTCAGACGATATAACACTTTCGTTAAATAAGCTTGTGTGCTTTTACCAGGACGGATGCCTGGGATGTAGCCACCTTGCTTTTTCAAGTTCTCTGCTACTTGTTCAGGGTTAACTTGAACAAATGTATAGAAGTAACAAAAAGCAATGATTAACGCTACATACACTATCATACCAATTGGCTTAGTATAGTCAAATGTATTCTGAATCCACGTCGTTACATCATTTGGACCGAAAAATGATGCAATTGTTGGTGGTGTGATAATAAATGAAACTGCAAAGATAACAGGAATAACCCCAGCAGCATTTACTTTTAACGGTAAATGAGTGGATTGACCTCCAACAGGATTACGACCAGCTGAACCCTTTGCATATTGAATAGGAATTTTTCGTAGCGCTTGTTGGAAGTAAATAACCCCAACAATAATAGCTAAAACTGCAATCGCAATTAAAACTACCGTTACGATACGAATGAATAATTGATCCCCAACGTCTTCAAATTGCTGTGCATAAATTTGATTTAATGTTGTCGGAATACCAGCTGCAATCCCAGCAAAGATAATGATAGAAATACCATTACCTACGCCTTTTGCAGTAATCTGTTCTCCTAACCACATTAAGAAGGCAGTACCTGCCGTTAACACTGTAGCAATTAGAAGATACGTAGAAATTCCTGGATTAGCGATCAATTGTCCGCCCGAAATATTGTTGAATCCTATAGACATACCTAAAGCCTGGATAAATCCAAGCACAATTGTTCCATAACGAGTTACTTGAGCTAATTTACGGCGCCCAACATCTCCCTGCTTTGACCATTCTGTAAACTTAGGTACAACATCCATCTGCAATAATTGGACGATGATGGATGCTGTAATATAAGGCATAATGCCCATAGCAAGAATGGAAAAGTTTTTTAACGCGCCGCCGCCAAATGTATTCAGAACTCCGAATACATTTAACCCATCTTGCAATTTTAGTACATCCGTATTAACACTTGGTACAGGAATAAATGTACCAATTCGGAAGACAATTAACATTAACAAAGTGAAAAAGATTTTTTGTCTTATTTCACGCACGCGCATTAAATTGGAGATTGTTTGAAACATTAGATCACCTCAACTGTACCGCCAGCAGCTTCGATAGCTTCTTTAGCAGTTGAAGAGAATTTAGCAGCTTTAACAGTTAGCTTAGAGTTTAATGTACCGTTTCCTAGTACTTTAACGCCAGCTTTTGCTTTGCTTACTAAACCAGTTTCGATTAATAATTCTGGTGTTACTTCAGTTCCATCTTCAAAACGGTTAAGAGCTTCTAAATTAACGATCGCGTATTCTTTGCGATTGATATTAGTGAACCCACGTTTTGGAAGACGACGGAATAAAGGAGTTTGACCACCTTCGAAGCCAGGTCTTACGCCACCGCCAGAGCGAGCGTTTTGCCCTTTGTGACCTTTACCTGAAGTCTTTCCGTTACCTGAACCAGTACCACGACCTACACGGTTACGTACTTTACGTGAACCTTCAGCTGGTTTCAATTCATGAAGTTTCATTCCGGAGCACCTCCTTAGAGTGACAATTTATACTTATTGCTCTTTTACTGTAACAAGGTGAGCTACTTTGTTAATCATTCCGCGAATTGCAGGATTATCGTCTTGAACGACAGTTTGATTTAACTTACGTAGGCCAAGTGTACGAACAGTTACACGTTGATCTTCTGGACGACCAATTACGCTACGAGTAAGGGTAATTGCTAGTTTGTTTGCCATTCCATATCCCTCCCTTATCCTAACAGTTCTTCTACAGTCTTGCCACGTAGTTTTGCAACATCTTCAGCACGTTTTAGGTTAGCTAAACCGTTAAGAGTTGCACGTACCATGTTGATTGGAGTGTTTGAACCTAAAGATTTAGATAGAATATCACTTACTCCACCCAATTCTAGTACCGCACGAACTGGGCCACCAGCGATAACTCCTGTACCTTCAGAAGCAGGTTTTAAGAAAATTTGACCTGCACCAAATTGTCCAAGGATTTCGTGTGGAATAGTTGTACCAACCATAGGTACAGTAATTAAGTTTTTCTTCGCATCTTCAATTGCTTTACGGATTGCATCTGGTACCTCTTGTGCTTTACCAGTACCGAATCCAACGTGACCGTTTTTGTCACCAACTACAACTAATGCAGCGAAGCGGAAACGACGTCCACCTTTCACAACTTTAGCTACGCGGTTAACGGTAACAACACGTTCTTCAAGCTCTAATTTATTTGGATCAATACGACGCATGATTTTCCCTCCTTTTACAATTAGAATTGTAATCCAGCTTCACGAGCAGCGTCAGCTAATGCTTTAACACGGCCATGATATAAATAACCGCCACGGTCGAATACTACTTCGTTTACACCTTTTTCTACTGCGCGTTTAGCGACTAATTCGCCAACTTTGATAGCAGCTTCAGTGTTACCAGTGCTTTCTAAAGTCAGGTCTTTATCTAACGTTGAAGCACTTGCGATTGTTACTGAATTTAAATCGTCGATAACTTGTGCGTAAATATGTTGATTAGAACGGAACACGTTTAAACGCGGACGAGTTGCAGTTCCAGATAACTTCGCACGAACACGAGCATGTCTTTTTTTACGAACTTTGTTTTTATCAAGCTTCGTGATCATTTCGGGCACTCCTTTCTTTTACCTAACCGGCATTACTTCTTAGCAGTTTTACCTTCTTTACGACGTACATATTCGCCTTCGTAACGAATACCTTTACCTTTGTAAGGCTCTGGTGGACGAACGTCACGAATATTTGCAGCTAATGCACCTACGCGTTCTTTATCAATACCTTTAATAACGATCTTAGTTTGAGAAGGAACTTCGATTTCAATTCCTGTTTCAGGAGTAATCTCAACTGGGTGAGAGTATCCAACGCTCAATACTAATTTGCTACCAGATTTTTGTGCACGGTAACCTACACCGACTAATTCTAAACCACGTTCGAATCCTTTAGTAACACCTTCAACCATGTTACCTAAAAGGCTACGAGTAGTTCCATGAAGAGCGCGGTGCTCTTTATTGTCACTAGGACGATTAACAACTAATACGTTGTCTTCAACTTTAATTTCGATTTCAGGGTGGAATGTACGAGTTAATTCACCCTTTGGTCCTTTTACAGTTACAGTGTTGCTCTCGTTCGTAACTGTAACACCTGCTGGAAGTTCTAAAGGCTTTTTACCAACACGTGACATAGTTACACCTCCATTCACATTTAAAACTTATTACCAAACGTACGCTAATACTTCTCCACCAGTTTGCTTTTGACGAGCTTCTTTGTCAGTTAAAACACCTTGAGAAGTAGAAACGATTGCGATACCTAAACCGTTAAGTACACGTGGTACTTCGTTAGTTTTTGCATAAACACGTAGACCAGGTTTACTGATACGTTTTAAGCCTGTAATTACACGTTCGTTATTTGAACCGTATTTTAAGAAGATACGGATAATACCTTGTTTGTTGTCTTCGATGTATTCTACATCACGTACGAAACCCTCACGCTTAAGGATTTCTGCAATTTGCTTCTTAATGTTAGAAGCAGGAACTTCAATTTTCTCATGACGAACCATGTTCGCATTGCGGATACGAGTTAGTAAATCTGCAATAGGATCAGTCATTACCATATTAATTTACCTCCTTCCCAAACTTGGGTTTTACCAACTAGCTTTTTTAACACCAGGAATTTGACCTTTATAAGCAAGCTCACGGAAACAAATACGGCAAAGCTTGAATTTACGTAGTACTGAGTGTGGACGTCCACAACGTTCGCAACGTGTATACTCTTGTACTTGGAATTTTTGCTGGCGTTTTTGCTTCGCAATCATTGATTTTTTAGCCACATTTTCGCCTCCTCTGCTTAACGTTGGCAGTTATTACTTCTGGAATGGCATACCGAACTGAGTTAAAAGCTCACGAGCTTCTTCATCAGTGTTTGCTGTTGTAACAATAACGATATCCATACCACGAACTTTAGTTACTTTATCATAATCGATCTCTGGGAAGATCAATTGTTCTTTAACACCTAACGTGTAGTTTCCACGACCATCAAATGCTTTTTTAGATACACCACGGAAATCGCGCACACGTGGAAGTGATACTGATACTAATTTATCGAAGAATTCGTACATACGCTCGCCGCGTAAAGTAACTTTCGCACCGATTGGCATACCTTCACGAAGACGGAAACCAGCGATAGATTTTTTCGCACGAGTTACAACAGGTTTTTGACCAGTGATTTCAGCTAGTTCTTCAACAGCGTTATCTAAAGCTTTTGAGTTAGAAACAGCATCACCGATACCCATGTTGATTACGATCTTGTCGATTTTTGGCACTTGCATTACAGATTCATAATTAAACTTGCTAACTAGAGCAGGAGTAATCTCTTTTGTAAATTTCTCTTTAAGACGGTTCATGTGAACTAAACCTCCCTTCACATTTCATTAATTATTTATCTAAAGTTTCACCAGATTTTTTTGCTACACGTACCTTTTTGCCATCGATAACTTGGTACCCAACACGAGTTGGCTCACCAGATTTAGGATCCAACGGCATTACGTTTGATACGTGGATAGGTGCCTCTTGGCTAACGATTCCACCTTGTGGATTTACTTGAGAAGGTTTAGAGTGTTTTTTCACAACGTTCACGCCTTCAACAAGTACACGGTCTTTCTTTGGGAAAGCTGCAAGTACTTCACCTTGCTTACCTTTGTCTTTACCAGAGATAACCACTACTTTGTCGCCCTTTTTAACATGCATCCTATTCGCACCTCCTTAAAAGGCATTTTGTATTTGTTCTATATATCAATTAGATAACTTCTGGAGCCAATGATACGATCTTCATGAAGTTGTTATCACGTAATTCACGAGCAACTGGTCCGAAGATACGAGTACCACGTGGTCCTTTGTCGTCACGGATGATTACGCAAGCATTTTCGTCGAAACGGATGTAAGAACCGTCAGTACGGCGAACACCACTTTTTGTACGTACAACAACAGCTTTAACAACGTCACCTTTTTTAACAACGCCTCCTGGTGTTGCTTGTTTCACCGTACAAACGATAACATCACCAATGTTTGCTGTCTTACGACCTGAACCACCAAGTACTTTAATAGTAAGTACCTCACGTGCACCAGAGTTGTCTGCAACTTTTAAACGAGATTCTTGTTGAATCATGTACGAAACCTCCCTTCGGATGAATCATTCTTATCCGATCTATCTTAACTATTAGATGATAACAGCTTTTTCTACAACTTCTACTAGACGGAAACGTTTAGTAGCTGATAACGGACGAGTTTCCATGATCTTCACGATATCGCCTAGTTGAGCTGTATTGTTTTCATCGTGAGCTTTGAATTTCTTTGAGTATTTTACACGCTTGCCATAAAGCGAATGCTTTTTGTAAGTTTCAACAAGAACAGTAACAGTCTTATCCATTTTGTCAGAAACTACGCGGCCAGTGTAAACTTTACGTTGGTTGCGTTCACTCATTCTGAAAGCCTCCTCTCAGACTTAATTATTTATTAGCAGCAATCTCTCTTTCACGAACTACAGTTTTCATACGAGCGATCGATTTGCGCACTTCGCGAATACGAGTAGTATTCTCTAATTGTCCAGTCGCTAATTGGAAACGAAGGTTAAACAACTCTTCTTTTAAAGCCTTAACTTTTTGTTCAATTTCAGCAGTGGTAAGGTCACGAATTTCATTAGCTTTCATTAGAATCACCACCAATTTCTTCACGTTTTACAAACTTACATTTTACAGGTAGCTTGTGTGCAGCTAAACGTAAAGCTTCACGTGCAACCTCTTCAGATACACCTGAAATTTCAAACATTACTTTTCCAGGTTTAACAACTGCTACCCAACCTTCAGGAGCACCTTTACCAGAACCCATTCGGACTTCTAGAGGCTTAGCAGTATAAGGTTTAGAAGGGAAAATTTTAATCCATACTTTACCGCCACGTTTCATGTAACGAGTCATTGCGATACGAGCAGCTTCGATTTGACGGTTTGTAATCCAAGAAGCTTCAGTAGCTTGTAAACCGAATTCACCGAAATGTACTTCCGTACCACCTTTAGCGCGTCCACGCATTTTTCCGCGATGTTCGCGACGATATTTAACGCGTTTTGGTAATAACATAATTATTTTCCTCCTTCCTCAGTTTTCTTTTTAGTAGGAAGAACCTCTCCACGATAGATCCATACTTTCACACCAAGTTTACCATAAGTAGTATCTGCTTCAGCGTGAGCATAGTCAATATCAGCGCGAAGTGTATGAAGTGGAACTGTACCTTCACTGTAATATTCAGAACGAGCAATATCAGCTCCGCCTAAACGACCAGATACCATTGTTTTGATACCTTGTGCGCCAGCACGCATACTACGTTGGATAGCTTGCTTTTGAGCACGACGGAATGATACACGGTTCTCAAGTTGGCGAGCGATGTTTTCAGCTACTAGTTTAGCATCTAAATCTGCTCGTTTAATTTCAAGGATGTTAATGTGTACACGCTTGCCTGTTAATTGGTTAAGAGCTTTACGAAGTGATTCTACTTCAGTACCACCTTTACCAATTACCATACCAGGTTTTGCAGTGTGGATCGTTACGTTTAAGCGGTTAGCAGCGCGTTCGATTTCAACTTTAGAAACAGCTGCATCGTTTAAACGTTTAGCGATATATTCACGTACTTTTAAGTCTTCATGTAATAAGTCAGCGTAGTCTTTGCCAGCGAACCATCTTGATTCCCAATCACGGATGACACCGACGCGAAGACCGACCGGATTTACCTTTTGACCCATGAATTATCCCTCCTTCTTTTCTGATACCACGATTGTGATGTGGCTTGTGCGCTTGTTAATTTGGCTTGCACGTCCCATAGCGCGTGGACGGAAACGTTTTAAAGTTGGACCTTCGTTAACAAAAGCGTCAGTAATAACTAAATTGTTAGCGTCCATTTCATAATTGTGTTCTGCATTGGCAATAGCAGATTTTAATACTTTCTCAACGACTGGAGAAGCAGCCTTTGGCGTGTGAAGTAGCACTGCTAGCGCTTCACCCACTTGCTTACCTCGAATTAAATCTACAACTAAACGAACTTTACGAGGAGCAATACGTACTGTTCTCGCGACAGCTTTAGCTTGCATTTAAAAGCCTCCTCTCATATTAGCGTCTTGTTTTCTTATCATCACTTGCGTGACCTTTGTAAGTACGAGATGGTGCGAATTCACCAAGTTTGTGACCTACCATGTCTTCAGTAACATAAACTGGTACATGTTTACGACCGTCATATACAGCAATTGTATGACCAATGAACTGAGGGAAGATAGTTGAACGACGAGACCAAGTTTTTACTACTTGCTTGCTGTCAGTTTCGTTTAACTTCTCAATTTTGTTGATTAAATGGTCATCTACAAAAGGTCCTTTCTTTAAGCTGCGACCCATAAATGAACCTCCCTTCGTGATTGTCCTACGGTTCGTTTGAACCGTAGCTCAATCCCGTTATTTTTTACGACGACGAACGATAAATTTATCGGATTTGTTTTTCTTCTTACGAGTTTTGTAACCAAGTGTTGGTTTACCCCATGGACTCATTGGAGACTTACGTCCGATTGGAGAACGTCCTTCACCACCACCGTGTGGGTGATCGTTAGGGTTCATTACAGAACCACGTACAGTTGGACGAATACCTAACCAACGAGAACGACCGGCTTTACCGATGTTGATTAACTCGTGTTGTTCGTTACCAACTTGACCTACAGTTGCACGACAAGTTGCAAGGATCATGCGTACTTCACCAGAAGTTAAACGTACTAATACGTATTTACCTTCTTTACCAAGTACTTGAGCAGATGTACCTGCAGAACGAACTAATTGTCCACCTTTACCAGGTTTCAATTCGATGTTGTGTACTACTGTACCAACAGGGATGTTAGCTAAAGGAAGCGCGTTACCTACTTTAATGTCAGCTTCAGGACCTGACATAACTTCTAAACCTACTTTTAGGTTTTTAGGAGCAAGGATGTAACGTTTTTCACCATCAGCATAATGAATTAATGCGATGTTAGCTGAACGGTTTGGATCATATTCGATTGTAGCAACGCGTCCAGGTATTCCATCTTTATCGCGTTTAAAATCGATGATACGGTATTGACGCTTGTGCCCACCACCTTGGTGACGAACAGTCAATTTACCTTGGTTGTTACGACCACCTTTTCTCTTGACAGGTGCAAGTAACGATTTTTCTGGTTTGTCAGTAGTAATTTCAGCGAAATCAGAAACTGACATACCACGACGACCATTTGAGGTTGGTTTATACTTTTTAATCGCCATCTCAATTTCCCTCCTTCTCTAGTAATCTTAAGCTTCGAAGAATTCGATTTCGTTGCTCTCTTGAGTTAGTGTTACTACCGCTTTACGACGACGGTTAGTAAGACCACTGTAGCGACCTACACGCTTGAATTTACCTTTGTAGTTCATGATGTTTACTTTTTCAACTTTTACGTCAAAGATTTTTTCGATAGCATCTTTAACCTCAGTTTTATTAGCTTTTACATCAACATCAAACGTATATTTTTTCTCAGCCATTAAGTCTGTTGAACGTTCTGTAATTACGGGGCGCTTAATAATATCACGAGGATCTTTCATTATGCAAGCACCTCCTCTACTTTTTCAACTGCGTCTTTAGTGATTACAAGCTTATCATGGTTCATAACGTCTAATACGCTTAAACCATTAGCTGCAACAACTGTTACACCAGGAATATTACGTGCTGAAAGTGCAACATTTTCGTTAAGATCAGCAGTTACTACTAATGCTTTGCGTTCTACTGTTAGGTTTTTAAGAACTGCTACCATTTCTTTTGTTTTTGGAGCGTCAAAAGAAAGAGCTTCAAGAACAACGATGCTGTTATCTTGAGCTTTAGTTGATAATGCAGACTTAATTGCTAAACGACGAACTTTTTTAGGTAATTTGTAGCTATAGCTTCTTGGAACTGGACCAAATACTACGCCACCACCACGCCATTGTGGAGAACGGATAGATCCTTGACGAGCACGACCAGTACCTTTTTGACGCCATGGCTTACGGCCACCGCCTCTTACTTCAGAACGATTTTTAACTTTAGAAGTACCTTGACGTTGAGATGCGCGTTGCATTACGATCGCGTCGAAAAGTACTTTGTTGTTTGGTTCGATACCGAAAACGGCATCTTGAAGTTCGATCTCTCCAACGTTTTCACCGTTTTGGTTAAACAATGCTACTTTTGGCATTGGTTATTCCTCCTTTCTCGAAGAATTATTATTTAGATTTAACTGCAGATTTAACAGTAACTAGAGATTTTCTAGCTCCTGGCACGTTACCTTTTACTAATAAAAGATTGCGTTCTGCGTCAACTTTAACGATTGATAAGTTTTGCACAGTGATGCGCTCTCCACCCATGCGTCCTGGTAATAATTTACCTTTAAATACGCGGTTTGGAGCTACAGGACCCATTGAACCTGGGCGACGGTGGTAGCGAGAACCATGAGACATAGGTCCGCGAGATTGTCCGTGGCGTTTAATAGCACCTTGGAAACCTTTACCTTTTGAGATTCCTGTTACATCAATTACATCGCCTTCTGCGAAAATATCAACCTTGACTTCTTGACCAACTTCATATGCTGAAGCGTCCACACCGCGTAACTCACGGATGAAGCGCTTAGGAGCAGTATTAGCTTTAGTAGCATGTCCTTTTGCAGGTTTGTTAGATAGTTTTTCACGGATATCTTCGAAACCTAATTGGATTGCTTCGTAACCGTCTGTCTCAGCGTTTTTAACTTGAAGAACTACGTTAGCAGAAGCTTCAATTACTGTTACTGGGATCAAGTCACCATTTTCAGCAAATACTTGAGTCATACCGATCTTTCTTCCTAAGATTCCTTTGGCCATTAGTCACACCTCCTAAGTATCTTTTCATTCTTTATTTTAAATTAAAGTTTAATTTCGATATCTACACCAGATGGTAAGTCTAAACGCATTAATGAATCAACAGTTTGTGGTGTTGGATTCACGATATCAATTAAGCGTTTATGCGTGCGCATTTCGAACTGCTCACGAGAATCTTTATATTTGTGTACTGCACGTAGAATTGTATAAATTGATTTTTCAGTCGGTAATGGAATCGGACCAGATACAGCCGCACCAGAACGTTTTGCAGTTTCTACGATTTTCTCAGCAGATTGATCAAGAATTCTGTGATCATATGCTTTTAAACGAATGCGAATTTTTTCTTTTGCCATTATTTTCCCTCCTTTTTCGCCTATTTTACAATAGACATTCTCCGCGGAAATTTCCCCACACTCGCCATGGCAAAGCGGCCGGGTGTGTCGGCAACCTTCCGCATCATCGCAGTCAAAGACCAACATTTTTATTATACTAAAAATGGGTTCATATTGCAACAATAAAGTTAAAAAACTTTTTTATGTGTCGCACACTTTTTTCATTATATATAAAAGGAGATCATTTTGCAAGTGTAATAGTAAAAACTATCTTTACCTTTTATCACCAAATAAAAAAGGAGTAGGTTACCCTACTCCCTTTACTGAAACGAGAAATTACTCGCTGATTTTAGCTACAACGCCAGCGCCTACTGTACGTCCACCTTCACGGATTGAGAATTTAGTACCTTCTTCAATCGCGATTGGAGCGATAAGTTCAACAGTCATTTCGATGTTGTCGCCAGGCATTACCATTTCTACGCCTTCAGGTAAGTTACAAATACCAGTTACATCAGTTGTACGGAAGTAGAACTGTGGACGGTAGTTTGTGAAGAATGGAGTGTGACGTCCACCTTCGTCTTTAGAAAGAACGTATACTTCAGCAGTAAATTTAGTGTGTGGAGTGATTGAGCCTGGTTTAGCTAATACTTGTCCACGTTGGATTTCTTCACGTGCTACACCACGAAGTAAAGCACCGATGTTGTCGCCAGCTTCAGCATAGTCAAGAAGCTTACGGAACATTTCTACACCTGTTACAGTAGTAGATTTTGGCTCTTCAGTTAAACCGATGATGTCGATAACGTCACCAACTTTAACTTGTCCACGCTCTACACGACCTGTAGCAACTGTACCACGACCAGTGATTGAGAATACGTCCTCAACTGGCATCATGAATGGTTTTTCAGTGTCACGTTCTGGAGTTGGGATGTACTCATCAACAGCGTCCATAAGCTCGATGATTTTAGCTTCCCAATCAGCTTCGCCTTCAAGAGCTTTAAGAGCAGAACCTTTGATTACTGGTACATCGTCACCAGGGAAGTCGTATTCAGAAAGAAGGTCACGTACTTCCATTTCTACTAATTCAAGTAGCTCTTCGTCGTCTACCATGTCACATTTGTTTAAGAATACAACTAGGTAAGGTACACCTACTTGACGAGAAAGAAGGATGTGCTCACGAGTTTGTGGCATTGGACCATCAGCAGCAGATACTACTAAGATACCGCCATCCATTTGAGCAGCACCAGTGATCATGTTTTTAACATAGTCAGCATGTCCTGGGCAGTCAACGTGTGCATAGTGACGAGTGTCAGTTTCATACTCAACGTGTGCAGTTGAGATTGTGATTCCACGCTCGCGCTCTTCTGGAGCAGCGTCGATCATGTCGTAAGCCATTGCTGCACCTTTACCACTTTTCTTAGCAAGAACAGTAGTGATAGCAGCTGTTAAAGTTGTTTTACCATGGTCAACGTGACCAATTGTACCGATATTGGCATGTGTTTTTGAACGGTCGAATTTTTCCTTAGCCATTCGAAAATCCTCCTTAAAATTCATGTAGTTTATGTTTTATGAGGCCGTGAAAGGGAATGAGCTCCACTTTCACAGCGTACATAAGTAGTTATACTTCAATAAAGAGTGAAAATCAATTATTCACCTTTATTTTTTTTAATAATTTCTTCTGAAATTGATTTAGGAACTTCTTCGTAGTGATCGAAGTGCATAGAATATGTTCCGCGACCTTGAGTGTTTGAACGTAATGCAGTTGCATAACCAAACATTTCAGAAAGTGGAACGAATGCACGTACAACTTGAGCGTTACCGCGTGCTTCCATACCTTCTACACGTCCACGACGAGACGTAACGTCACCCATGATATCTCCTAAGTATTCGTCAGGGATAACAACTTCAACCTTCATCATTGGTTCAAGGATAGCTGGGTTACATTTTGATACTGCGTTTTTAAGAGCCATAGAAGCGGCAATTTTAAACGCCATCTCACTTGAGTCAACGTCATGGTAAGATCCATCAACTAAAGCAGCTTTGATATCGATTAATGGATAACCAGCAAGAACACCGTTTTGTAATGCATCTTCAAGACCAGCTTGAACTGCAGGGATGTATTCACGTGGAACTACACCACCAACGATTTTGTTCTCAAATTCAAAGCCTTTTCCTTCTTCGTTAGGTTCGAACTCAATCCAAACGTGACCGAATTGTCCACGACCACCAGATTGACGAGCGAATTTACCTTCAACTTTCGCACCAGCGCGGAAAGTTTCACGGTAAGCTACTTGAGGAGCACCAACGTTTGCTTCTACTTTGAATTCGCGACGCATACGGTCAACGATGATATCAAGGTGAAGCTCACCCATACCAGAGATGATGATTTGACCAGTCTCTGTATTAGTTTCCGCACGGAAAGTTGGATCTTCTTCTTGTAACTTTTGAAGAGCTGTCGTCATTTTATCTTGGTCAGCTTTTGATTTTGGCTCAACAGATAAAGAGATAACTGGCTCTGGGAATTCCATAGACTCAAGAATTACAAGACTCTTTTCGTCACATAGAGTATCACCAGTAGAAGTATCTTTTAATCCTACAGCTGCCGCGATATCTCCAGCGTATACTTCAGAAATCTCTTCACGAGAGTTAGCATGCATTTGTAGGATACGACCTACACGCTCACGCTTACCTTTTGTAGAGTTTTTGATGTATGAACCAGAGCTTAGTACACCAGAGTACACACGGAAGAACGTTAATTTACCAACATAAGGGTCCGTCATAACTTTGAACGCTAATGCTGAGAAAGGAGCGTTATCGCTAGACTCACGCGTAACTTCTTCTTCTGTGTCAGGTACGATACCTTGGATTGCTGGTACATCAACTGGAGATGGTAGGTAATCAATTACCGCATCTAGCATTAATTGTACACCTTTGTTTTTGAATGCTGAACCACAGATAACTGGGTAGAATTCAACGTCACAAGTACCTTTACGGATACCAGCTTTTAGTTCTTCAACTGTAAGCTCGCCTTCGTCTAAGTACTTCATCATTAATTCTTCGTCAAGTTCTGCAACAGCTTCTACTAGGCTTGCACGGTATTCTTCAGCTTGCTCTTTGTATTCCTCAGGAATTTCACGAGATTCTGAACGAGTACCTAAGTCATCTTCGTAGAAGTATGCTTTCATTTCCACAAGGTCAATGATTGCTTCGAAGTCATCTTCAGCACCGATTGGCAACTGAATTGGGTGAGCATTTGCACCTAAACGATCGTGGATCGTTTTTACAGAGTACAAGAAGTCAGCACCAATTTTGTCCATTTTGTTAACGAATACGACACGGGGAACACCGTACGTAGTCGCTTGACGCCATACTGTTTCTGTTTGAGGCTCAACACCAGATTGAGCATCAAGAACTGCCACAGCGCCATCAAGTACACGTAATGAACGCTCAACTTCAACAGTGAAGTCTACGTGTCCAGGAGTATCGATGATGTTAACGCGGTGACCTTTCCAAGAAGCAGTTGTCGCAGCAGACGTGATAGTGATACCACGTTCTTGCTCTTGCTCCATCCAGTCCATTTGTGAAGCTCCTTCATGAGTTTCACCAATTTTATGGATACGGCCAGTATAATAAAGAACACGCTCAGTTGTTGTTGTTTTACCAGCATCAATGTGAGCCATGATCCCAATATTACGAGTGTTTTCTAAGGAGAACTCTCTTGCCATCTTAGGTATTTCTCCTTCCATATTATAATTTGTTTTTTTAAAAGTTTCGTTAAAAGATTACCAACGGTAATGAGCAAATGCTTTATTAGCTTCTGCCATTTTGTGAGTATCTTCACGTTTCTTAACTGCAGCACCAGTGTTGTTAGCTGCGTCAAGGATTTCGTTAGCTAAACGCTCTTCCATCGTTTTTTCTCCACGAAGACGAGCATAGTTTACTAACCAACGAAGACCTAAAGTAGTACGACGCTCTGGACGTACTTCTACAGGAACTTGGTAGTTAGAACCCCCTACACGGCGTGCTCTAACTTCTAGTACAGGCATGATGTTTTTAAGAGCTTGGTCGAATACTTCCATAGCTTCTTTACCACTGCGCTCTTGTACTAAATCGAATGCTCTATAAAGAATAGCTTGTGACTTACCGCGCTTTCCATCAAGCATCATTTTGTTGATTAAGCGAGATACAAGCTTAGAATTGTAAATCGGATCTGGTAATACGTCTCTTTTTGCAACAGGTCCCTTACGTGGCATTCTACTTCCTCCTTTCACTTTTAAAAGTTTATCTATTAATTGTTAAGCTATTATTTTTTAGCTGCTTTTGGTCGCTTAGTACCATATTTAGAACGACCTTGCATACGGCCATCCACACCAGCAGTATCAAGTGCACCACGTACGATATGGTAACGTACCCCTGGTAAATCTTTTACACGTCCACCGCGGATAAGTACCACGCTGTGTTCTTGTAAGTTGTGACCAATACCTGGGATATAAGCTGTTACCTCGATACCGTTTGTTAAACGTACACGAGCATATTTACGAAGAGCCGAGTTCGGTTTCTTCGGTGTCATAGTACCCACACGTGTACATACACCACGTTTTTGTGGAGAAGATTGGTTAGTTTGAGCTTTCTTGAAGCTGTTGTAACCTCTGTTTAAAGCAGGTGAGTCAGATTTTTTACCTTTACTCACACGACCATTACGGATTAATTGGTTAATAGTAGGCATTTAATTTTTCCTCCTTTCGCCTTTTGTAAGACCACACATCCAGGTGGTTCATTTTTTAGCAAAAAACAAAGTCTTTGAAACTAAAAGTTCAAAAACGTGTTAACTAATAATTGCAACAGTTGCAGCGTTAACTTCTATCCTACAAGCTTGACCAAGCTTTCGCATAGAAGGGACATACGTATACGGAACGTTTTCTTGCTGTGCCGTTTTTGCCACAATGGATGTGACATAAAAATCAGCGTCTTCAGCAATGATGACTTCCTTTACTGTACCTTTTTTTAATGCTTTCACCGTCTGCTTTGTTCCTACAATAATATGATCAGCCTGTAATACTTTTTCATAAGACATTATCATATCCTCCAAAGTAACAGGTAGTTTATAGGAGCACCTTTGATATAGTATCATTCCCTAGAATGGATGTCAACTAACGTTTCGTAGTTTTTTTTAAAAACATCCATTCTAGAGTAATGATTTTATAATTAGTCGATTGTTACCGTTTCTTCAGCTTGGTTTTTGATCGGTTCAGCATTACGATATCTCGTCATACCTGTACCAGCCGGAACTAGCTTACCAATGATAACATTCTCTTTAAGTCCAAGCAACTCATCACGTTTTCCTTTGATTGCAGCATCCGTAAGAACACGCGTTGTTTCTTGGAATGACGCAGCAGATAAGAAGGAATCAGTTTCAAGAGATGCTTTTGTAATACCAAGTAATACAGGACGGCCTGTCGCTGGACGATTGCCTTCAAGTAATACTTTTTCATTTGCATCAGTGAATTGGTGAATATCAAGTAATGAACCTGGTAATACATCTGTATCTCCTGAATCCATTACACGCACTTTACGAAGCATTTGGCGAACCATTACCTCTACGTGTTTATCTCCAATTTCTACCCCTTGCATACGGTATACTTTTTGCACCTCACGAAGCAAGTACTCTTGTACAGCCGTGATGTCTTTTACTTTTAGTAATTCTTTAGGATCAATTGAACCTTCCGTTAATTCTTGACCACGTGCAATGCGCTGTCCTTCAATAACTTTCAGGCGTGCACTGTACGGAGCTGTGTAAGAACGAGTTTCAATCTCTCCTTGAACAGTAATTTCGTGCTGACGATCGCGTCCTTCAGAAATGCCGGCAATTGTACCTTCAATTTCAGAAATAACGGCTTGACCTTTAGGGTTACGCGCTTCGAAGATCTCTTGGATACGCGGTAAACCTTGAGTGATATCGTCTCCAGCAACCCCACCTGTATGGAATGTACGCATCGTTAACTGTGTACCTGGCTCACCGATAGATTGAGCAGCGATGATACCAACTGCCTCACCCACTTCAACTTCTGAACCAGTTGCAAGGTTACGACCGTAACATTTTTTACATACACCGTGGCGAGTGTTACATGTAAATGCAGAACGAATCCATACTTCTTCAACACCAGCATCCACAATTGTTTCAGCTAGGTCTTCTGTAATTAGTTCGTTTTCTTTCACTAACACTTCGTTTGTTCCTGGGTGAAGTAGTGTTTTTCTTGCATAACGTCCAATTAGACGCTCATCAAGTTTCTCAATTTCTTCTGTTCCTTCTTTGATTGCAACAGCCAGAATACCGCGGTCTGTACCACAGTCGTCATCACGTACGATAACGTCTTGTGCCACGTCAACCAGACGACGAGTAAGGTAACCTGAGTCAGCTGTTTTAAGAGCCGTATCGGCAAGACCTTTACGTGCACCATGGGTAGAGATAAAGTACTCTAATACTGTTAAACCTTCACGGAAACTAGATTTGATTGGTAACTCAATGATACGACCGGACGGGTTGGCCATTAGTCCACGCATACCTGCAAGCTGAGTGAAGTTAGATGCGTTACCACGGGCACCAGAGTCACTCATCATGAAGATTGGGTTGCGTTTGTCTAATGACGCCATTAATTTACCTTGGATAACGTCTTTCGCGCTACTCCATACAGAGATAACACGCTCATAACGCTCATCTTCAGTAATTAAACCGCGACGGAATTGTTTTAGTACGTTATCTACTTTAGCTTGCGCTTCTGTTAAGATAACTTCTTTTTCTCCTAAAACCACGATATCAGCTACACCAACTGTAATACCAGCTTTAGTAGAATATTTGAAACCTAGGTCTTTCATACGGTCAAGCATTTTAGAAGTCTCAGTAATTTTGAAACGTTTAAATACTTCAGCGATAATATTACCTAAGATTTTTTTCTTAAACGGTGCGATAGCCGGTTGATTCTTGATGAATTCCTTCACATCTGCACCTTTTTCAACAAAGTACTTCTCAGGAGTTTTCACTTCTAAGTTTTCTCTTGTTGGTTCGTTAATGTATGGGAACGATTTTGGTAAAATTTCGTTGAAAACTAATTTACCAACCGTTGTAACAAGCAACTGTTGATTTTGTGCTTCTGTAAACGTTTCGTTGTTTAAAGAACCTGCATACACACCTACACGTGTATGAAGATGCACATAACCGTTTTGGTACGCTAATAGTGCTTCATTTGTATCCTTGAACACCATACCTTCTCCAACTGCCTCTTCACGCTCAAGCGTTAAGTAGTAGTTACCTAATACCATATCCTGTGAAGGTGTAACAACTGGTTTACCATCTTTAGGGTTCAAGATATTTTGAGCAGCAAGCATTAAGATACGTGCTTCTGCTTGTGCTTCCGCAGATAATGGAACGTGAACCGCCATTTGGTCACCGTCAAAGTCAGCGTTATATGCTGTACATACAAGCGGATGAAGACGAATAGCGCGACCTTCTACAAGCGTAGGTTCAAATGCTTGAATACCTAGTCTGTGTAGCGTTGGTGCACGGTTTAAAAGAACTGGATGCTCTTTAATAACCGATTCTAATACGTCCCATACTTCAGGTTGCACACGTTCAATTTTACGTTTTGCACTCTTGATGTTATGAGCTAAACCGCGTTCAACAAGCTCTTTCATTACGAAAGGTTTGAAAAGCTCTAACGCCATTTCTTTTGGAAGACCACATTGATACATCTTTAAGTTCGGACCTACAACGATTACCGAACGGCCAGAGTAGTCAACACGTTTACCTAATAAGTTTTGACGGAAGCGACCTTGCTTACCTTTTAACATGTGAGAAAGAGATTTTAATGGACGGTTACCTGGTCCTGTTACCGGACGGCCACGACGACCATTATCGATTAATGCATCTACAGCTTCTTGAAGCATACGCTTTTCGTTTTGAACGATAATGCTAGGAGCTCCAAGGTCTAATAAACGCTTTAAGCGGTTGTTACGGTTAATTACACGGCGATATAAATCATTTAGATCAGACGTAGCAAAGCGTCCACCATCTAATTGAACCATTGGACGAAGTTCTGGCGGAATAACCGGTAGAACGTCTAAAATCATCCAAGAAGGTTCGTTACCAGAATGACGGAAAGCCTCTAGTACCTCTAAACGTTTAATAGCACGTGTACGACGTTGACCTTGAGCAGTTTTCAATTCTTCTTTCAAAGCATCTACTTCTTTATCAAGATCGATGTCATGCAATAATTTTTTAACAGCTTCAGCACCCATTGCTGCATGGAAAGTTTGTCCGTACTTCTCACGATACGCACGGTATTCTTTCTCTGATAAAAGCTGTTTCTTTTCAAGTGGTGTATCACCAGCATCTGTTACTACATAAGAAGCAAAATAAATGATTTCCTCTAGCGCACGAGGGGACATGTCTAAGACAAGTCCCATGCGGCTAGGAATACCTTTGAAGTACCAAATATGTGAAACAGGTGCAGCTAGTTCGATGTGACCCATGCGTTCACGACGAACTTTTGCGCGCGTAACTTCTACGCCACAACGATCACATACAACACCTTTATAACGAACGCGCTTATATTTTCCGCAGTGACATTCCCAGTCCTTTTGTGGACCAAAAATACGCTCACAGAATAAGCCGTCTTTTTCAGGTTTTAACGTACGATAGTTGATCGTTTCAGGTTTTTTTACCTCACCGTACGACCAAGAACGAATTTTATCTGGCGAAGCTAGACCGATTTTCATATACTCAAAGTTATTTACATCTAGCAAGGAGCCTACCTCCCTTTTAATCTACAGGTTTTTTCCCTTAACGTTTATATGAAAGTAATTCCTTACTCTTTTGTGACAGGATCTTTTTGTCCTTCAGAAAGGCTTTCTTCGTTATCTGCAATAATTGATTCTGTTGGTTGCTCATGGTCCTCTTCTGAGTCCATGATATCAATTTCTTGCTCGTCAGCAGAAAGCATCTTCACATCCATACCTAAACTTTGTAGTTCTTTGATTAATACTTTGAACGATTCAGGTATGCCAGGTTCTGGAATGTTTTCACCTTTAACAATTGCTTCGTATGTTTTCACACGACCTACTACGTCGTCTGATTTCACTGTTAAGATCTCTTGTAATGTATAAGCAGCACCGTATGCTTCAAGTGCCCATACTTCCATCTCACCAAAACGCTGTCCACCGAACTGCGCTTTACCACCAAGTGGTTGTTGTGTAACAAGTGAGTATGGTCCAGTAGAACGAGCGTGAAGTTTATCGTCTACCATGTGAGCAAGTTTGATCATGTACATGATTCCTACTGATACACGGTTATCGAATGGTTCACCTGTTCGACCATCATATAGAACTGTTTTAGCATCACGAGACATGCCAGCTTCTTCGATTGTTGCCCAAACATCTTCCTCACGCGCACCATCAAATACTGGAGACGCAACGTGAATGCCAAGCTTACGAGCAGCCATACCTAAATGAAGCTCTAGCACCTGACCGATGTTCATACGAGATGGTACCCCTAATGGGTTTAACATGATGTCAATTGGCGTACCGTCTGGTAGGTAAGGCATATCTTCTTCCGGTAAAATACGTGAAATTACACCTTTGTTACCGTGACGACCGGCCATTTTGTCACCTTCAGAAATTTTACGCTTCTGAACAATGTATACACGGACTAATTGGTTTACACCTGGTGGTAATTCGTCGCCATCTTCACGGTTGAAGACTTTAACATCAAGGATAATTCCACCGCCGCCGTGCGGTACACGAAGAGAAGTATCACGAACTTCACGCGCTTTTTCACCGAAAATAGCGTGTAGAAGACGTTCTTCAGCTGTTAGTTCTGTTACACCTTTTGGCGTTACTTTACCAACTAAAAGATCTCCATCTTTTACTTCTGCACCAATGCGGATGATTCCACGCTCATCTAAGTTGCGAAGCGCATCTTCACCTACGTTTGGAATGTCACGCGTAATTTCTTCAGGTCCAAGTTTCGTATCACGAGACTCAGATTCATATTCTTCAATATGAACAGACGTATATACATCGTCTTTCACAAGGCGTTCACTCATGATGATGGCATCCTCATAGTTGTAACCATCCCATGTCATGAAACCAACCATTACGTTTCGTCCTAAAGCAAGCTCACCTTTTTCCATTGAAGGACCGTCGGCTAAGATCTCACCTTTTACTACTTCGTCGCCAACTGAAACAATTGGACGCTGGTTGTAACAAGTACCTTGGTTAGAACGAACGAATTTTAATAATTTGTATTGATCTAAGTTACCTTTAACTTTTTGTCCGTCTACTTCTTCATAGCGGCGAACAAAAATTTGTTTTGCTTCTACGCGCTCTACAACGCCAGGGTATTTACAAATCACGGCTGCACCAGAGTCTTTACCAGATACATATTCCATACCTGTACCTACGATTGGTGCTTCAGGATTTAATAAAGGTACTGCTTGACGTTGCATGTTCGCACCCATTAATGCACGGTTAGAGTCATCGTTCTCTAAGAATGGGATACATGCTGTAGCGGCAGATACAACTTGTTTTGGTGATACATCCATATAGTCTAAACGATCGCGACGGATAACCGTGTTTTCTCCACGGAAACGTGCAACGACATTTTCATCTAAGAATGAACCATCATCACCTAGACGAGCGTTCGCTTGGGCTACAACATAGTTATCTTCTTCATCAGCTGTTAAGTAGTCAATTCGCTCTGTCACTTTACCTGTTTCAGGATCGATACGACGGTAAGGTGTTTCGATGAAACCGAATTTGTTTACTTTTGCATATGAAGAAAGTGAGTTGATTAACCCGATATTCGGACCCTCTGGCGTTTCAATCGGACACATACGGCCATAGTGGGAGTAGTGAACGTCACGCACTTCGAAACCAGCGCGTTCACGCGTTAAACCACCAGGTCCTAGAGCTGAAAGACGACGTTTGTGCGTCAATTCGCCTAATGGATTCGTTTGATCCATGAACTGTGATAATTGAGAACTTCCAAAGAACTCTTTAATCGCCGCAATAACTGGACGAATATTAATTAATTGTTGAGGTGTGATTGTATTCGTGTCTTGAATTGACATTCTTTCACGAACAACACGTTCCATACGAGATAAACCGATACGGAATTGGTTTTGTAACAATTCACCTACAGAACGCAGACGACGGTTACCTAAGTGGTCGATATCATCTGTGTCTCCTACTTGATGAAGCAAGTTAAAGAAGTAACTGATTGATGCTAAAATATCAGCAGGTGTGATATTTTTAACTTCTTCTGTTACATAAGCGTTGCCTGATACAGTGATGACTTTTTCACCTTCTGGATCATTTGGCGCATAAATCTTAATAGATTGTAATGTAACATCGTCTTCTACTACTCCACCAACCGGACTATAAGTTTTGAAGTTTACTCCACCTTCAAGCATCGGAATCAAGCGATCTAGCAGACGGCGATCAATCATTGCGCCTTTTTCTGCAATAATTTCACCTGTTTCAGGATCAACTAATGTTTCAGCTAGCTTTTGATTAAATAAGCGATGTTTGATATGAAGCTTTTTATTAATTTTATAGCGACCTACGTTCGCTAAGTCATATCGTTTTGGATCAAAGAAGCGAGATACTAATAGAGACTTCGCATTCTCAACTGTCGGTGGTTCACCCGGACGTAAACGCTCATAGATTTCTAATAGCGCTTTTTCCGTTGTTTCCGTATTATCTTTTTCAAGCGTATTACGGATGTATTCATTATCACCGATTAAATCGATAATCTCTTGGTCAGAACCGAAACCTAGCGCGCGTAACAGCACTGTTACTGGCAGTTTACGAGTACGATCAATACGCACGTATACTACATCTTTTGCATCAGTTTCATATTCTAGCCATGCACCACGGTTAGGGATAACAGTTGCTGTATATCCTTTTTTACCGTTTTTATCAAGCTTTCCACTATAGTAAACACTTGGTGAACGAACCAACTGTGATACGATAACACGCTCAGCACCATTAATTACAAAGGTACCTGTTTCGGTCATCAATGGGAAATCTCCCATGAACACATCTTGGTCTTTTACTTCACCTGTTTCTTTATTAATTAACCGCACCTTAACACGAAGAGGTGCTGCATAAGTTACATCACGTTCTTTAGACTCTCCTACTGAATACTTTGGCTCACCTAAGCTGTAATCAATAAATTCTAGTGATAAGTTACCTGTAAAATCATCAATTGGAGAAATATCTTGGAACATTTCTCGTAAACCTTCATCTAAAAACCATTGGTATGAAGCCGTTTGAATCTCGATTAAGTTCGGTAACTCTAAAACTTCACTAATACGAGCATAACTTCTGCGTTGGCGGTGGCGTCCATACTGAACTAGTTGACCTGTCAACTGATTCACCCCTCAAATCAAGCGTTATTATTCAAAATATATAATAAACCATATGTTTATTATTGAACAAAAGAAAAATGGTCTCTTTAAATAGAAAACCACAATTTCATAAAAACGTACTATTGATTTTATTAGTTTTTCCCATATAATTCAAAATTATACCTTTTATTTTATGTATAACCCGAGCTTATATGGAATATTTATATATTGGCATTTTATAATGCTAACATACTAAAAAATATTAGTCAACATTTTTTAGCACATATGATATAATACCCTTTTTTCTTTTCTACTACTTCTACTTCATTAAATAGAGATTCTAATTTCGCAAGAGCAGATGGCGCTCCTTGCTTTTTCTGAATCACAATCCAAAGTTCTCCTTGGTCAGCAAGGTGATCTAATGACTTTTCTAGAATTTCATGAACAACTTTTTTACCCGCACGGATCGGCGGATTACTAAGAATAGCTGCAAAATTCGTTTCCTTCACATTTTCATAGCAAGAGCTTTGATAGATTGAAACATTTGATACTGAATTAACTTCAGCATTTTTTTGAGCTAGTGCTAATGCACGTTCATTAACATCGACCATATGAACGTTTCTTTGGCTATCCTCTTTTGCAAGAGCCAACCCAATCGGGCCATATCCGCACCCAACATCCAGAAGCGGGCCGGGACTCTCAGGCATTTGAAACGTTTCAATTAACAGGCGCGATCCAAAATCGATCTCTTTTTTTGAAAAAACACCGCTGTCACTCGTAAATGAAAAAGAGGTTCCTCTCAATTCAAATGAAAAGCGCTCTTCATTACTTGCAGACGATGGTGTATTAGAAAAATAATGTTCTGTCAAAATAGAACCTCCTAATCAATATGTTCTTCTTTACTATAAATGAAAAGGATGACAGAAGCAAAAAAGCTCGCTTGTACAAGCGAGCTTTTTTATATCAGTTGTTAAGCAATAATTACTTAACTTCTACAGAAGCGCCAACTTCTTCAAGTTTAGCTTTTGCTTCTTCAGCTTCTTCTTTAGAAATACCTTCTTTAAGAGCTTTTGGAGCGTTATCAACGATTTCTTTAGCTTCTTTTAAGCCAAGACCAGTGATTTCACGTACTACTTTGATAACTTTGATTTTTTGTCCGCCAGCACTTTCAAGTACTAGGTCAAATTCAGTTTTCTCAGCAGCAGCTTCACCAGCAGCACCGCCAGCTACAGCTACAGGAGCAGCAGCAGTTACGCCAAATTCTTCTTCGATTGCTTTTACTAAATCGTTAAGTTCTAAAACAGTCATATTTTTAACTGCTTCAATGATTTGTTCTTGAGTCATTGTTAATTTCCTCCTTGTGATTGTGTTATATATAACAGACTAGATTATGCACCTTGTTCTTCTTTTTGATCTGCCACAGCTTTTGTAGCAAGAGCAAGGTTGCGAATTGGAGCTTGAAGCACGCTAAGCAACATAGAAAGTAAGCCTTCGCGAGATGGTAGTTCTGCAAGTGCTTTAATTTCTTCAACAGATGCAACATTACCTTCAATTACACCAGCTTTGATTTCTAACGCTTCGTGTTCTTTAGCGAAGTTGTTTAAAATTTTAGCTGGAGCAACAACATCTTCTCCACCAAATGCGATTGCATTTGGACCTACTAACGCATCATTAAGATCTGTTAGTTCAAGTTTTTCTACAGCACGGCGAGTTAAAGTGTTTTTGTAAACTTTGAACTCAATGCCTGCTTCACGTAATTGCTTACGAAGTTCAGTAACTTCAGCAACATTCAAACCACGGTAGTCAACGACAACTATTGAGTTACTCGCTTGAAGTTTTTCAGCAATTTCGTCTACGACTTGTTTCTTTTGTTCAATTACGTTGCTCATCTTTACACCTCCTGTAGATTTCCTTCCGTACACTCAGACAAGGTGCAATAAAAAACCTCCATGACAATAAAGACATGGAGGTGTAGTAAGCGAACCATAACGTTTCACTAATTTATCTCACACACCTCGGTAGGAAATTAAGCTTTGCAGCACCTACTGTCTACGGTACAAATGTTATTCTTTTTAACAACATTATCTATTATAATCAGGGACTTTCAAAAAGTCAACACCGATTTATTTCCAAATTTATTAAGCAGAGAATGAAGCAGTATCAACTTTGATACCAGGGCCCATTGTTGAAGTAACAGCTACGTTCTTCATGTATGTGCCTTTTGCTGCTGCCGGCTTAGCTTTTACCATAGTTTCGAAGATTGTAGTGAAGTTTTCAACTAACTTGCTCTCTTCGAAAGATACTTTACCGATTGGCACGTGGATGTTACCAGCTTTATCAACACGGTATTCTACTTTACCAGCTTTGATTTCGTTAACTGCTTTTTGAACATCAAATGTTACTGTACCAGTTTTAGGGTTTGGCATTAAACCTTTAGGTCCTAATACACGACCAAGTTTACCAACTTCACCCATCATGTCTGGAGTAGCTACGATTACATCGAACTCGAACCAACCTTGTTGGATTTTGTTGATGTAGTCAGCATCGCCAACGTAGTCAGCGCCTGCAGCTTCAGCTTCTTTAGCTTTTTCGCCTTTAGCGAATACTAATACACGTTGAGTTTTACCTGTACCGTTTGGTAGTACTACTGCACCACGAATTTGTTGGTCAGCTTTCTTAGGGTCAACTCCTAAACGGAATGCTACTTCTACAGTTGCATCAAATTTAGTTGTGTTTGTTTTCTTTACTAATTCAATCGCTTCTTGTACTGAATAAGTCTGTGTACGATCTACAAGCTTAGCAGCTTCAACGTACTTTTTACCTTTTTTAGCCATTTTTGTTTCCTCCTTATGTGGTTTTAACGGAATAACCTCCCACTAATAAAGGTTGCGAGCATAGGAAAACTTCCATTTCTCGCAACCTTCTAACACCCAATCAAATGGAATTAGTCTTCAACTACGATTCCCATACTGCGCGCTGTACCTTCTACCATGCGCATTGCAGATTCAACGCTAGCAGCGTTTAAGTCAGGCATTTTAGTTTCAGCAATCTCACGCACTTTGTCACGCTTGACTGTTGCAACTTTATTACGGTTTGGTTCACCAGAACCAGACTCAATACCAGCCGCTTTCTTAAGTAGTACAGCAGCAGGTGGAGTTTTCGTAATAAATGTAAATGAACGGTCTTCAAATACCGTGATTTCAACAGGAATGATAAGACCAGCTTGATCAGCTGTGCGAGCGTTAAACTCCTTACAGAAACCCATGATGTTAACACCGGCTTGACCTAATGCAGGACCAACTGGTGGCGCTGGATTTGCTTTACCTGCAGGAATTTGTAACTTAACAAGTTTAATTACTTTTTTAGCCACGAGACACACCTCCTTAAGTCCGTGATGTGGTAATAGGGCGATGCCCTCCCACTCAATGTTCTTTATATATAAAATAAAGAAATAGTTGTTTTAGTCTCTAGTTTTGAGACATACTGACTTATGAAATATTAACATTAAACTTCATGAATTGCAAGGTCTTACAGATTATATTTTTTCAATTTGTGTAAAGTCTAGCTCTACTGGCGTTTGTCTTCCGAACATATCGACATGAACCTTAACTTTACGTTTATCTGTATCGATTTCTTCAATGGTACCTTCGAAGTTTGCAAACGGACCTTCTTGAACCAATACTGTTTCTTTTAGTTCAAAGTCAAAGTCAGCATGCTGCTCGTCCATGCCCATTTGTTTTAAGATCATTTCTACTTCTTCTGGTAGAAGAGCAGTTGGCTTTGATCCAGAACCTGCTGAACCTACAAAGCCCGTAACTCCAGGTGTATTACGAACTACATACCATGAATCATCTGTCATGATGATTTCAACTAACACGTACCCTGGGAATACTTTTTTCTTTGTAATCTTTTCTTTGTTGTTCTTAATTTCTCTTTCTTCTTCTTCAGGAACAACAACGCGGAAAATTTTATCTTGCATACCCATTGTTTCTACGCGCTTTTCTAAATTTGTTTTTACTTTATTTTCATATCCAGAATAAGTATGGACTACATACCAATTTTTCTCCATTTCTGAGGACTATACGTCCTTCCCTCCCAGCTCACTATAAAATAAGATGTCCTAATCTATTGCACAGACAACGCACTAGGAAAATAGTTGACTCCTAGCACAATCATTCTTAAAGCAAATTAAAAAACCCGTCTCCGGGCTTTTCTGAAAAAAACATAATTTAGCTTTATTATACCATGATTTAAGTCAATTTATTCAAGGGATTAAACGAATAAGTGACGAAATTCCGTAATCAACTACTACAAAAAAGAGTGTCATAAATACAACTGTAGAAATAACAGTAATTGTATAACGAGTTAGCTCATTTTTTTTAGGCCAACTTACCTTCTTCATCTCACGCCCAACATCACGCAAGAAATTTCCTACACGGTTCATGTTTGTAACCTCCAATAAATTAAAAGGGGTATTAGTCTGTGCAGATTATTGATCTACTTTGTTTCACGATGAATCGTATGTGCGTTACACGTTTTGCAAAACTTCTTCATTTCTAAACGCTCTTCGTTTTGCTGTGTGTTTTTCATAGTCGTATAGTTACGACTAGCACATTGCACACACGCAAGTACAACTTTTTTACGCATAATGTCAACCACCTATAGAGTGATAATGTCTATAAAAAAGTATCACAGACTTTCTTAGCATGTCAATATGAGGATAGAAGGCTACATTGTGATTTCACGAATCTCGAGGTAGCGCTCTAATTTCCTCTTCACACGCTGAAGTGCATTATCGATGGATTTGACGTGGCGGTTTAACTCTTCTGAAATCTCTTGATAAGATTGACCATCTAAATAAAGAACGAGAACTTTTCGCTCAAGATCACTTAACAGTTCAGCCATCTTTAATTCAATATCATCAAACTTCTCTCGATTAATGAGCAGCTCTTCTGGATTTGCTACTTTTGTCCCCGAAATAACATCCATTAAGGTTCGGTCGGACTCTTCATCATATATTGGCTTGTCCAATGATACATAAGAGTTTAATGGAATATGTTTTTGCCTTGTTGCGGTTTTAATAGCGGTAATAATTTGCCTGGTAATGCAAAGTTCAGCAAAAGCTTTAAACGAAGTTAGCTTATCTTCTCTAAAATCTCTAATTGCCTTGTATAACCCTATCATACCTTCTTGTACAATATCTTCACGGTCTGCCCCAATTAAAAAATACGACCGCGCCTTTGCTCGCACAAAGTTTTTGTATTTATGAATCAAATACTCTAATGCGTCAATATCGCCTTTATGCACAAGATCGACAACTGTTTCATCCTCTTGTTGTTCGAAATGAGCATGCAGTTTTCTCCCATAAGTATCGCCCATATCGATCCCCCCGACCGCACAGTAGATAGAAATATTATACAGTAGCTAATTCCGTACCGTCAATAACCTCACCGCTGTCCCCGGCGCCATTTTTCGAAAATTTCGGCTACTTGATTGGAAAGTTGAATGCGTGCCGCTGGCTTTTGATTTTGAATAGACTTCACATCAAGATTAATATGTTTCTCAATTTGCTCAATTTCGTTGTATAATTCTCGAGCAGAAATTCTAAGCGCACCTTGTCCAAAGATTGCCCACTGCTCCGTAAAATCAGATGTAGCAACATGAATCTGTGTCTTTACATTGTTTAGCTCTTGAGCTAGCTTTTCAATGTACTCATCCGCTGTTTCATTTTCTCGTGTAAATACAACGTCAACCTTATGATTTTTTGCCTTCTTTTCAATTCCTTCGACCATATGAGCATCGAAGACAATAATGACACGATACCCCATATATGCTTGATACTCTGCCATCTTTTCAATTAACAGGTCTCGAGCACCCGCTAAATCATTATCTCTAAGCTTTCTTAGGTCGGGCCACGCACCTATCATGTTATAACCATCCACCAGTAGAATATCCATTTTTATTCACCTAGAGGATGGCGTTTTCGGTAAACCTCATACATGAGAAGACTAGCTGCTACAGATGCATTTAACGATGTAACATGCCCAACCATTGGAAGCTGTACAAGAAAGTCGCATTTTTCACGAATCAAACGACTCATGCCTTTTCCTTCACTTCCAATCACTAACGTAAGCGGCATACCTCCATCTAAGTTGCGGTAATCGTCACTTTCTTTCGCATCCGTTCCAACAATCCATACGCCTCGATCTTTTAATTCATCAATCGTCCTTGATAGGTTTGTTACCCTTGCTACAGGAATATGTTCAATCGCTCCTGTAGACGCCTTTGCTACAGTGGCCGTTAATCCAACTGAACGGCGCTTTGGAATAATGATACCGTGTGCGCCAACGGCATCGGCTGTTCGCATAATAGAACCTAAATTATGGGGATCTTCGAGCTCATCTAACAGAAGGAAAAACGGACTTTCATTACGTTTTTCCGCTAAGTTAAATAAATCATCTAACTCTGCATACTGATAAGCAGCAACTTGTGCAGCTACTCCTTGATGAATACCGTCTACCATTTGCTCAATTTTCTTTTTCGGTACAAACTGCACCAATACACCATTACGTTTTGCTAACTGCGTGATTTGCCCCATAGAACCGCCTTGCGATCCTTCGGCAATCCATAGTTTGTTAATGTCACGCCCAGACTTTAGGGCTTCTAGGACCGGATTACGTCCAATGATAAATTCATGTTCCATGATTCATTCCTCCCTCTCCTTCATCGACGAAAGAGATAGCTTTAGTAATAAGTTCCATCATTCTTTCTTCTTCACCTAAAAGATACAAATAGCCTACGACCGCTTCAAATGCTGTACTGTAGCGATACGTTTGCACATCTGTGTTTTTAGGGACTGTACCAGACTTTGCATTGCGTCCTCGGCGCAGTACACCTTCTTCTTCTTCAGTAAAAAAGTTTTCATTTTTAAAATAATATACGATTTGTGCTTGTGCTTTTGCTGATACATATTTTTTAGCTTTATTATGAAGCTGGTTAGGGCGCACTGTCCCTAACACCAGCAGGTGGCGGCGAACATGTAAATCAAACACCGCATCACCCATATAAGCAAGAGCTAAGCTATTTAGCTGTTTTACATCTAATTTACTGCTGCTCATAACGCTATTATCCTCTTTTCCATCTTGTTCCTTGCGCCGTATCTTCTAAAATAATATTTTTAGCCTTTAATTCATCTCGAATTTGATCTGCTAATTGGAAATTACGATCTTTACGAGCTTGAATACGATCTTGGATCAATTGATCAATTTCTTCGTCTAGAAGTTCAGCTTCTCCAAACGCAATGCCTATTGCAGCACCTAGTTCTTTAAACTCTTTAATAAAGGCTTCAATTACATCTGTAGACGTTGTTTGTTCTAATAAATACAAGTTAGCTTGCTTTGCTAGCTCGAACAGAACAGAAATGGCATTTGCCGTATTAAAATCATCATCCATCTCTTCAACAAAGGTTTCGCGGAGCTCTTTTAGCTTTTCGAACCATTCTGAAGCATCTTCTTGAAGATTTGTTGCTGCCTCTAGACGGTGAGTTAAGTTGCCGTAAGCTGTTTGCAGACGATCAAACCCTTTGCGCGTATTCTCTAAAATTTCTTCGTTATAGTTAATTGGGTGACGATAGTGAACAGATAAAATAAAGAATCGAAGTAGAGAAGGATCATGCTTTTTAATAATGTCATGAACTAACACGAAATTCCCTAGTGATTTAGACATCTTTTCATTATCAATATTGATATATCCGTTATGAAGCCAGTATTTCGCAAACGATTTCCCAGTGAGCGCTTCTGATTGAGCAATTTCATTTTCGTGATGAGGGAAAGCTAAATCCTGGCCGCCTGCGTGGATATCAATTGTATCACCTAAATACTTGCGTGCCATCGCCGAGCATTCAATATGCCAGCCTGGTCTTCCTTGACCCCAAGGGCTATCCCATGCAATCTCTCCATCTTTGGTTGCTTTCCAAAGAGTAAAGTCTAATGGATCTTCTTTCTTTTCTCCAACTTCGATGCGAGCACCGGATTGCAATTCATCAATGGACTGATGTGATAATTTTCCGTATCCTTCAAATTTACGCGTACGATAGTATACGTCGCCCTCTGACTCATACGCATAGCCTTTTTTCACCAGTTCATCAATGAACTCAATAATGATATCCATATTTTCAGTTACGCGTGGATGCACATCGGCATGCTTGCACCCAAGGGCTGATGTATCTTCAAAGTAGGCATCGATAAAGCGGTTTGCAATCGTTGGAACATCTTCTCCTAACTCTTTTGCTGCCTTAATTAATTTATCATCCACATCTGTGAAGTTTGAAACATACTCTACGTCGTAGCCTCTAAATTCTAAATAGCGGCGCACCGTATCAAATACAATCGCAGGACGCGCATTTCCAATATGAATATAGTTATATACAGTTGGCCCGCACACATACATTTTAACTTTGTTTTCTTCTAACGGTACAAACGTCTCTTTTTGACGTGTTAACGTGTTATATAGCTTAATTGCCATGATGGATCTTCCCTTCTTTTAATTCCTTTAATTGATTTTGCAGATGTAAAATTTCTTTCTCTAGCTGTTTGAAACGCTCTGCATCTGGATCTGGCAAATCTTGATGATTCAAATCTTTTGGAATCCGGACGCCATTTTGAATGACGACTCGGCCAGGGATACCAACAACCGTTGAGTTTTCTGGGACGTCATTTAACACAACTGAGCCTGCTCCAATTTTAGAGTGCGCATGAATCGTAATCGACCCTAGCACTTTAGCACCTGTTGCAATTAAGACATTGTCTTCAATCGTCGGGTGACGCTTTCCTTTTTCTTTCCCTGTTCCTCCGAGTGTTACTCCTTGATATACGGTTACATTATCTCCAATTTCGCACGTTTCCCCAATAACAATTCCCATTCCGTGATCAATAAAAAAGCGGCGGCCAATTTTCGCACCCGGATGAATTTCAATCCCTGTGAAGAATCGGCTAATTTGTGAGATTACACGTGCCAGAAAAAACCACTTTCTTTTAAAAAGCCCGTGAGCGAATCTATGTGCCCAAATAGCATGCAACCCCGAATAGGTTAATATCACTTCAATATAACTTCTTGCTGCAGGATCTTGTTCAAATATGGCCTCAATGTCTTCCTTTAACAACTTTAGCATCATCTCACCCCAATTCCGCTATTCCTCTATCTACTCATTGATTGTATAAAAAAACGTCCCTATGTCAAATGACACAGAGACGTATATACGCGGTTCCACTCTGTTTGGATCAACAAACAATCCCAACTCTTCTCTCATAACGTGAAAGTACCCGCTTTTGCCTACTTACTTAGTAGCATTCAACAAAAGACTCAAAGGCGCACTTCAACAAGTTTTGTCATAGGTTACTTTCAGCCGGTGATAACCCTCTCTGATATGCAATGAACTTGCCTACTCTTCCTTCTCAACGATATCCATATTTGATTACTGTATCATATGGGCAAAATAGAAATTTGTTAACTATAAATGCTTTCTAAACGAGCTAGAACTGTTTCTTTCCCTAAAAGAGAAATAGCTTTTGGAAGCTCTGGACCGTGTGTTTCGCCTGTTGTTGCTACACGAATTGGCATAAATAGTTTTTTACCTTTTTGACCTGTTGCTTTTTGTACAGCTTTTGTTGCTGCCTTAATCTCATCAGCGCTGAATTCTTCTAAAGAAGAAATCTCTTCAGCAAATGCTTTTAGCACTTCTGGTACTTGCTCTTCAGCAAGTACTGCTTTTGCTTCTTCACTGTAATCAATTTCTTTCTTAAAGAACATTTCAGTAAGTTCAACAATCTCAGCGCCAAAGCTCATTTGTTCTTGGTATAGAGCGACTAAGTCACGTACCCATTGTTCTGTTTCTGCATCGCGCGTTTCTTCAACTTTTCCAGCTTTCACTAAGTGAGGAACTGATAAAGCTACTACCTCGTCTAAATCCAATTGTTTCATGTATTGGTTGTTCATCCAACGTAATTTGCTTGTATCAAATAGTGCTGGAGATTTTGATAAACGAGCTGGGTCAAAAATTTCAATAAACTGTTCTTTAGAGAAAATTTCTTCTTCTCCCACAGGTGACCAGCCAAGCATTGTAATAAAATTAAATAGTGCTTCTGGCAAGTAGCCTAATTCTTTATATTGCTCGATAAACTGAATGATTGACTCATCACGTTTACTTAGCTTGCGACGATTTTCATTTACGATTAACGTCATATGACCAAATACAGGAGGCGTCCAACCTAAAGCTTCATACACAAGAATTTGCTTCGGTGTATTGGAAATATGGTCATCTCCGCGTAGAACATGTGTCATCTTCATTAGATAATCATCAATGGCTACAGCGTAGTTATATGTTGGTGTACCGTCTTTTTTCACAATAACGAAATCACCAATGCCTTCAGACTCAAACGATACTTCATCTTTGACAATATCATTCCACTTAATTTCTGTGTTACTAGGAACACGGAAGCGAATGCTCGGCTCACGGCCTTCTGCTTCTAGTTCAGCACGCTGTTCAGCTGTTAAGTTACGGCACTTACCTGAATAGCGCGGCATTTGACTGTTCGCCTGCTGTTCTTCACGCTCTTTTTCAAGCTCTTCTGACGTACAGTAACAGTGATAAGCTAATCCTTTTTCAAGAAGTTCTTCCGTATATTTTTGATAGATTTCCGTACGTTCAGACTGGCGGTAAGGACCGTACTCCCCGCCTACGTCGATACTTTCATCCCATTCAATACCTAACCATTTTAAATAGCGCAGCTGACTTTCTTCGCCGCCTTCGATATTACGCTTTTGATCTGTATCTTCAATACGGATAATAAATTTACCGTTTTGATTTCGTGCAAATAAATAATTAAATAGTGCTGTTCTTGCATTCCCTATATGAAGATGTCCAGTTGGACTCGGGGCATAACGAACTCTTACTTCGCTTGACATAACTAAGATGACCTCCAATTTAATATTACTTATAGTATGTATTTATATGTTTTAGACATGTTCTAATTTTATCACCAAATAGGTATCTGTCAAAGTCAACTGTTTTTATTTTTGATAAACTAAAACGGCTGCTTGGGCAGCGATTCCTTCTTCACGTCCCGTAAAACCTAACTTTTCTGTTGTTGTTGCCTTGACGTTAATTTGAGAAATGCTTGCTTCTAACAGCTGCGCAATACGCTCTCTCATTGGTTCAATGTAAGGAGCCATTTTAGGTTTTTGCGCGATAATCGTGCAATCTACATTGCTTAATTCATAACCTTCATCTTTTAGTAGTTTCCATACGTGTTGAAGAAGCTTTGCTGAATCAGCATCTTTAAATTCAGGGTCTGTATCCGGAAAATGCTTTCCGATATCTCCTTTAGCCGCCGCTCCTAATAAGGCATCTGCGATTGTATGTAACAGCACATCTGCATCTGAGTGGCCTAATAATCCTTTTTCATACGGAATTTCTAAACCGCCGATGATTAAAGGTCTTCCTTCTGCAAATTCATGTACGTCGAAACCTTGTCCTACTCGAATGTTCATTTTTCCACTCCTTCAGTCCTGTTTAGCTTTGTTAATATAGCTTCTGCATATAACAAATCTTCTGGTGTTGTTAGTTTTATATTATCGTAATTTCCCTCTACAATCGATACTTTTTGTCCTGCTTTTTCTACTAAGCTTGCATCATCGGTGCCTAAGTATTCATTTGTTTTTGCTTTTTCGTGTGCATCCATTACTACATCAAAAAGAAAAGCCTGCGGCGTTTGAATAGCCCACAAGCTAGAGCGCTCAACTGTTTCAATGACAGTCCCCTGTTCCACACGCTTAATTGTGTCTTTTACTGGAACAGCCAGTACAGCAGCCTTATCACTAGCAGCTTTTTCTACTAACTCATGGATTGTGTTTTGTTGAACAAATGGTCGAGCGCCATCATGAATTAATACCATCTGAGCCTGCTTTAGACTTTTAAGGCCGTTATAAACGCTATGTTGACGTTCATCGCCTCCAACTGTCAATGATTGAACCTTTTGAATTGGATATTCAGTTAATAACTCTTCAAAAATCGCCACTTCTTTTTCGTTTACAACTAGTACAATTCCACTGCACCAAGGATCTTGTTCGAATTTTTGCAGCGTATGAATGATAAGCGGAACGTTTTGAATAGTTAAAAATTGTTTGTTCCGCCCCGCTTTCATTCGCTTCCCCTGCCCTGCAGCTAAAACGATAATTTCATACTTCATAGGTATACTCCCTTTACCTGTTACGTCACAGTGCTTTTTCTAATAACTTGGGTTTCGCAAAAATCATACGGCCTGCTGAGGTTTGGAGTACGCTCGTCACCAGTACATCAATTTGCTTTCCAATGTAATTTCTTCCTTCTTCTACCACGATCATTGTACCGTCATCAAGATAGGCAATACCTTGATTATGCTCTTTACCGTCTTTTATAACCAACACATTCATTTCTTCTCCCGGAAGCACAATTGGCTTAACGGCATTTGCTAAGTCATTAATATTTAAGACGCCGACATTTTGAAGTTCACATACTTTATTTAAATTAAAGTCGTTTGTAACGACCAACCCAGAAGTCAGCTTTGCCAATTTGACCAGCTTACTGTCCACTTCTTGAATGTCTTCGAAATCGCCTTCATAAATTTCTACCTTCATTGCCAGTTCCTTTTGAATACGGTTTAGAATATCTAGACCTCGTCTACCTCTGTTTCGTTTTAGAACATCCGACGAATCAGCAATATGCTGAAGTTCCTCAAGCACAAAGCGCGGAATAACAATCGTTCCGTCTAAAAATCCTGTTTGACAAATATCTGCGATACGACCGTCAATAATAACGCTTGTATCTAAAATTTTAAGAGACTTTAGTGATTCTTCATTATCTGCTTCTTCTTCTTGCCCTTTTTTCTTCCCAATTCGAGATGGCATGGAAAACACGTTCACAAGCTCATCACGTTTTTTAAACCCGACTTGAAACCCTAAGTAACCTAAAAGAATACTTAGAAAGATTGGTAAAATGGTACTTACTACTTGAAGTTGAATTCTGCCTAAAAAAGCTCCGACCAAGTAGGCTACAATAAGCCCTAAAATCAATCCTAAGCTACCAAAAAGTACATCCGTTACAGGCGCCTTCAGCAACGCCTCTTCCACTCGGCGAATTAATTCAACTATATAATCAACAATCCAAAACGTGACAAGGAAAAACAAAATAGCTCCCAGTATTGCATCGACGTAAGGTTTTTCTAGAAATGCTACATCTTGCAGATTTAATAATTGAATAAGTTCAGGTATAAAAAAGACGCCCAATGTACCACCTGTAATAATAAAAAATAACTGTACAAAACGTTTTAACACGCCTTCACCTCCCTTTATCATTATAAACAGTTTACAATGATTGAAACCTGTTATTTAACCAAAAAACAGAATTTGTAAACAAACTGTCACTTTTTTTGTATTTTCACAATATCTTAATGAATCAAACATTTAATGTCAATTAATATCCTATAGCTGACGGTTTGTAAGATGCTGCTCTTTTAGTCTTTTTAGGCCTTCTCTAATTTTCCGTGCTCGAATTTCACCGATGCCTTCTACCTCATCCAATTCTTCTACCGACGCATCTGCTATCGTTTTTAAATCCCCTAATTCATCAATGAGATTTTCAATAATAATCGATGGAAGTCTTGGAATTTTATGAAGCATTCGATACCCTCTAGGAATAACGCTGTCTTCAAAGCTGGTATACATAGGATATCCCATTAAGCGAAGGAGCGTTTGGTCATCGAGAAGAACATTATTTGACGGCTGCTGCATGCGTTCAATCACTCGGTAAGGGTCAAAGCTGAGGTCATACATATAATCTTTGATTAATAAAGTTGCTTCTTCCTCTAAGTGAGAAAGCAGTTCATTCATTTGGAGACGAATTAGCCTTCCTTCTGTTCCTAACTCGCTAATATAGCTCAAAATTTCATTTTTAATACGCAAAACCATTTCTGTACGATGAAGCGACTGCAGCACATCTGTATGAGTTACTTGCTCTTCAAACTCTAATGCACTGAGACTTGTAATCGATTCATCTAATACCGCCTTGTACTTTTCAAGGGTTCCAAGCGCTTGATTCGCTTTTGCTAAAATAACGCTAATGTCTTTCAATACATACTGCAGAGACCCTTTGTAAAGCGTAATCACATTCCGTCTTTGTGAAATGGCTATCACCAATACACCTGACTGCTTAGCTACGCGCTCCGCTGTACGGTGACGCATTCCTGTCTGTGAAGAAGGGGTAGAGGGATCTGGCATGAGCTGAGCATTAGCAAACAATATCTTGCTTCCGCTGTCGTTTAAAATAAGCGCTCCATCCATTTTGGCTAACTCGTATAAATGCGCAGGTGTAAATGCACAATTAATCGAAAATCCTCCATCTACCATCTTTTTGACTTGTTCATTGTAGCCCATAACAATTAAGCCGCCCGTCTTTGCCCGCAAGACGTTATCGATACCGTCACGAATAGGGGTTCCTGGTGCTACAAACTGCAGAATTTCTGATATTTGTTTTTGACTAACTGTTGTTTTTTCTCCTTCCACTGCTTATCCTCCTAATGTATATTGCAGAGCCTCCGCTACTGTTGATACCCCAATCACATCAATACCATCTGGGACTTTCCATCCTCCTAAATTTTTCTCCGGAATAATAATTCGTTGGAACCCTAATTTTACCGCTTCTTGAACGCGCTGTTCAATTCTAGACACTCGGCGTACTTCGCCTGTTAATCCTACCTCTCCTACAATAACATCTGTAGCGCTAGAAGCAGCATCTCTGAAGCTTGAAGCAATGCTAACGGCTACAGCTAAATCGATTGCTGGTTCATCTAATTTCACTCCACCTGCTACTTTTAAATAAGCATCTTGATTCTGCAGCAGCATTCCTACACGCTTTTCTAAGACAGCCATGATAAGCGAAACGCGATTATGATCTACTCCTGTCGCCATTCTTCTAGGGTTTCCAAAGCTCGTTGGACTGATTAGCGCCTGCAGCTCTACTAATACGGGTCTTGTCCCTTCCATTGAAGCGACAACAACCGAACCTGCTGCTCCCTGAGACCGTTCTTCTAGAAAGATTTCAGATGGATTCAATACTTCTTCTAGCCCACTTTCTTTCATTTCAAAAATGCCCATTTCATTTGTAGATCCAAATCGGTTCTTAACCGCTCTTAATATACGATACGTATGATGGCGCTCTCCTTCAAAATAAAGAACCGTATCTACCATATGTTCAAGAAGTCTTGGACCCGCAATGGCCCCTTCTTTCGTTACATGACCCACAATAAAGATGGCAATGCCATTAGTTTTAGCAACACGCATTAGTTCAGCCGTACACTCTCGCACCTGTGAGACGCTTCCTGGCGCTGATGTCACATCAGCATGGTAAATGGTTTGAATTGAATCAATCACCACAAAATCAGGCTGCATGCTTGAGATGGCCTCTAGTATTAATTCTAAGTTTGTTTCTGCGTGAACATAAAGCTCTTCAGCTTTTACACCTAGCCTGTCCGCTCTTAACTTCGTTTGTTTGGTTGATTCCTCTCCCGAAATATATAGTACTTTATTTTGTTTCATTGCTAACTGCGCGGAGGTTTGCAAAAGTAAAGTAGACTTTCCGATACCCGGATCTCCCCCTATTAAAACGAGTGACCCTCTGACAATACCGCCTCCTAATACACGGTTTAACTCTGCAGAAGGTGTAAAAATCCGTGGTTCTGTTGTAGATTCAATCGCTGTAATTGACTGAGGTTTTTGAACTTTAGAAGCAGTAGCTCCGGAAAAAGCTCCTCGGCGTGATGATTTCGTTTCTTCCATTTCTTCCACCATCGAATTCCAGCTTCCGCATCCAGGACATTTCCCCATCCATTTTGCGGATTCATATCCGCAATGCTGACATGCAAATTTTGTTTTTCGTTTCGCCATTATGTTATCAATCTCTCCGTTCATTCAATCGATTTCTATCTCTATTGTACACTATTTCCTAAGCTAAAATAAAAAGGGAGGCATACGTGTTTTTTCGTATGCCTCGTCTTGGTTTGAGTAAATTTAGCTGATGCTGCTTGGAGCGGAGGATTTAACAACAAATTCTCCTTTGTCTACATCTAGCGTCACTTTCTGACCTTTTTGAACAACCCCTTTTAGCAGCTCTTCAGATAAACGGTCTTCAATATGTTTTTGAATTGCTCTACGAAGTGGACGAGCGCCGTATTCTGGGTCAAAACCTTCCTCTGCAATCTTATCAATTGCTTCTTTTGTTAATTCAAGATCAATTTCTTGCTCTTTTAAGCGTTTTGTTAACTGGTCCGCCATTAATTTAACGATTTCAGCTAAGTGAGGTTTCTCCAATGAATGGAAGACGATAATTTCATCGATACGGTTTAGGAACTCCGGACGGAATGCGCGCTTCATTTCCGCCATTACTTTTCCTTTCATATCTTTGTAGTCTTGGCCTTCTGCTTCTACTGTGAACCCTAAGTGCTTGCTTCGTTTTAATGTGTCCGCACCTACGTTTGATGTCATAATTAAAATCGTATTACGGAAATCAACTGTACGGCCTTTTGAATCTGTTAAGCGTCCATCTTCTAACACTTGTAATAAAATGTTAAATACATCCGGATGTGCTTTTTCAATTTCGTCTAAAAGAACAACTGAGTAAGGTTTTCTTCTTACTTTTTCCGTTAACTGGCCGCCTTCTTCGTATCCAACATATCCTGGAGGTGAACCTACTAAGCGTGAAGTAGAATGTTTCTCCATGTACTCAGACATATCGATACGAATCATTGCGTCTTCGTCGCCAAAGATTGACTCCGCTAATGCGCGTGCAAGCTCTGTTTTACCAACCCCTGTTGGTCCTAAGAAAATGAATGAACCAATTGGGCGTTTTGGATCTTTCAAGCCTGCTCTAGCACGGCGCACAGCTTTTGCAACTGCTTTTACCGCTTCTTCTTGCCCAATTACACGAGAGTGAAGAATCTCTTCCATGTTTAGCAGTCTTTCTGTCTCTTCCTGTGCCAGTTTAGAGACCGGTACACCCGTCCAGCTAGATACCACCATCGCAATATCTTCTACGGTTACAGCTGAGTTTTCTTTACCTTGCTGTTCTTTCCAAATTTTCTTTGTGTCTTCTAATTCTTCGCGTAGGCGTTGTTCTGTGTCGCGTAAAGATGCTGCTTTTTCAAATTCTTGACTTTGAACAGACGCATCTTTTTCATTGCGTACTGATTCTAATTTTTGCTCTAATTCCTTTAAATTTGGCGGCGTTGTAAATGAACGTAAACGCACTTTTGAACCAGCTTCATCAATTAAATCGATTGCTTTATCCGGTAAGAAACGATCTGAAATGTAGCGATCTGATAGTTTCACCGCTTGCTCGATTGCCTCATCAGAAATAGATACTCGGTGATGCGCTTCATAACGGTCACGAAGCCCTTTTAAGATTTGAATAGACTCTTCCAACGTTGGTTCATCCACTTGAATTGGCTGGAAGCGACGCTCTAACGCTGCATCTTTTTCAATATATTTTCTGTATTCATCTAAAGTCGTAGCACCGATACACTGAAGTTCTCCACGAGCAAGAGACGGTTTTAAAATATTAGAAGCATCGATAGCACCTTCTGCACCACCAGCGCCAATTAATGTGTGTAACTCATCGATAAAGAGAATGATATTACCTGCTTGACGAATTTCATCCATTACTTTCTTCAGGCGATCTTCAAATTCTCCGCGATATTTTGTACCAGCCACGACCGTTCCCATATCCAAAGTCATAACGCGTTTGTCACGTAAAATTTCTGGAACTTCATTGTTGACGATTTGCTGAGCCAAACCTTCAGCGATTGCCGTTTTACCGACACCTGGCTCCCCAATTAATACAGGATTGTTTTTTGTACGTCGGCTTAACACTTCAATAACACGCTGAATTTCTTTCCCACGTCCGATAACAGGGTCTAAGCTTCCTTCGCGCGCTACAACTGTTAAATCGCGTGCTAAGCTGTCTAGCGTAGGTGTATTGGCATTTGAAGAACCTCCGCCTTGATGGCTTGAAGCAGCTTCATTGCTACCTAATAAATGAAGTACTTGCTGACGAGCTTTATTTAGGCTGACACCTAGATTATTTAAAACGCGTGCTGCAACGCCTTCACCTTCACGAATTAAGCCTAGTAAGATATGTTCTGTTCCTACGTAAGAATGACCAAGCTTTCGGGCTTCATCCATTGAAAGTTCAATGACTTTTTTCGCTCGAGGTGTATAATGAATGGTCTGCGTTAATTCTTGGCCTCTGCCAATTAATGCTTCCACTTCTTTTTGAATTTTTTCAGTGCTTAGGCCTAGAGCAGAAAGAGCTTTTGCTGCAATTCCTTCACCTTCACGAACGATACCTAATAAAATGTGCTCCGTTCCAATGTTGTTGTGACCTAGGCGTAGTGCTTCTTCCTGTGCTAAAGCTAATACTTTTTGTGCGCGCTCTGTAAATCTACCAAACATCATATAATCGTCACCCTCCACGTTTAATTTGTGTTTTTATTTATAGTGAGACGTTCTCGAATTAAGGTGGCTCTTTTAATGTCACGTTCCTGAGGCTTTAGGGGCCCTCCCGAATACTTTTGTAAAAAGCCTGGCTGCGTCATAATGATAAGTTCATTCAATATATTTTGACTCAGTCCTTTTATATACCCTAAATCGATTCCTAATCGAACATCTGATAAACATTGTGAAGCTTCTTTGGACTCAATAATACGGCTATTGGCCAATACTCCATATGAACGATACACTCGATCTTCTAACTCTACATGAGATGTTTTAAACAGTGCGTCTCTTGCAGAGTGCTCTTGTGTAATTAACTGCTGTACGACACTATTTAAATCTGCCACAATATCTTCTTCAGATTTCCCTAAGGTTATCTGATTAGAAATTTGAAAGATATTCCCTAAAGCTTCGCTACCTTCTCCATAAATTCCTCTCACCACTAAGCCAAGCTGGTTAATAGCGGGAATAATACGATGAATTTGACGGGTCATCACTAAAGCCGGCAGATGCATCATCACAGATGCACGTAGCCCAGTACCCACATTTGTGGGACAGCTGGTTAAATACCCTCTATTTTCATCAAACGCATAATCTACGTATTTCTCAATCCAATTATCTACTTTATTCGCTGTGCTTAAAGCTTCAGATAATTGAAGGCCTGGAAATAAACATTGTATGCGTAAATGATCTTCTTCATTAACCATAATACTCAAATCTTCTTTTTCTGATAAAAAACAAGCTCCGTTGTTGTCTCCTTCAGCCAAGTTAGGACTGATAAGATGTTTTTCAACCAACACTTGCTTTTGAAGAGGCTGTAATTCGTTCATCTTTAGTAAATGCAAATTCCACTGATTGGTGTTCTCGCTTTTTTGAAAAACTTGCTCAAATACTCGAACCACTTCAACTGCTTGTTCTTTAGAAAAGAGAGTTGGAAAAAGATAATGAGTTAAATTTCGAGCCAGCCTGATTCGACTGCTTAGCACAATATCTGAATTCGAAGCTTCTTGACGCATCCAAGAGCTAACAGGCTGGGAAAAGAACAAATCCTGGGACATGAATTACGCTTCCTCCTCTCTCGATTCGTTCATCTTCTTTTCTAGTAATCGAATGTGATCTCGGAGTTCGGCTGCTTTCTCAAACTCCTCTTTTTCGATATACTCTTTTAAGTTCAATCTTAATGCCTGTAATTCCTTTTTTAAATGAAGATTACTTGCAATTCTTGCTGGTATTTTTCCATGATGTAGATAATTACCTCCATGCAGCCTCTTCAAGAAAGGAATAAGAGGTCGCTCAAATGTTTTGTAGCAATCTGCACATCCAAACCTGCCGATTTTAGCAAATTTTTGATATGTCATGCCACAAGTAGGACAAGAAAGAACGTCCTGACTTTGTTTCTTATAATTTTCAGTTACTGCTGGGTCTAGGTTAAGTAGGCCAGCTAGTAAGTTATTGATTGAAAAACCTTGCTGATTTGAAAAAGAAAATGCATCTCCATTTTCTGAAGCGCATTGTTCACATACGTGCATCTCCGTCTTTTCACCATTAATAATTTTTGTGAAGTGAAGAGTTGCAGGTCTCGTTTCACATTGCTGACAAATCATCCTGTCATCACTCCCTGTTCTAAATAAAATAGATCATGAGCTTATCGGTAGCGTAATGAATTAAGCATTGCTTTTAAAAGATTGGCTCTTAGCTCATCACGATAAGGAAGTTCAATATTAATAACTGAACGATTGATAACGCTCAACATGATTTTTGCTTCTCGTTCTGTGATGACTTTTTCTTCAACTAACCTAATAATGACATTTTCAGCACTTACTTGTGAAATTTCATTTTGAATCATCTCAATCACTTGCTGAAACAAATCCGCTGCATCATGCATTTTTACTTTTGCAATACGAATAAATCCGCCGCCGCCTCGCTTACTTTCTACAAGATAACCTCTCTCAACCGTAAAGCGGGTATTGATAACGTAATTAATTTGCGACGGAACGCATTGAAATTTATCAGCAATCTCACTGCGCCTTATTTCAACAATTTCTCTTTCACTTAATTCAAGTACTTGTTTTAAATACTGTTCGATAATGTCAGAGATATTTGGCACGCTGCCCCCTCCTTCTGACTTTGACTATATTTGACCTTAATTTAAATATAAAAGGAAACGAAAAAATTTTCAACTATGTACTATTAAAGTTTATTCTTTACTTTTATCGTTGCCACTAAAATTTATTTCAAAACCTGCAAATCGCGAATTTTATTGTTCTTACTATACTTTTTCATAAAACAAATAAATTGTAAACAAAAAAGGACTAGCTAAAATAGCTAGTCCTTTTTCAGGTGCCTGGCAACGTCCTACTCTCACAGGGACAAAGTCCCAACTACCATTGGCGCTAAAGAGCTTAACTTCCGTGTTCGGTATGGGAACGGGTGTGACCTCTTCGCTATCGCCACCAGACAAGAGATTGCTCTCTCAAAACTAGGTAACAGTTTGCTGAGTAAAGCTTACACTTTTAAAGTTTGGTTAAGTCCTCGATCGATTAGTATCAGTCAGCTACACATGTCGCCACGCTTCCACCTCTGACCTATCAACCTGATCATCTTTCAGGGATCTTACTAGCTTGCGCTATGGGAAATCTCATCTTGAGGGGGGCTTCATGCTTAGATGCTTTCAGCACTTATCCCGTCCACACATAGCTACCCAGCGATGCCTTTGGCAAGACAACTGGTACACCAGCGGTGTGTCCATCCCGGTCCTCTCGTACTAAGGACAGCTCCTCTCAAATTTCCTACGCCCACGACGGATAGGGACCGAACTGTCTCACGACGTTCTGAACCCAGCTCGCGTACCGCTTTAATGGGCGAACAGCCCAACCCTTGGGACCGACTACAGCCCCAGGATGCGATGAGCCGACATCGAGGTGCCAAACCTCCCCGTCGATGTGGACTCTTGGGGGAGATAAGCCTGTTATCCCCGGGGTAGCTTTTATCCGTTGAGCGATGGCCCTTCCATGCGGAACCACCGGATCACTAAGCCCGACTTTCGTCCCTGCTCGACTTGTAGGTCTCGCAGTCAAGCTCCCTTGTGCCTTTACACTCTACGAATGATTTCCAACCATTCTGAGGGAACCTTTGGGCGCCTCCGTTACATTTTAGGAGGCGACCGCCCCAGTCAAACTGCCCACCTGACACTGTCTCCCGGCCCGATCAGGGCCGCGGGTTAGAATTTCAATACAGCCAGGGTAGTATCCCACCGACGCCTCCACCGAAGCTAGCGCTCCGGCTTCTCAGGCTCCTACCTATCCTGTACAAGCTGTACCAAAATTCAATATCAGGCTACAGTAAAGCTCCACGGGGTCTTTCCGTCCTGTCGCGGGTAACCTGCATCTTCACAGGTACTATAATTTCACCGAGTCTCTCGTTGAGACAGTGCCCAGATCGTTACGCCTTTCGTGCGGGTCGGAACTTACCCGACAAGGAATTTCGCTACCTTAGGACCGTTATAGTTACGGCCGCCGTTTACTGGGGCTTCGATTCAGAGCTTCTCCCAAAGGATAACCCCTCCTCTTAACCTTCCAGCACCGGGCAGGCGTCAGCCCCTATACTTCGCCTTGCGGCTTCGCAGAGACCTGTGTTTTTGCTAAACAGTCGCCTGGGCCTATTCACTGCGGCTCTCTCGGGCTATACACCCTACCAGAGCACCCCTTCTCCCGAAGTTACGGGGTCATTTTGCCGAGTTCCTTAACGAGAGTTCTCTCGATCACCTTAGGATTCTCTCCTCGCCTACCTGTGTCGGTTTGCGGTACGGGCACCTCCCGCCTCGCTAGAGGCTTTTCTTGGCAGTGTGGAATCAGGAACTTCGGTACTATAATTCCCTCGTCATCACAGCTCAGCCTTTATGATGAGCGGATTTGCCTACTCATCAGCCTAACTGCTTGAACGCGCATATCCAGCAGCGCGCTTACCCTATCCTACTGCGTCCCCCCATTACTCAAACGGCGGGGAGGTGGTACAGGAATATCAACCTGTTGGCCATCGCCTACGCTTTTCAGCCTCGGCTTAGGTCCCGACTAACCCTGAGCGGACGAGCCTTCCTCAGGAAACCTTAGGCATTCGGTGGACAAGATTCTCACTTGTCTTTCGCTACTCATACCGGCATTCTCACTTCTAAGCGCTCCACCAGTCCTTACGGTCTGACTTCACAGCACTTAGAACGCTCTCCTACCACTGACATCAAAGATGTCAATCCACAGCTTCGGTGATACGTTTAGCCCCGGTACATTTTCGGCGCAGAGTCACTCGACCAGTGAGCTATTACGCACTCTTTAAATGGTGGCTGCTTCTAAGCCAACATCCTGGTTGTCTAAGCAACTCCACATCCTTTTCCACTTAACGTATACTTGGGGACCTTAGCTGGTGGTCTGGGCTGTTTCCCTTTTGACTACGGATCTTATCACTCGCAGTCTGACTCCCATGGATAAGTCTTTGGCATTCGGAGTTTGACTGAATTCGGTAACCCGTTGGGGGCCCCTAGTCCAATCAGTGCTCTACCTCCAAGACTCTCACAACATGAGGCTAGCCCTAAAGCTATTTCGGAGAGAACCAGCTATCTCCAGGTTCGATTGGAATTTCTCCGCTACCCACACCTCATCCCCGCACTTTTCAACGTGCGTGGGTTCGGGCCTCCATTCAGTGTTACCTGAACTTCACCCTGGACATGGGTAGATCACCTGGTTTCGGGTCTACAACCACATACTAAACGCCCTATTCAGACTCGCTTTCGCTACGGCTCCGCCTTATCAGCTTAACCTTGCATGGGATCGTAACTCGCCGGTTCATTCTACAAAAGGCACGCCATCACCCGTTAACGGGCTCTGACTACTTGTAGGCACACGGTTTCAGGATCTCTTTCACTCCCCTTCCGGGGTGCTTTTCACCTTTCCCTCACGGTACTGGTTCACTATCGGTCACTAGGTAGTATTTAGCCTTGGGAGATGGTCCTCCCAGCTTCCGACGGAATTTCACGTGTTCCGCCGTACTCAGGATCCACTCAAGAGGGAACGAAGTTTCAACTACAGGGTTGTTACCTTCTTCGACGGACCTTTCCAGGTCGCTTCATTTACTTCGTTCCTTTGTAACTCCGTATAGAGTGTCCTACAACCCCAAGAGGCAAGCCTCTTGGTTTGGGCTAATTCCGTTTCGCTCGCCGCTACTCAGGAAATCGCATTTGCTTTCTCTTCCTCCGGGTACTTAGATGTTTCAGTTCCCCGGGTCTGCCTTCAATATCCTATGTATTCAGATAAAGATACTGTTCCATTACGAACAGTGGGTTTCCCCATTCGGAAATCTCCGGATCAAAGCTCACTTACAGCTCCCCGAAGCATATCGGTGTTAGTCCCGTCCTTCATCGGCTCCTAGTGCCAAGGCATTCACCGTGCGCCCTTTCTAACTTAACCATTAGCGAATAAATGGTACAACATAAAGTTGTGTTATTTATTGGTTTGATTAAAGAAAAGTTTCACTTTTCCTCAGCAATTACTGTTATCTAGTTTTCAAAGAACAATCGCAACCAAAATTCTTCTTATCTAATAAGAAGAAAGTAGTATGCTTTCTATAATTGAGAGATTGAACTCTCAAAACTGAACAAAGTGTCAAAACGTACGTCATGTAAAAATCCTTAGAAAGGAGGTGATCCAGCCGCACCTTCCGATACGGCTACCTTGTTACGACTTCACCCCAATCATCTGTCCCACCTTAGGCGGCTAGCTCCTTACGGTTACTCCACCGACTTCGGGTGTTACAAACTCTCGTGGTGTGACGGGCGGTGTGTACAAGGCCCGGGAACGTATTCACCGCGGCATGCTGATCCGCGATTACTAGCGATTCCAGCTTCATGTAGGCGAGTTGCAGCCTACAATCCGAACTGAGAATGGTTTTATGGGATTGGCTTGACCTCGCGGTCTTGCAGCCCTTTGTACCATCCATTGTAGCACGTGTGTAGCCCAGGTCATAAGGGGCATGATGATTTGACGTCATCCCCACCTTCCTCCGGTTTGTCACCGGCAGTCACCTTAGAGTGCCCAACTAAATGCTGGCAACTAAGATCAAGGGTTGCGCTCGTTGCGGGACTTAACCCAACATCTCACGACACGAGCTGACGACAACCATGCACCACCTGTCACTCTGTCCCCCGAAGGGGAACGCTCTATCTCTAGAGTTGTCAGAGGATGTCAAGACCTGGTAAGGTTCTTCGCGTTGCTTCGAATTAAACCACATGCTCCACCGCTTGTGCGGGCCCCCGTCAATTCCTTTGAGTTTCAGTCTTGCGACCGTACTCCCCAGGCGGAGTGCTTAATGCGTTAGCTGCAGCACTAAAGGGCGGAAACCCTCTAACACTTAGCACTCATCGTTTACGGCGTGGACTACCAGGGTATCTAATCCTGTTTGCTCCCCACGCTTTCGCGCCTCAGCGTCAGTTACAGACCAAAAAGCCGCCTTCGCCACTGGTGTTCCTCCACATCTCTACGCATTTCACCGCTACACGTGGAATTCCGCTTTTCTCTTCTGCACTCAAGTTCCCCAGTTTCCAATGACCCTCCACGGTTGAGCCGTGGGCTTTCACATCAGACTTAAGAAACCGCCTGCGCGCGCTTTACGCCCAATAATTCCGGATAACGCTTGCCACCTACGTATTACCGCGGCTGCTGGCACGTAGTTAGCCGTGGCTTTCTGGTTAGGTACCGTCAAGGTACGAGCAGTTACTCTCGTACTTGTTCTTCCCTAACAACAGAGTTTTACGACCCGAAAGCCTTCATCACTCACGCGGCGTTGCTCCGTCAGACTTTCGTCCATTGCGGAAGATTCCCTACTGCTGCCTCCCGTAGGAGTCTGGGCCGTGTCTCAGTCCCAGTGTGGCCGATCACCCTCTCAGGTCGGCTATGCATCGTTGCCTTGGTGAGCCGTTACCTCACCAACTAGCTAATGCACCGCGGGCCCATCTGTAAGTGATAGCCGAAACCATCTTTTAATCATCTCCCATGAAGGAGAAGATCCTATCCGGTATTAGCTTCGGTTTCCCGAAGTTATCCCAGTCTTACAGGCAGGTTGCCCACGTGTTACTCACCCGTCCGCCGCTAACGTCTTAGAAGCAAGCTTCTAAGACGTTCGCTCGACTTGCATGTATTAGGCACGCCGCCAGCGTTCATCCTGAGCCAGGATCAAACTCTCCGAAGAAATGTTTGACTTGCTCATTTAAAAAATAAAAATTAACGTTGACGTTTGTCGCTTTGTTCAGTTTTCAAAGTTCAACCGCCGCTCTTAAGCGACTTTACTATCTTATCAAGTTATCAACGTAATGTCAACAACTTTTTTTATTTCTTTTTGTTGTTTTCGCTTATCTGCGTTAGCAACAGATATAAATATACCAAATCGTTTTCATAAAAACAAGAGGTAAATTAAAAGTTTAAATTTTCTAATATTAATACCTAAAAAAAGATGGCCGTAGCCATCTCTTTTTTTAGCGTTGACGCATATGTGGGAATAATAGTACATCACGGATTGACGGTGCATTTGTTAGTAACATAACAAGGCGGTCAATACCGATTCCTAGACCACCTGTAGGTGGCATACCGTATTCTAATGCCTCAATGAAGTCATCATCCATCTCATGTGCTTCATCGTTTCCTTGTTCTTTCTCTTTCAACTGAGCTTCAAAGCGCTCACGTTGGTCAATTGGATCATTTAGCTCTGTAAATGCGTTCGCGTGTTCACGCGCAACGATAAACAGCTCAAAACGGTCAGTAAAACGCGGATCTTCCGCATTTTTCTTAGCAAGTGGAGAGATTTCTACAGGATGTCCGTAAATGAACGTCGGTTGAATTAACTGCTCTTCTACTTTTTGTTCAAAGAATTCATTTACAATATGTCCATATTGCATATGTTCAGTGATTTCTACCCCGTGTTCTTTTGCTAAAGCACGAGCTTCTTCAACAGATGTTTCTCCCCAGAAGTCTACGCCCGTATATTGTTTAATAGCATCGACCATATGAAGTCTTGTCCATTCTGGCGTTAGGTCTACCTCTTGATCACCATACTGAATCTTTGTTGTGCCAAGTACTTCTTGCGCAATGTGTGCAATTAAGTTCTCTGTTAAAGCCATGATATCTTTGTAGTCCGCATACGCTTCGTACAATTCGATCATTGTAAATTCAGGATTGTGACGTGTAGATACACCTTCATTACGGAATACACGGCCAATTTCATATACTTTTTCTAATCCACCTACGATTAAACGTTTTAAATGAAGTTCAATCGCAATACGCATATAAAGTTCCATATCAAGCGCATTGTGGTGTGTCACAAACGGACGAGCTGCTGCTCCACCTGCGATTGAATGCATCATCGGTGTTTCAACTTCTAAGTATCCGTGATTATCTAAGTAACGGCGCATCGATTGAATAATGCGGCTTCTTGAGATAAATGTTTGTTTACTTTCTGGGTTTGTAATTAAATCTAAGTAACGTTGACGGTAGCGCTGTTCAATATCTTTTAAACCATGATATTTATCTGGAAGTGGACGAAGCGCTTTTGTTAGTAACGTGAAATCTTTTACTTTAATAGAAAGTTCGCCAACTTTTGTTTTGAATAAAACACCTTCAACCCCTACCAAGTCACCGATATCTACGCTGCTGAAGATTTCGTACTGTTCTTCGCCAATTGCATCTTTACGTACATAAAGCTGAATTTGTCCTGTTAAATCTTGAACGTGAGCGAAACCTGCTTTTCCTTTTCCACGCTTTGTCATAATACGACCAGCTAGTGACACAGGCACTTCATTTTCTTCTAACTGTTCTTTTGTTAACTCGTCATACTCACTAATTAATTGCTGTGATGTATGTGTACGTTCAAAACGTTGACCAAACGGATCAATACCCTGATCTCGTAGGTTGCTCATTTTTTCGCGACGAACGAGAAATTGATCATTTAATTCTTCATGACTCATCGTTTACTCATCTCCATCGTATAATTAAGTTTTCCGAAACAGAAAAAAGGCCAGCATGTTTACTGGCAACTACTACGTTTCTTTAAAATTATTATAGGTTCAGTCGTTTCTCTATGTCAAATCGCTTTATTCTTGCTTCGCTTCTCTTTTTCTTCGATTTCTCTAACAAGCTACCGAATAAACCAACAACCTGCGAACCCAAACCTTAAAGTTTTCACTGTGAACTCTACTTTACGCCAATATAAAAATGAACCAACTAATAAGATTCATTTTTACTTATGTAAATCATTCCTATTATTTTCGAACATATCTAGTATATCAGTTGTTTGCTCTCGAAATAATTTTACATCTTTTAAATCCGATAACCGTTTTGTGATGGTTTCAACTTTTTCTTCTGCTACAGGGAGAATAAGAGATGGAGCTAGTTCGTTTAGAGGAACCATCACAAACGCCCGTTCAAACATTCGGGGATGAGGGACGTTCAGCCTATCCGTATGAATGATTTCATTACTATAAAGTAAGATATCCAAATCAAGGGTTCTAGGTCCCCATACAATCTCTCTTTTTCGACCTGCCGCTTGTTCAATGGCTTGCAAACAATCTAAAAGTTGCTCTGACGAATACGTTGTTTGTATTTTTACTACCATGTTTAAAAAGCTTGCTTGATTCGTATACCCGACCGGGGCCGTTTCATAAACAGATGAAACAGCCACTACCTTAACCTCAGAATGTTTCATCAAGCCAGTAACTCCCGACTTCAAATGTTCCATTCGATTTTCAATATTTGATCCTAATGCAATATATGCTTCTGTTGTCATTCAACGGCTCCTTTTAATTTCAATAGCTACCGATTGATAATAACCGGGAATTGGCGGATCAGGCTTATATACCTTTACTGTACAAGCCTGCACGAGTTCGTAATTAGCAAGCAATTCAGATGCAATCGTTTCGGCCACCGTTTCAACTAACTTGAACGTGCGCTTCTCTACAACTTCCTGGCATGTTTGGTATAAATCTGCATAGCTCACCGAGTATTCTAAATTGTCCGTAGTACCAGCTTGTTTTAAATCTAGTTCTACAGTTAAATCCACGTGAAAACGCTGCCCTAATTTATTTTCTTCTGGAAATACACCATGATATCCATAGAAACGCATATCATTCACATAAATTTTATCCATCTTTAGCCTCTCCTTTCGCTTTTATACATGTAGCTCGCGTCGACTCATTAGCGACATCGTGTAAGAGCGATACTCTTTTTGCAACTGAGCTGTTAACGTATGGTCTCCGACTGAAAACTTCTTATCCTTTATACTTCGAAGAGGTACGATTTCTTGAATGGAATTTGTAACGAAAGCTTCATCACTCTCCAAAAGCTGTTCCGCCGTAAATAAACCTTCTACAACTTCTATGTTTTTCTTTTTTAAAAGCGTAAAGATAAACTGTCTCGTAATTCCATTTAAGATACCTGTTTCAAGAGACGGTGTATATACACAATCATCTTTTACAAAAAATAAATTGGACACAATACCTTCGGCTAAGAACCCTTCTTTTGTTAAAAAAATACCCTCTTTATTTAAGTCTGAACCAACTTCTCGCTTAGCCAGTACATTGTTTAAATAATGATGAGACTTCAACCTCACGGTTCCTTCGGGCGTATTTCGCTTTGTCTCAAGAATAAGCCCCTCTTTTACAAGGGGGCTCGATGGATGAGGCATTGATTTCATGTATACAATTGTAGATGGCTTGTCGTATTCTTCCACTTGCAGTCCAATTCCGCCATTTCCTGCTGAAACATTTAATCGAACATACGCATTTCTCTCATTGTTTTTCATTAACAGACTATTAATAATTGCCAACACGTCCTGTGTGGAGTAGTCCCATACAATATTTAATTCACGTAAGCTGCTACGCAGTCGATCCAGATGGTCTTCCACTAAAAATGGATGACCATCATAAACTCGTAGCGTTTCAAATAGCCCTAGACCATACATATATCCGTGATCAAACGGAGAAATAGTGGCTTCAGACGCAGGCTTTACTTCACCATTTACGTATATATACATATCATTACACTCGCTTTTTTTCGTAAGTTTCAATAAAATTTTTCAGCATTTCTTTACCGTAAGAAGTCATGATAGATTCAGGGTGGAACTGTACCCCTTCAATAGGTAATGATTTATGGCGAATCGCCATAATTTCATCTTCTGCTGTCCACGCTGAAATCTCAAAGCAATCCGGCAGTGAACTTTTTTCTACAATCAAAGAATGATATCGAGTTGCCGTGAACGGATTATCAAGATCTTTAAAGATAGTACGGCCATCATGATGCATTTCAGATGTTTTACCGTGCATTAATTTATCCGCACGAATCACATTCCCTCCAAAAGCTTGCCCAATCGACTGATGCCCTAAGCATACGCCGAATATTGGAATCTTACCTGCAAAATACTCGATGGCTTCTAAACTGATTCCCGCTTCGTTGGGACTACAAGGTCCCGGGGAGATCATCAAGAAATCTGGATTTAGCACTTCAATTTCAGAAAGTGTAATTTCATCATTTCTTTTTACAAGAAGCTCATGCCCTAGCTCACCTAAATACTGTACTAAATTAAACGTAAAAGAATCATAATTATCAATCATTAATATCATCTTTACTCACCCTCACTCAGCTCATTTTCGCTCTGCTCTTTTGCTTTCCATAGTGCAATTGCTTTTTTCAGTGATTCTTTGTATTCGTGTTTCGGATTTGAATCAATTACAACACCCGCACCAGCCTGCACATAAGCTTGGCCATCTTGAATAATCATAGTGCGAATCGCAATATTTAATTCCATATCTCCATTAAACCCAATCCAACCAATCGATCCTGTATAAATTCCTCGCCTTACAGGTTCAAGTTCTTCAATGATTTCCATTGTACGAACTTTAGGCGCTCCAGTAATCGTTCCTCCAGGAAAAACCGCATCTACAATATCTACAAAATCTTTATTGCGCGCGAGCTTGCCTTTTACATTAGACACAATATGCATCACATGTGAATACTTTTCAATAACCATAAACTCGTCAACATGAACGGTACCATAGTCGCTTACTCTACCAAGGTCATTACGCTCCAAATCAACAAGCATCACATGCTCTGCACGCTCTTTTTCGTTATGAATAAGCTCATCCGCTAACTGTTGGTCTTCTTGATCATCCTTACCGCGAGAGCGCGTTCCCGCAATTGGTCTCGTACTGATTTCGTCACCGGCTTTTTTCACTAATAGTTCTGGTGAACAGCTCACAATGTGAAATTCTTCTGTCTGCATATAAGACATATAAGGAGACGGGTTGATTTTTCGTACCTGTTCGTAGATATGCATAGGATGAGTTTGAAGCTGTTGAGACTGTCGAACAGATAAGTTCACTTGAAACACATCGCCTTGCCCGATGTACTCATGTACGCGAGTTGTGGCATCTGAAAAAGCAGCTTCAGACATCGAAACCTCACTCTTTTCGGCAACACGATGAATACGCTCATATGAGACCCCTTCAGCACTTGCCTCCATCCAGTCCTTTTTGTATTGATCAATACGCTTATGTGCCTGCTCTTTACAATCTGCTTCATCGTTAACGATAATCCAGAGCTTTTCCTTTTCTTGATCGTATACAAATACGTCATCGAAAATAAGGAAATAAACGTCCGGCGTTTTCAATGAATCTTCAGCAAGATCAGGTATGGTTTCTACATAGCGGATATAATCATAGCTAATAAAGCCAATTGCTCCACCTTGAAAAGGAGGAAGATCTGGATTCACCTCTGCTTCAAACTTCTTCATCCAGTCTCGCATAAGATGAAGCGGATTACCTTTTTGAACAGTAGCTTGGCCATCGGTTTTGATATGAAGCTCGTTTTGTTCGCCTCGCAAAATGGCTACAGGTTTTAATCCCATCATTTGAAACTTTCCGCCTCGACCGCTTTCAAGCAGGATATGATTCGGTTCCTCTTTTGACAACTCTTGATATTTTTTGAACCATTGGTTTTTAGAGATAGAAATAGATTCGCCCCAAGTCATTCTTTGCTGCATTTGTTCACTCTCCTAAAAATAAATCACCTGCTTTCATTTTACATGATTCTCAGATGAAAAAAAACAGCTTCATATAGAAGCTGTTCTTTTATGGTTTTTATGCTTGTGTTTGTTCCTCGAATTGGAACAATGGAGTACTTAAGTAACGCTCACCGTTACTTGGAATAATCGCTAACACTTTTTTACCTTTTCCTAGCTGTTTTGCAGCTTTTAACGCAGCATAAATCGCAGCCCCAGAAGAGATACCTACTAGTACGCCTTCTGTTTTTGCTACTTTACGTGCATATTCAAAAGCTTGGTCGTTTTGAACAGCGACAACTTCGTCATATACTTCCGTGTTAAGCGTATCCGGAACAAAGTTTGCACCGATTCCTTGAATTTTATGAGGTCCTGGTTGACCACCACTTAAGATCGGAGAATCAGCTGGCTCTACCGCATAAATTTTGATGTTTGGATACTTTTCTTTTAATACTTCGCCAGCACCTGTAATAGTACCGCCAGTACCAATACCTGCCACAAATCCATCTAGCTGATCGCCAAACTGCTCGATGATCTCTTTAGCCGTTGTTTGACGGTGCACTTCTGGGTTAGCTTCATTTTGGAACTGCTGAGGAATAAAGTAGCCGTGCTCTTTTGCAAGCTCAGTTGCTTTATTAACCGCACCTTTCATTCCTTCTGGACCTGGTGTTAACACTAACTCTGCACCGTACGCACGAAGCAGATTACGACGCTCAATACTCATCGTTTCAGGCATTGTTAAAATAGCACGGTATCCTTTTGCTGCAGCTACCATTGCTAAGCCAATTCCTGTGTTACCGCTTGTTGGTTCAATGATGGTGTCTCCAGGCTTTAATACACCTTTTGCTTCAGCATCTTCGATCATTGCTAATGCGATACGATCTTTTACGCTGCTTCCTGGGTTCATAAATTCTAATTTTAAATATACATCCGCCATATCTTCTTCAACTAGACGGTTTAGTTTTACGATTGGTGTTTGACCAATTAACTCTGTAATTGAATTTGCAATACGTGCCATATGACCACTCCTAATACCAACTAATTTTATTGATTTTGTATACAATTTATCAGATGTTTTCTAAATTGTCAATCATTTTGTCTTTCCATTTACCTATTTTTGTTATATTTTTAGATCAATATATACATAAATAGGACTTAACACTTATAAAAAAAGGCGTTCATTTATAAAATGACGCCTTTAAAGAATCTTTTATTTCATTTAAATTGCTTGTTCTTTCATTTCTTCTAGCTGCTTTTTATCAAAACGATAGGTTTCATTACAAAAATGACACTGTGCTTCAGCTTGGCCGTCTTCCTCAATCATCGATTGAATCTCTTCTTTTCCTAAGCTGATAATGGCATTAGCAATTCTTTCTTCTGAGCACTGACATTTGAACTCTACAGGCATTGTCTCTAGAAACTTTACGTTTTCTTTTCCAAGAACTTCTTCTAAGATTTCCTCAGGAGAAAGACCTTTTTGGATCAGTTTTGAAATGGGTTCAATCGTTTGTAAACGTTGTTCAATAGCTGTAATCGTTTGATCATCTGTTCCTGGCATAAGCTGAATGATAAATCCACCCGCAGCTAAGATTGTGTTATCAGGGTTAACAAGTACACCTACACCTACTGAAGATGGAACTTGCTCAGATGTCACGAAATAATACGTGAAATCCTCTCCTAATTCTCCCGATACGATAGGTACTTGTCCATTAAATTGATCACGCATCCCGATATCTTTTACAACACTCAGCGTACCATCTGTACCTACAGCACGTGCTACATCTAATTTTCCATGCTGATTTAAATCGAAGTGCGTTTGCGGGTTCGTTACATATCCACGCACTTCACCCTTGGCATTGCTGTCTACTAAGATAACACCAATTGGGCCGCGGCCTTCAATTTTAATTGTTAGCTTTTGCTCACCTTTTAGCATAGCCCCCATCATAACTCCCGCAGTCATTGAACGTCCCAATGCTGCAGAGGCTGTAGGCCATGTATAGTGACGGCGCTGCGCTTCTCCAACTGTATCCGTTGTTTTTACCGCATAAGCGCGAACTTGACTATTGTAAGCTAGTGCTTTTACTAAATAGTCGCCCATAATATACACCTCTTACTCCATATTTTTTGTATAGATTATTTGTAATCCTTTTAAAGTCAAAAATGGATCCACAATATCAATAATATCCGACTCTTTAGCAATCAATGTTGCGAGTCCTCCAGTAGCAATAACTTTAGGATTTACTGTTGCTTGCTCTTTCATTCTTGCTACAATTCCTTCTACTTGTCCAACGTATCCATATAAAATACCTGCTTGCATCGCAGATACTGTATTTTTCCCAACAATGCTATTTGGTCGCGCAATTTCAATACGCGGAAGCTTAGATGCTCTTGAATAAAGAGCTTCTGTCGAAATATTAATACCAGGGGCAATTGCACCACCCATATATTGCTTATTTTCATCAATGTAGCAATATGTGGTTGCGGTACCAAAATCAACGATAATTAAAGGGCTTCCGTACAGCTGAATTCCAGCAACAGCATTGACAATACGGTCTGCTCCCACTTCACGTGGATTTTCATATTTAATATTTAAACCCGTCTTAATTCCAGGACCAACAACAAGCGGCTTTAAATGAAAATACTTTTGACACATTCTCTCCAATGCAAACATAATAGGAGGAACAACAGAGGAAATAATAATACCATGAATATCTTTAAAAGATAAACTAACGTGCTCAAGCAAGGCTTTGATTGTCATGCCATACTCGTCTTCTGTTTTATTACGGCTTGTTTCTACACGCCAATGGTACTTTAATTCATCTCCATCGTATACACCTAATACCGTATTGGTATTTCCAACATCTAATACAAAAATCATTTCAATCACCACTTTATTTAAATTCAGTATTCACACTGAAACCATCATACCATAACTGGTAAATAGACGTGTATATTCTAGATAAAATAGGAATATAATGACACAATTCTCTAGTGGATATCCTACTTATCCACTATATATATGAAAAACTTTTTGCCAAACCTAACTTCTACCAAATAAAAAAGATCAGTGGAGATTGTCTCCACTGATCTTTTTTGATCTTATGCTTTTGGCTCTTCATCGTCTGTCTTTGTTTGGATGTTTACTTTAACATCTTCATCTGTTACGTGACTAGAACGGTCTGGAAGAGTTCCATGATCTACTAAGTGGTTGATCTGCTCAGCGTCTAACGTTTCTACTTCTAACAATGTTTGAGCTACAAGCTCTAACTTGTCACGGTTTTCCGTTAAGATCTGCTTCGCACGCTCATAGCTTTCTTTAATGAAACGTTGGATTTCATTATCAATTTCATGAGCAATCGCATCACTGTAGTTTTGTTCACTGTGTAAATCACGACCTAAGAATACTTGGCCTTGTTGTGATTGACCGAATTGCATTGGTCCTAACTTTTCACTCATACCGTATTCTGTTACCATTTTACGAGCGATGCTTGTTGCACGCTGGAAGTCATTGTGAGCACCTGTACTCACTTCGCCGAAAATAATTTCCTCAGCTACGCGACCACCAAGCAATCCAACAATTTTATCCAGCAGCTCTGGCTTCGTCATAAAGTAGCGATCTTCTTTTGGTAACATAACAGCATATCCACCAGCTTGCCCACGTGGAACAATGGTTACTTTATGTACCATATCAGCTTCGTCTAATACGACACCGATAATTGTATGTCCTGCTTCATGATAAGCAACAATATTGCGTTCTTTTTTAGAAATAACTCGACTTTTCTTAGCTGGACCTGCAATTACGCGGTCTGTTGCTTCGTCAATATCGACCATTTCAATTTTCTTTTTGTCCTGTCTAGCAGCTACTAAGGCAGCTTCGTTTAACAAGTTTTCTAAATCTGCACCTGAGAAACCTGGCGTACGCATAGCAATTGCTTTTAAGTTTACTGATTCATCTAAAGGCTTATTGCGAGCATGTACTTTAAGCACTGCTTCACGGCCATTTACATCTGGACGATCTACCGTAATTTGACGGTCGAAGCGGCCTGGACGTAATAACGCTGGATCTAAAATATCCGGGCGGTTTGTTGCTGCAATAATAATGATACCTTCGTTAGCACCAAAACCATCCATCTCAACAAGCAACTGGTTCAATGTTTGTTCACGCTCATCGTGTCCACCACCAAGACCTGCGCCACGTTGACGACCTACAGCATCGATTTCATCAATAAAGATAATACATGGAGCATTCTTCTTCGCATTTTCGAATAAATCACGAACACGAGAAGCACCGACCCCAACAAACATTTCAACAAAGTCCGAACCACTGATAGAGAAGAAAGGAACGCCTGCTTCACCAGCAACAGCTCTTGCTAATAATGTTTTACCAGTACCAGGAGGTCCCACAAGTAAGACACCCTTCGGAATTCTTGCACCTAGCTCTGCGAATTTACGAGGATCTTTTAAGAACTCAACAACTTCCACAAGTTCTTGCTTTTCTTCGTCTGCACCAGCTACGTCTTTAAATTTAACCTTTTTCTTTTCTTCGCTGTAAAGCTTAGCCTTACTCTTACCGAAGTTCATAACACGACTTCCGCCGCCCTGAGCTTGGTTCAGTAAGAAGAAGAATAGGATGAAAATAATAACAAACGGAATGATTGACGTAAAGAACGTTACCCAGCCGCTTGTTTCATCAGCAGGTTTAAAATCAACTTCTACTTGATTATTTTCTGAAGCAGCGTCAATACGATCAAGTGCTTTGTCACCATCTACGATGTAAGTTTGGAACGTTTGATCCTTTTTATAAGAATCTAACTTTCCTTGCACAACATACACGCCTCTTTCAGGCTTCATAGAGAGTGATTTCACATCACCTTTGTCTAAGTGTTGAACAAATGTATCGTATCTCATTGGTTCTGCTTTTTGATTAGAGCCACTAAAGAAGCTTACCACGCCAATAATGACTAAAAATATAAGTAAATAAAAGATGGTATTACGGAAGATCCGATTCATTTCTTACCTCCTCCCACGATAAACAAATACTGTATTCAATACTAACATAGAACATTTATCCTATCCAATAAATTGCACTTGGATATGTGCTTCTTAATTGCTGTATACTTGCGGTTTAAGAACCCCAATATACGGCAGGTTACGATATTTTTCTTGATAATCCAATCCATACCCTACTACGAACGCATCAGGTACTTCAAATCCAACGTAATCTGCTTTAATAGCTGCTTTACGACCTGTTGGTTTGTCTAAGAGTGTGACAATCTTAATTGACTTAGCTTTACGGTACTTGAATAACTCTACAAGATAGCTAAGTGTTAAGCCGCTGTCGATAATATCCTCTAAGATAAGAATGTCTCGACCTTCAACTGATGTATCTAAATCTTTTAGGATTTTTACTTCACCAGAAGAAACCATCGCATTGCCATAACTTGATACATCCATAAAATCCATTTCTAAATATGTATCAACACGCTTAATTAGATCAGACATAAAAGGCATAGCGCCTTTTAGTACACCGATTACCAAAGGAAAACGGTCAGCGTATTCCTCAGATAATAGCTTACCCAATTCTTTTACTTTCTGTTGTATTTCTTCTTCTGAAATCAAAATTTCTTGAATATCCTGCTTCATTCCTTACTTGCCTCCTAGAAGTTTTCGCTACTTATAGTATAAAATAACATATCTGGACTTATGTGTATGCAGTTCATAAGCAGATTTTTTCAAACCAGGTAGCCACAAAATAGTTCCTTGGCTATCTTCCACTACCGGCCAATGATCTCTGAAGTGTAAAGGGATTTTTTCATCGATAAAAATATCCTTTACTTTTTTATGTCCCTTCATGCCCTTTACTCGCATTTTATCGCCATTTTTTCGTGTCCTTACCTTTAATGATTGTAAATCGTGAGCTTCATCTAAAAGAAAAACATCGTTTCCTTTTATATCTTCGACTTTATTATGTATTTCACAAATAAGCTGGTGACCATTTGGAAGCTCAACGACCCCTGGAATCGGAACAATAAATTCATATGGCTCGATGTTCCCCTCATTAAAGGTGAAAAGACAGTCGTTGTAAGATCGGATAATGCGTAAACCATTTGGAAAGTCAAGCGTCCCAGACGGTTTTTCACTTTCACAAAATCCTACTAACGTGTCAACATGCGCTGAGGAAAGGGTTGGAGGAATTTCTTTATAGAGATAGTTTAATATTAGTTGAATACCACGCCTTTGTAAAGGCTTGCGTATCCTTAGAAAACAATCTCTATCAATGAGAATTTCATTTTGCAATTTCTTTCTCATTACTTTATTCATCACATCGGTCGTTAATTCCTCTAAGTATGCTTGATCTTCATGCAAGTTCTCGCTAAATTGTTGAAATTTTTCATGTACAGCGACGTTTTCTTGCTTTAAAAATGGCAAAACGTAATGACGAAACCGATTTCTCGTGTACGAGTCTTTCTCATTACTCGGATCAATTCGAGGTGTAAGCCCATGTAGCTTACAGTAGCGATTGATTTCTTCTTTCGTTACGGCTAGGAAAGGCCTAATAATAAATCCATGCCCATATGGCCGCTTGGGCTGCATCCCTGCGTATCCATTCATCGTACTACCTCGAACCATTCGCATTAACATCGTTTCAATCTGATCATCTCCGTGATGTCCTAATGCAAGAAGGTTTGCTTTGTGCTTCTTCATAACATGAGTAAAAAATGCATAGCGGCATTCTCTGGCAGCTACTTGAGAAGATAGCTTTCTTTCCTTCTGATAGGCAGTAACATCAATCTGCTTCGCCTCACATTTAATATTCAATTGTTTGCAGTAGTTCTGCACATATTCCATGTCTTGCTGTGACTCTTGGCCCCGGAACATATGATCAACATGAGCAGCAATAATCGTAAGAGATTTTTGCTCTTTCAGACTCCATAAGAAATGCAGCAGCGCTAAAGAATCAGGACCACCAGAAATACCTACAACCACCGTAGAGCCTGCGGATAATAACTGATGTTTTGTCATAAAATTGTTCACTTGCTTTTCCATAGGAATGACTCATCCTTATAATGTACACGCAATAATGTATCATTAATTTACTTTATACGAATGACTATAAGGAAAGTTTCACAATTTCTCCAAACTTTATAGCACTTGAATAAATAGATACAAAATATAAATCAACATTACAGACGTACAAAGTAGTAGCGTCTCTAACACGTGAGAACGCTTCTTCTTTACTTTAACACGAGGGGCAGACGGTTGACGAACGTTTTGAGGCTTTGTTCCTCTACTTTTTGCCCCTCTTCTTTTTTCGACCGATAACACCTCTGTTTTCATTTCTTTAGCTGACTTATACTTTCCCGTAACCGCTTGATACAAAACGTCTCCGAAAGGTTCCAACTGCTTTGTTGTTAATATAAATTGTTTTAATTGTTCAGCCGGTTTGTCTGTTTTATTAATTCGCTTGCCATAAGCCGCGTGAATCAAAACCATAGATACGGCAAACAAATCATAGGTCGGTTCTGCTTTTCGGGAGCCAAGCCCCCAGTGCGCTCGATCATAAAAGTCGGTAAATTCTTTTATTGACCGCCCTTGCAGAGTTGTTCCTCCCACGTCGATCCATCGAACTTTTACGGGGTTAGATGTTACGACCAGGTTTTCGGGTTTTAAATCGCCAAATACCCACCCTTCTTCATGAAGGTTTTCTAAGTCTGTTAAGAGCTGACTTGCAAACACTTGCAACCATTCTGTCCCTCTTGTTGAGATAAAAGAAAGGAGAGGCTGCCCTTTCACATACTCCATTACATAGAAAGAAAGAGCGTGAGAACCATAGCTCCAATCATCTACATCAAGTAAACGCGGTCCTAGCACTTTGTCTTTGACTTGAGACAACTTTTTTAATACATTCACTTCTGCTGTAACGGACATGTTGGAAAAGCTTATTTTTAACGCCGCTAGCGTTCCGTTTACTAATTGGACTAAGTAGACAACTCCAGTTGCTCCCACGCCTAATTTCTCAAGAATTTTATAATGGACGTGATGCCATTTCCCTTGAATTTCTGTTCCCGGAGATAGGTTACATACCTGATTCTTCAATGTATTGTTCATTATTTTTTAACAACCCTCTCAATGAGCGCTTTTTGGTGAAATAATGAGTAGCCTCTTTGATAGCCGGTCCAGTAGGCGTAATACCTCCTGCTGTTAGTTTTGGGAAAATCGTTGAAAGCGACTCTAATCTTGGATTCCAGTCCATTAGCTTCTCTACATCTTTCTTTTTCCCAGGAAATAAAAAGATTGAAAATTGATTGTGCCCCATGCGAGCATTCAAGCTTAACGATAAATCTAACAGCGACTCCTTTACAGTAGGGAGCTTATTTTTCATACTTCCGCTCATGTCAACTAAAATAAGAATCTCTAAGTCAACCGTTTCCCCAAGTTCATCAACCACTTCCATGATTTCTCCTCGCTTCTCAGGAGATAACTCTTCTAATCTTGAATTAGAGGAACCTAGAATTTGCTGAAGTTCTTTATTTACAACGCCTTGAAGTGTTTGCGTCATTGCCTGCCTTGTAACCATTTGAACAGTTTGAGACAGCTGTTTTACGTAAACAATTTGACTCACGCCACCGCCTGACATGGCAATGCCTTCTATTTCATTCGTGCTTTGCTCATCAATTGTATCCTCTTCCATCACACCAATAACGTTTACACTAATTCCTTGTTCTTTAGCTAGTGCAGCCATTGCTACCGGATCTTCACCTGTATTTGAACCACCGTCCGTAATGACCAACATCTGTTTCAATGTACCTTTTTTCATAAAAAAATCCCCTCCTCATTATCAGTATTAACATGATAGACGAGGAGGAGATAAAATATACTTCTATCTAACTATTGTGCTTTTTTACGATAAGCGTAAGAAGGAATCGATGACCATTTCGGGGTATTGTGCTGAAGTTTTGCCACAACTACCGTCATATCATCTTCAATTAAACCTGATTTTGTTCGAATAACTTCTTCCATAATTAAGTCTGCAATTTCTTGTGGATCGTTTGTTTGAAGCTCGCCAATTTTTCGCTTCATCCACATTTCGTAGTTCTCAACGTGTTTCGGTCCTTCAAATACACCGTCACTCATCATAATTAACAAGTCTTCCGCCTTCATTTGTTCATTCACAACATCCACTTCAAATTCTTCAATAATGCCCATTGGCAAATTGCTTGCCTGTATTTTAATAACCTTATCTCCGCGTTTGATGAAGCTTGGCGTAGAACCGATTTTCAAGAAGTTTACATTGGCATCTTGTAAATCAATCATCGCTAAATCTAAGGTCGAAAAGATCTCATCGTTTGTACGCAGGGATAAAATAGAGTTAATCGATTTAATTGCAATTGTCTCTTCTATTCCTGTTTGTAAAATTTGTTTTAACAGCTGAAGCGTTTCGCTGCTTTCATAGTGGGCACGCTCTCCATTTCCCATGCCATCACTAATAGCTAGTGCATATTTACCGGCGTTTAGCTCAATCATGGAATAGCTGTCACCGGATACAAACCCTCCGCCTTTAGCAGCATGTGCTACGCCTGTATCAACAACGTATGCTTTTGTACAGCCAAACGAAACGTGGCAATAGCCTTGAGGATATTTAGCACATTCTTCGTTCTTTACTACAATACTTTCACCTAAAATATCCGTAAGCATTGGCGCAATAATTTTCTCGCATTCTCCTCTTCCGTGACAATATGGCACCCACATTTCAATATCTACATTTCCAGGTTCTAAGCTATAAATTTCAATTTGATTGATTTCCATCCCAAAGTTACGAAGAGCTTCTAAAATCTGTTCTTCTTGTACATTTAAATTTTCGCGCTCTCGCTTAATTTCTTTTGCAAAATTCCCCATGACTTCAGAGACACCGTGAAGCTGTTCTGCTACAATCCTTCTACTTTCTTGAATTTGTGCTTTTAAGTGCTGATTGGCTTTAAAATACGTAAGTTCATGCTCAATCACATCGATGACTTTTTTCGATTTCACGCAATGTTTGTCCATTTCTCGAATTAGCCTTGGATTTTGTTCAAGAGTGCCATTATCAACTTCAAGCATAATTTCCTTCATATATTCATAGGTTGTATCAAACTGCTGTGCCCAGCATTGTTCTTTTTTAAAACAAAATTGGCACGTCCTTTCGGTAACGCTGCTTAAGAAATAATCAACTTCTTTATCAGCGCTTGGCTTTTCATCGTAAAATCCATTTTGCGTAAAGCTTTTGGAAAGTGCTTGAAAAACATTTGAAAACTGTTCTACGCGATTTGCTGTTACATCTCGGATCTTACGCACGTACTGCTGTTGTTCAAGCATATTTTCAGATGTCCCTGGTACTAGTTTACTTAAGTTTTTCAAAACAAAAGATGGGGTTAATAAAAATAGGACAACGGCCGTCAGTGATTCATACAAATTAGTCGTCAATCCTTGATCTGCCTGAGCATATAGGCCAATTAGCAATGAACCAACAACCAGCCCTAGAGCTGCCCCTAGCTTTTTACCGTCTTTTAAAAGTCCTCCAAGCAAGCCAGAAAAAGCGAGTAAACTCATTTCGTACAAACTAGAAACATTCGCGAAACTTAAAATTAAACCGGTTACGACCCCGACCGTAGCTCCTATCGTAGGGCCAGATACAAACGCAAAAACTAGTACTAAGTAACGAGATAATATATGTTCAGCCGAAAGGCCGTAAATCATCCACCCTATTGTCCCTGTCATAACAGATGCCAACAAAATAATAAGAGAAATCACTTCTTCTGTTTTTAATGATTGTTTTCGCTTTCGATATGAAATTAAAGGCACGCTTTGTAGGAAAATCATTGTTAAGATAAAGCTCAACCCTGCTTCTACTGCCACAAATGTAAAATCATACATGGTGAATTCCTTGGTAAACACATAAAAAATAGTTAGTTTTGTAAGTAACATCGCGCTAAATACAGTGAACGGCAGTTTCTTTAACGGATCCATTGTCAGTATGCCGCTAAATCGATGAATTAGTAAGAAAACAAATAGTGTAGCAAATACGGTACCTCCATTTTGAATAGAAACACTAAATGCCCCTGCCAATACGGCTAAACTTGCTAACGGTGCTTTTTCTTTCTTTATAGCCATTACGGCTGCAAAGAATGGCAAAGCAAATGGCATGATTTTCATTAAAATTAACGCTCGTCCTAATAAGAAACCTACGACTAGCAGCAATAATCCCCATTGAAATAACACCTTTTCCGTTTTCATACCCGCCTTTGTAAATACACGGGACATTTCTAATCTAGTTCGGTTAAATACCGCCTCTGTTGTTGGACTTGCAAAATCTCTTTCCGTCTTTTGCATTCTCCCACCACCCGCTAATTATACTTATTCGTTATTATATCGCGGCGAAAGGTGAAATTTTGTCAAACGGACTAGCAAAATACCTATAATCGTTCGACTATTTTCTAGTATTATATTGAAAACTATACAAAAAGATGTACAATCTTACATGGAGATTTAAAAAATATGAGAGATACTGTTCGCCCCAGAGAAAGCCTATGCTCATCATTCTTTTTTAAAAGCAAATAAAAGTCTATAAAAATAACAAAAAAGTTATTGACAATAACCCTGCTTTTTTATATTATTATAAATGTCTTTTAGAGAACGTATAATGGCGGTGTAGCTCAGCTGGCTAGAGCGTACGGTTCATACCCGTGAGGTCGGGGGTTCGATCCCCTCCGCCGCTACTCGAATAACGGCCCGTTGGTCAAGCGGTTAAGACACCGCCCTTTCACGGCGGTAACACGGGTTCGAATCCCGTACGGGTCATCAAAAAGCATGTACAACAAGTACATGCTTTTTTTCTACTCTTTTTTACATATAAAAAAAGCACCTTTTAGATAAAAGGTACTTTCCAAAAACTCGCTATCTATTTGATATAAGCAGCAAGTTAACCGCGTTTTGCACCGCGTCCACCGCGTTTTGATTCGGTATGGCGTTTTAGGGAAGATAAACGTTCTTCACTGTCTTTTAAGAAACGATTCATTTTTTGTTCGAATGTTTCTTTTGTACGGAAATCATTACCGCCACCACGATTGTTATTACGTTGTGGGCGTGAATCACGTGGACGGTCTGAGCGTGGCGCTCTTGCAGGACGCTCTGGTCTTTCTGGACGTTCTGGTTTGTCTACCGCTTTCTTAATTGAAAGACCAATTTTACCATCTTTCTCAACGTTAATTACTTTGACTTCAACTTCGTCGCCCACTTTTAAATGGTCGTTAATGTCCTTTACGTAATTATCAGCTACTTCACTGATATGAACCAAGCCTGTTGAACCTCCTGGTAACTCAACAAAAGCTCCAAAGTTCGTAATACCTGTTACCTTTCCCTGTAACTTGCTGCCTACTTCGATTGACATAAAAAAAATGCTCCTCCTTAAATGATAAAAGAAATCAATTTATTATATTATACAAAAAGCAAAAATACACTGTCAACGAACCATACGTTTAGTCTTTTTTTACATTAAAGATAATTTCCCCGTCTTCTGATAAAAAATAATCTCTCCGGGCAATCTTTTTAATATAATCATCGTCATTCAACTTGACGATTTCACCTTTTAACTGTTTTTGCTTGCTTTGTAATTTTGTCAGCTGCTGTTCTAATTTTACCTTCTCAGCTTTTTTGTTCTCAATAGCTGAGGTTTGCGTAATTAAAGCTGATACCATCAATCCACCAATGATTAAGGCCAACACTCCGAAAACAGTCAAACGCCTAATTAAACCGATACGCTTTCGATCTGTATTTTGTTTAATTTGTTCTTGTTTATGGCTATAATCAGTATTTAACTTCGCGACCTTTTTTTTTCGTACCGCACTCATTGAATTAGTCGTCCCCCTTGTTTTTTAAAGTGTTCACCCATGCAACGACTCTCATTATCATATTCTTTGCACGATTGTAAATTCCTTCTATATACCGAAAACCCATATGTAAAAATCGTTTTACAGGTTTAGGCATCATTCTCCAAAATACGAAAAGAACCCACCTAGTCGGTAAGTAAATAAGCTTTAGACAGAATACGAGCAGCTTATGAACAGCTCGGTAGATCCCTAAAGCGACTACAAGTAGAATATGAATAAAGAAGCGGATAGGCTTGACCAAAAAAATATTACTAAGCGTTAAAACACCTCGATATAAACTTAATACGCTCGAGACAGTAAATGTTAATACTTTTAAATACAGTGATTGAAATAAGCTTTGATACGCGGCAAAGCCGCAAAACAAAGCAAGAAACGCATACAAACGCAGTTCTCCTTCATTCACTAAAAACAACACATAAAAAATGAGAAGAGCTTGCACCATCCAAAACAATACGTCATTTACAAATACGAACCATGGGCGTGATTTAGAGCGATTAACAAAGTAACGATAAGTATCGAGAGAAGCACCTAAACCGCTTCCCAACGATACCATCGCAAGCATTGTATAGAGCTGAATGTTTAAACTCATCGAAACAACTTACTAAAGAATCCTTTAGCCTTCTCCGATTGGTTCTCATCTAAGTAAACTATATCAAAGATTTTTCCTTTTATCGATACAATTCCTTGATCAACGTCTAAATTTTTCATTTGCAGATTTTGCCCTCTAACTGACAAGAAACCCATCACTGTTTCAAGTAAAAATTCCTCATTGTCAAAGCTCTCTACCTGCTTCACACCCGTGATATCTAAGAGACGCCGACCCTTCATCACTAAATCATGATTTGGAGTATGGTCTTTGTTTGAATTGCTTGTTTCATAAAATTGGCTCATATCTTCATCCCCACCTCATTCATTAAGAGCATTCGCTCTTGTTATCTGTTGTTTAAAACATATGAATGAGAAAGGTGATTTAGAACAAGCCTTCATCAGTTATACTTCAGATGAAATACGCTCTTCTTTGACAATTGAGTACAAATTAGCTGCTTCTTCTTTTTTAGCTGCTTCTTGAAGAGCCTCTATTTTAACGGTAATTTTCTTCGTGCCAAATGTGATGGCTAATTCATCTCCTACTTTCACATTTGTGCTTGCTTTTGCAACGATACCATTAATCGTAATACGGCCCTTGTCTGATACTTCTTTTGCCAATGTACGGCGCTTAATTAAACGTGATACTTTTAAAAATTTATCTAACCTCATAATTCCCTCACCTTTCTGTTTTACAAACCTGTTTTTTTGGCTTCTTCCCAAAATTCATCTAACTCTTTTAACGAAAAAGATTCAAATGGTTTTTCAGAAGCTCTCACTTTTTCTTCAATATATTGAAATCGATTTAAAAATTTTGTATTCGTTTTAGCTAATGCAGCTTCAGAGTCGATTTTATAAAATCTTGCAATATTCACTAAAGCAAATAAAATATCTCCAAATTCATCGCTCATTTTTTCTTTATCAGCATGCTGTACTTCATCTTGGAATTCAGCAAGTTCTTCCTGTACTTTTTCCCACATAGGTTCAACTTCTGACCAATCGAAACCAACTTTTGCAGCTTGTTTTTGGTATCCGTGCGCTTTCATTAAAGAAGGCATAGCCCCAGGTACAGAAGCTAACAGAGAAGAAGGCTCCTCTCCTTTTTCTTCTTTTTTGATTTCATCCCAATTTTTTAAGACCTCATCTGCATCATTCACGCTCACTTCCCCAAATACATGCGGATGGCGTCTTACCATTTTCTCTGAAACACTGCGAATGACGTCATCAATTGAAAACATTCCTTCATCTTCACCGATTTGTGCATGAAGCAATACCTGCAGCAATACATCACCGAGCTCTTCAATCATATTATCGTCATCTTGACGGTCAATTGCATCTAATAACTCATAAGACTCTTCTAGCAAATAGCGCTTGAGCGATTCATGCGTTTGTTTTTGATCCCAAGGACATCCGTTTGGCCCTCTGAGCGTGGCAATAATCCTTCTGAATGAGTCAAATTGATGGTATAAAACCGTTTCGTCCGCTACTGGAGGGACATAAATAGTCGTTAAGTTATTGAGCGACATTTCTCTATCTAATTCATACAGCTTGACCGGCTGGATTTTTTCTTCACTGCTTCCCGCTGCCGTTACAATGTAAACGAGGTAATCATCAGGAACGTGTTCCATCAGCGTTAGTTTTACCTCTGAAGCAACGAACTGATCGTACACTTGAGCAATTAGAACATGACCCGTTAACTCTATTTCGCTTCGCTTTAAGTCTGTTCCGTCTAGCAGCTGAAATCCTTCAATAGGATCGATCTTTAGTGCGCCAAAAATTGGATCTAAGAAGCTTTGTCCCCCTTTAATTTCAACAGGAATGCTGCGTTCTTTTCCTTTTTGTAAAAGTAATTGAACCGTACGTTCTGCCACTAAAGGATGCCCGGGAACGGCATACACCACTTCTTCTACTGAAGCTTTATCGATTAAATCATTTGATATATGTTCATATACCTCTTCAAATCCATCATAAGATTCGTATACGTCATCATAGGATACGTACGTCAAGCCTTCACTTTCTAATTCTTTGATTACAGGATGTTCTTTTGTGCGCATATAAATATGCTTTTCCTGCTGCAGCAAGCGATAGATGCCTACGGGTAGCTGCTCTAAATCGCCTGCTCCTAAACCAATAACTGTTACTTTACCTGTCATTGCTTCACCTTCTTATTTATTTTTTAATACGTATTTAGCTAAAACACTTCCCATTGGAAGTAAACGTAATTCCTCTTCGGTAAAAATATGTTGTTTCATAATGATAAACAAATAAAACAAACCGCCTATTAAAACACCAGATCCTGTTTCAACCACTTGTTTGCTTGTATCTAAACCATTAGACCATACAAAGTGATGTAAACAAAATAAATAGCTTTGCAAAAGAATGACCATTGCTATGCCCGTTATAAAAATACCTCCACTCGCCTTTTTCGGAACGAGCGATACAGCTAGCTTTTTATACAGACAAAATAGATTGATTGCTGCAACAATAGCGAATCCAGCTGAGGAAGCAATGGCTGCTCCTATGGTTTGAAAATCTGGTATTAGCCAAAGATTCAATATCAGTTTAACCGTCATGCCAGCGATGACGGCTATTACAGGTGCGAAAACAGCTCCCATCCCCTGAAGCACAGCTCCAGCAGTTGCTGCTACGGTTGTAAATATAACTAACAAGCTCAAAATTTGTAAAACGTCCGTTCCGTCGGAGTTACTATATAAAAGCATATTAATGGGTTTCATCAGCGCAATCAAGCCAAAGGCTGCTCCAACTCCGACTACAAGCGATAGTCGGAGAGACAGCTGAACTTTTTCAAGCACAAATGACAAGTTCTTTTTCGCAATGGCTGAAGAAATAACGGGTACAAGTGAAAGTGAAAAAGCTGTACCTACTACTGTACCTAATTGAATCAACGGAAGTCCACGGTCATAAATACCTTTTGAAACTTTTGCTGCCTGTTCAGCCATGCCATGCGCCGTCAGACCGGAATATAATGTAAAGGAATCAATAAGCTGAATAAACAGCAGACCCATAGCGCTGATACAAATTAATAAACCTTGAATAATAAGGATTTTCACTACTTTTTTGATGTCTGCTTTTTTTATGCGTTGAAATACTCCCTTAGAATTTGTCTTTGTTCTAAAAACAAATAAACATAAAATAATAAGAGATGTTATACCGCCTGTTATGGAACCAAAAATAGCTCCTGCTCCTGCAGTATAAGGACCATACCCATGGTGGATAAAGAAAATAGATAGGCACAAAATAGTCCCTACTCGAACAATTTGTTCTGCGATTTGAGACAACGCAGTAGGAAACATATTATATAATCCTTGATAATAACCACGAATGACAGCAATAAACGGAATAAGTAAAAACGAAAATGAAATAATTTGAATGAGAAGCGTTAACTGACGATCTCCCATCCACTCGGCAATCGTTTCTGCAAAGATATATTGGAGGGAAAACATTATGCAGCCTACTACAAACAAAAAAGCAAATGAAACTTGAAGTATTCCTCGGATTTCCTTTCTCCGATTTGTTGCCACATAATCGGCTACTAACTTTGAAATAATTACAGGGAAACCGTATGTACCTAGCTGTAGCGCAATTCCATATAGCGGATAAACTTGCTGATAGATATAAAACCCTATATCTCCCGCAATATGGTGATATGGAATACGGTAAGTAGCACTTAAGATTTTCGTAAATAAACCTGCGAGCGTTAAAATAATCGCGCCGTTAAAAATAGAATAGAGCTTTGATTGTTTCTGCATTCCTACACCTTTCACCTGCAGCTTGTAATTATGTGAACAACGCTTTTTATGAGCCGCTAACTGTAGAAGAATAGCGCTTTGTTCTTATAAAACATCCTGCACTTTCCAATAAATAAAATACCGTACCATTATATCATGTTCTCTTTATTTCTAAGGTAAGACAGCATGAAAAAAGGTAGCAGAAACTGCTACCTTTTCAGTAAATAATGTAAAATAAAGATAATTACGCTTACTGCTCCATTTGACGAGATAAGAAGCTAGCTGCTGTTTCGGCTGCTTTATGCTCTACTTCACCAAGAGACTTCTCTTTTGAGAAGATGACAACAGCTCCAATCGGATCTCCATTTGCAATAATCGGACCGATTGTGTAAGAAGAAATATTTTCTTCGTATCCATCGACAAATTCAAGGTTTTTCCCATCAGTTACTAAAGAAGAACTGCGACTTTCCATAACAGATTCTACTAAAGAACTAATGTTTTTATTTAAGTATTCTTTTTTAGAGCTTCCTGCTACCGCAATAAATACATCGCGGTCACAAATAAGTACAGGATGACCTAAGCTATCGTATAGCGCTTCGCCATACTCTTTTGCAAAATCTCCTAATTCACTAATTGGCGAATATTTCTTTAAAATAACTTCTCCATCGCGATCGACGAAAATCTCTAGCGGGTCTCCCTCTCGGATGCGAAGTGTTCTTCTAATTTCTTTTGGAATCACAACGCGACCCAAATCATCAATACGACGAACAATACCTGTTGCTTTCATTCATTGAAGCCTCTCTTTCATATGATGATTAAAATAGTTGGTGAATATCACTGATGGCTATATGATAAAAGGTTCACCTTTGTTGAGGTTAGTATTCTTCACTCTACAACTTCTATTCACCAACCATCTCTTTTTTTGTTAAAAAGTGTGCTTTTATTAAAAAAATGTCCAAAAAACCGCCAAAACATGGGGATTTGGACATTTTTATTTCGGCTATATAAAAAGAAGGCTCAAAAATGAGCCTTCTTTTTAATTCGTAACTTGTTCTTTTTTAACAGTGGCTACTCCTTTTACTAACTGATACACAATATTGAGCCATTCTTTTTGAGCAAGTCCTTTTACGTTAACCACTAATTTTACTTTCTTGCCTTCCATACCTAAGCTGACCATTCTGCCAAATTGATCACCTAGCATGAATAATTTTTGGCCGTCTATCGTTGAGCTCGCTTCTTCAGAAAGCAGAATAGAAATTTCTTGTTTTGACTGAAGAATAGATTCTACTAGGTTCTGCGTTGCATATACTTTTGTTTCAGCTACTTTAAACAAGTACTCAACCTCAGCCGGATACTCCCCAAAACGATCAATCATTTCATCTTGCAATTCTTGAATATCCTCTAGTGCTTCAATTCCTCTAAAGCGCTTATACATCTCAATTTTCAAGCGGCCGTCTGTAATGTACTGATCAGGGATATACGCGTCTAAGTCCAGATTCATTTCCACATTAAATTTCACACTTTCTCCGTCAGACCCGCGTCTTTCCTCTATCGCTTCTTTAAGCATTTGTGAATAGAGATCGAAACCGACAGAATCGATAAATCCATGCTGCTGAGCACCCAGTAGGTTTCCGGCGCCACGTATTGAAAGATCACGCATAGCAATTTTAAAACCAGAACCTAATTCAGTAAATTCCTTAATAGCTTGCAGACGCTTTTCAGCTACTTCTGTCAGTACTTTGTCTTTATGATACGTAAAGTACGCATATGCCACGCGATTTGAACGACCTACGCGTCCTCTTAATTGATACAGTTGTGATAATCCCATCTTATCAGCATTGTTAACAATGAGCGTATTTACATTTGGAATATCTACTCCTGTTTCGATAATAGTTGTACTCACAATCACGTCATATTCGCCTTCTAAAAAGCTTAAGATAACCGCTTCGAGTTCTGTTTCATTCATTTTTCCGTGGGCATACGTTACCCTAGCATCAGGCACGAGCATCGAAATTTCTTCTGCTTTTCGTTCAATATCTTCTACGCGATTATATAAAAAGTAAACTTGGCCATCACGCGCTAACTCACGCTCAATCGCTTCACGAACTAGAACTGGATTATACTCCACTACATATGTTTGAACCGGAAAACGATTTTCAGGCGGCGTTTCAATAACAGACAAATCCCTTACACCCAACATAGACATATGTAATGTTCGTGGAATAGGTGTTGCTGTAAGTGTAAGGACATCAACGTTTGCTTTCATTTGCTTGATTTTTTCCTTGTGCGTTACACCAAAACGTTGCTCTTCATCGATAACTAACAACCCTAAATCCTTATAAATCACATCTTTAGATAGTAAACGATGTGTACCAATCACTACATCTACGGTCCCATTTTTTAGCCCTTTAATTGTTTCCTGCTGCTGTTTACGGCTGCGAAAGCGGCTCAATAGCCCAATATTAATTGGGTAGTCTTGAAAACGCTCACGGATGGTTTCATAATGCTGCTGAGCTAAAATAGTGGTTGGTACTAAAATAGCCACTTGTTTTCCATCTGTCACAGCTTTAAACGCAGCACGAATGGCTACTTCTGTTTTTCCGTATCCAACGTCTCCACAAAGCAGACGATCCATTGGTCTTTCATGTTCCATATCCTTTTTAATTTCTTGTACAGAACGAAGCTGATCTTCGGTTTCTTGATAAGGGAAAGCTGTTTCAAATTCTCTCTGTAAATCGCCATCCGGGGAAAATGCATAACCTTTACTTGCTTCGCGCTCTGCATACAGTTTAATTAAGTCATCAGCGATGTCTTGAACAGAAGACTCAACTTTTCGTTTCACTTTCTTCCAGTCATTTCCGCCAAGTTTATATACTTTCGGCTCTTTCCCTTCAGAGCCTACATATTTTTGTACTTGATCAATCTGTTCAACAGGAACGTACAGCTTGTCAGAGCCTTCATATTTGATATGGATATAATCTTTATGATTACCGTTAATCTCTAACGTTTCCATTCCTAAATAACGGCCAATACCGTGGTTCACGTGAACGACATAGTCACCTACGTTTAACTCTGAATAGCTTTTAATACGCTCTGCATTGGAAAGCTTTTGACGACGCTTTGATTTCTTGATCCGTTTTTTAAACAATTCTTCCTCGGTTAAAACTGCTAATTTTTGCATCGGCAGTTCAAAGCCCATTTGTAAATCGCCTTCAATAATTTGAACAAGACCTGGCACAAGCTGACCATTTCCATCTAAAATAGATGAATCAATATCATAATCTGCTAGCACCCCTTCGAGTTTTTTCACGCGCTCTTTATCTGCTCCTAAGAGGACTACCGTATAATTAGCATTTTTCCAACGTTCAATTTCACTTTTTAATAAGTTCATTTGGCCGTAAAACTGCTGCATCTGCTTACATGAAATATTAATAATATTTTGCGGACTCGTATACGATACGTGCTTCAAAAATAACGATAAGTATAAAAACTGATGTTTTGCTCGCTGAATAAGAGATGGGAGCTTATGAGATAATTGAACATCTCGAACAATTTGCCCCTGTCCTAATAATTCTGTTATCCATTCAGCTTCCTCTGTTTCAAGCTGATCAGACGTCTCTTGAATTCGAGTTGTTTCATCAAAGATGACAAGGCCACCTTCTGGTAAATAATCTAGTAAACTAGCAGGCGATTCGTAAAAGAATGATAAATACTTGAACATATTTTCAAGAAGTTGACCTTGACGCAGCTGTTCGATTTCACCTTTAATATTTTCTGTTAAGGTAGCTTTTAGCGCTGCGTTTTTCACTTGCTGCAGCGTCGAAGCCAGCTGTGCTTCTAGTTCTTCAATTCCTTGGGCCACTTCATTTTGGCTCACAATGATTTCCGTAGCAGGGCCGATTGAAATTTCTTTTAACTGCTCTTGAGAGCGTTGATCCTCAATTGTAAAAGTACGAATGGAATCAATCTCTGTATCAAATAGTTCAATTCGGACAGGTAACTCTTCTGTTAACGGATAGATGTCAATTATTCCTCCGCGCACACTAAACTCACCCGGAGCTGAAACCATCGATGCCCGCTCATAGCCCAACTCAACTAACCTTTTTAAATAATGATCAACGTCGATGTCAATTCCCATTTGAAACGGCAGCTGCGTTTGCTCCCATCTTGCTTTAGGAGGTAGCAGCTTTCGAATCCCTGCAAGCGGCGTTACAACTACTCCACCTGTATGTTGACTCCAATAATTGAGTACTTCAATTCGCTGAGCCTTTAATTCTGGACTTGCAATCCCCACTTCTGTAGCAACTAAATCGTTAACAGGGTATAAGAAAACGTCTTTTTCCGGTAAAAGGTGCAAAAGGTCTTCATACACTTTTTGGGCTTGATATAAATTATGAGTCACTACTAATAAGGGGTATTTTTTATCCTCATTTAAGAGTGCCATTAATACAGATCGAGCTGAACCGGAAATTCCCGTTACTAACTGTTCTTTCAAACCTTCTTCTAAACTGCTGACAACAGCTCCAATTTCTTTATTTTCTTCAAATTGCTGTCTAATCCCTCGCAAAGGAATTCCCTCCTCCCATGATATGTCTAAACTAAACAGAAAAACGCTTTGGTTTGAGACCAAAGCTTTTTATTGTATAAATGTTTCGTACTGATGATAGTCTGGATTTCGTTCTAGCGCTTCTTGACAGTCTTCACAAATAATTTTAACCACGATGTCTCCACTATTATGGTAGTGAATAAAGTCTTTTCGTTCATCTGCGGTCAGGTGATTAAAACCGAGTGCTTCTGTATTGTGAGCTGTCTTTTCTATCATACCGACTTTTGCGCCACAATGTCTACAGAAATAATGAATAGACATACAAATCCTCCCAAATCTTTTAGTGTTAGTATGGACGATTGAGAGAAATTTTATTCTGCTTAATTATAGCGATTCATTACTTCTAAGAACGTTTGACCTAAAAAGTCTTCACTCGCGTGCACAGACGTTTTCATCGCTTCTTCCATATGAACCATTTCATCTTCTGTAAAGCGCCCTAGTACATAGTCAACTACTTTCATACCGTTTTTCGGACGATCAATCCCAATACGAATTCGGTTAAACTCTTGGGTTTTTAAATGCTGAATAATTGATTTTATTCCGTTATGGCCGCCTGGACTTCCTTTTGTACGCAATCTTACTTTTCCGCACGGTAAATCTAAGTCATCGTAAATAACAAGCAAGTCTTCGACGTCTATATCAAAATAGTCCATTAACGGGCGAATACTTTCTCCTGATAAATTCATATATGTTAGAGGCTTTAATAATATGACTTTTTCTCCTCTTATTATACCTGTTCCATATATTCCGTTAAACTTTGTTTTATCTAATGAAATCATAAACTGTTCGGCAATTTTATCAATTGCCATAAATCCTATGTTATGACGAGTACGGTCATATTCTTTTCCAGGATTCCCTAAACCAACGATTAATTTCAAAATAGATACTCCTTTCCACTCTATGTAAGTTGTACATAATAGGTAAATGTCTTTAATGTTTTACATTACTATATAGTATCACTTTTATTATAATCAATTCACACAAAAAGACGTAACCTTTTGGTTACGTCTTTTTATATTATTCTTCGCTATCTTTTTCTTTTGTTGCTTCAACGTCGCCTTCAGCATCCTGAACTTCGCCGCTATCCGGCTCTTCTTCCTGTTGAGGAGGTAGTACAGAAGCAACTGTATCTTCTGCATCATGCGTAATTTCTAGCTTTTTATCTACCTTAATATCCCCTACTGTAATTGTATCGTTAATTCCCAAATCTGATACATCTACATCAATAGATGATGGGATATCTTGCGGCAAGCCTTTTAATGAAATTTCATATAGAGACTGCTGTAATACGCCGCCTTCTTTTGTTCCTTTTGCTTCTCCTACTAGAGATAAAGAAACTTCAGTATCAATTTCTTTCTTCATGTCGACCACTTGGAAATCGGCGTGGACAATTTCGTTTTTTAATGGATCGGTTTGAATATCATGTAACATTACGGAATATTTTTGCTTGTCCACTTGTAATGTTAACACTCCATTGCGTCCTGCTTCACGAATAGTCTTAATAAAATCAGCACTGTTTAAGTAAATAGGCGTGGATTCTGTTTTATTTCCGTAAACAACCGCTGGGAAGTTTCCTTCGTCGCGAATTTTTCTATTTGTAGAATTTTTGAAATCCGTTCTTTTATTTGCTTGAATTGAAATACTCATTTTATTCACCTTCCAGTATGTTTTCTACTTAAAATGTACCCTTTTTAGAAGGCTGCTAAACATAAAACTCGTTTCAATCAGCAATATATCTTTGCTCATCCCGTCCAAATCCCTTTAAAACCAAGGATTAGCCCATTTAATTTTTTTCAAAAAAACCTCTTTCCAAATGGAAAGAGGTTCTGTTTATCAATCAAATAACGTACTAACTGATTGCTCTTCGTGAACACGAATAATCGCTTCACCAATTAACGGAGCTACCGAAAGTTCTGTTACTTTACCAATTTTCTTATCTTCTGTTAAAGCAATAGAGTTTGTTACAGCTAGCTCTTTGATTGTAGAATTTTGAATACGCTCAATCGCAGGGCCTGAAAGAACTGGGTGTGTACAACAAGCATATACTTCTTTTGCACCTGCTTCAATTAATGCACTTGCACCAATTGTAATTGTACCAGCTGTATCAATCATGTCATCAATCAAGATTGCTGTTTTCCCTTCCACTTGTCCAACAATGTTCATAACTTCTGCTACGTTTGGACGTGGGCGACGTTTGTCAATGATAGCGATCGGCGCTTTTAGACGTTCCGCTAAACGGCGAGCACGCGTTACGCCACCGTGGTCCGGAGATACAACAACAACGTCATCAAGGTTTTTACTCTTGAAGTATTCACCTAAAATTGGAACACCTACTAAATGGTCAATTGGAATATCGAAGAAACCTTGAATTTGAGGAGCATGTAAATCTAATGTGATAATACGAGTAGCTCCCGCTTTTTCAATGATATTTGCTGCTAATTTGGCAGTGATTGGTTCACGTGCACGAGCTTTACGATCCTGACGAGCATAGCCATAGTAAGGCATAACGATGTTAATTGTTTTAGCTGATGCACGTTTTAATGCATCAATCATAATTAATAATTCCATTAAGTGTTCGTTAACTGGAGCACTTGTTGATTGAATGATAAATACATCACAACCACGGATACTTTCTTCAATGTTAATTTGAATTTCACCGTCACTGAAACGATCAACCGAACATTTACCTAATTCCACACCAATTACTTTTGCGATCTCTTCAGCTAAAGCCTTGTTTGAATTTAGCGTAAATAACTTTAAATTTTCATCAGCATATACATTTGACATTTTATTGTGAAACCTCCGTCAGGATTTTTTATTAATATCAAGCTTTTCAGCATAGTTTTCTTTATTTACTTGTTTCGCACGAGCAATTGATAATGCTTTTCCTGGCACATTATCCGTTACGGTTGAACCAGCTGCAACATAGGCGCCTTCACCAATTGTTACAGGTGCAATTAAGTTTGAGTTACATCCTACGAATGCCCCATCTTCAATCTTTGTTAAAAATTTATTTTTCCCATCGTAGTTAACTGTAATAGATCCGCACCCTAAGTTTACACCTTTTCCGACCTCTGCGTCTCCAATATAACTTAAATGAGAAGCTTTGCTACCTTTGCCAAAAGATGCTTTTTTAATTTCTACAAAGTTTCCTACGCGCACTTCATCTCCAATTAATGATTGAGGACGAATATGTGCAAATGGGCCAATTGTGACTTCGTGACCAATTTCACTATCGTGAGCAACAGAATGGCGAATAGAAGTATTATTACCTATTTTGCAGTCTTTAATTTCACTGTTAGGTCCTACTTCACAGTTCTCTCCAATTACAACTGTTCCTTGAATAACCGTACCAGGATAAATAACCGTATCTCTGCCAATGACAGCATCTGCTGAAATGTACGTGTTAGAAGGATCCACAATCGTCACTCCATTTAACATATGCTGCTTGTTGATACGCTTTTTCATTGTTTCTTCTGCTTGAGACAGAGCAAATCGATCATTAACGCCCAATGTTTCAGCAAAATCGGATGTTTGATATGCAGAAATAATTTGACCTTCATTTTTTAGAATTTCGATAACATCAGGTAAATAGTACTCTCCCTGTACATTATCATTTGAAACTTTTGAAAGTGTCTCAAATAATTTCTCATTATCAAAACAGTACGTACCAGTATTAATTTCCTGTACAAGACGCTCTTGTTCTGTGGCATCTTTATGCTCAACAATCTTTTCAACAGAGCCTTGTTCATTTCGAATGATGCGTCCATATCCTGTTGGATCTTCTGCATGAGCCGTTAAAATAGTTGCCATTGCATTTGTTGCTTCATGATGCTTTAATAAAGATTCAATTGTTTCAGCTGTAATAAGCGGAGTATCTCCACATACAACAATTGTCGTACCTTTTTCATGTGCAAGTAAAGATTCTGCTTGCATTACTGCATGAGCTGTTCCTAACTGCTCTTCTTGTAAAGCAAATAAGCTTTTATCTCCAACATGTGATTTCACTTTTTCGGCACCGTGACCTACAACTGTAATTAAATTTGTTAAATCTAAGCGTGATAACTGATCAATTACGTGTTGCACCATCGGTTTGCCACACACAGGGTGTAACACTTTATATAAAGATGACTTCATACGTGTACCCTGACCAGCTGCCAATATGACTGCATATCTTTTTGACATAACAGGCCTCCAATTTTACCTTTTTATCCATTAAGAATATTATATCAAAAATGACAGCATTTCAAGGAATCATTTATAAGTCATGAATTTTATTTTTTGGTAATGCTAAAGTTTTACAAAGGTGTGAAATTATATAAGCGGTAATCAAAAAGAAAAGAGCCTACTTTTCAGTAGACTCTTAATGTATCATATGTTTACGAAGCACCCGCTTCTTCGAATTCAACTTCTACCTCACCTAAACGATGATATTCTGCTAAAACAGCATCTTGAATCTTTCCGCGAGTATTTGAATTGATTGGATGTGCAATATCACGGAACTCACCATCCGGTGTACGTTTACTTGGCATGGCTACAAATAAGCCATTATTACCATCAATCACACGAATATCATGAACAACAAATTCACCATCTAATGTGATTGAAGCAATCGCTCTCATACGTCCTTCAGTGTTCACGCGGCGTAATCTTACGTCAGTTACTTCCATCTTGTTCACCACCTTTTTCTATGCGAAGCTTTACATACTTAATTCCACAGAATTTTGTGTTTTCCTGCTATTCAGAAAAAATTTTTAGAAAATTTTCGCAAAAAAAGTGAACAATTGGAAGTTACTTGCTTTTTGTTAGAAATTTGTTAATTTAATTACCCTTTAACAAGCGCAATAACTTCAATTTCAACAAGTACATCTTTAGGTAGTCTCGCTACTTCTACACATGAACGTGCCGGCTTATGGTCGCCGAAGTAGTCACCATAGACTTCATTTAATGCTGCGAAGTCGTTCATATCTTTAATGAACACGGTTGCCTTTACAACTGTATTTAGAGAAGCTCCTGCTTCTTCAAGAACTGCTTTTAGATTTTCAAATACTTGAGTAGCTTGTACTTGAACATCGCCTTCGACCAACGTACCATCTGGACGAAGTGGAATTTGACCTGAACTGTAAAACAAGTTATTCACAACAATTCCCTGTGAATATGGACCAATAGCTTGCGGTGCATTTTTTGTTTGAACCTGTAACATATGTTCCTCTCCCTTACTTGATCAAATATATTTTAAGTAATTGCCTTCCTGTACACGAATTTGTTTATCTTTAATATTTACATCTGTTAATTGTACAAGAGACACATACTCATCCACTAAACGTTCTTCAATATCTTCTGATTCTACTAAAACTCCAATACCAGCAACAGTTGCATCAAACTCTTCAAGCAAACTAACCATTCCATTTACCGTACCGCCGGCTTTCATGAAGTCATCAATGATGAGTACATTTGACCCCACCGCTAAACTTCTCTTAGCTAACAGCATCGTTTGAATGCGCTTAGATGAACCTGACACGTAGTTAATACTAACGGTCGATCCTTCAGTTACTTTACTGTCTCTGCGCACAATAACAACGGGCACGTCTAAATACTGAGCAACCGCATACGCAATAGGAATACCTTTTGTTGCTACAGTCATCACCACATCGATTTTGCGGTTAGCAAAAAGCGATGCATACAAGCGACCGATTTTATTCACAACGCGGGGGTTCCCTAAAATATCAGTTAAATATAAATATCCACCTGGCAATAAACGCTCAGGTTTTTCAATCAACCCACATAATTCTTGAACAAGCTGACCGGCTTCTTCATTCGTCATCTTTGGAATGAATTTAACTCCGCCGGCAGCCCCTGGTAGCGTAACCAAAGTTCCGATACCCTGCTGTTCAAAAGTTTGTTTAATAATCGCCATATCTTCGCTAATAGATGATTTTGCGGAATCATATTTATCTGCAAAATACGTAAGAGGGATAAGGCGCTGAGGGTTTTGAATGAAATAGTTGGTCATATCAATTAATCGTCCACTACGTCGAAACTTCATAACATCCTCCTGAAAATCCGAATATTGTAATGTAAATATAACATTAACATACGGATTTATTCAAGCGTTATTCGTTCACCTAGTAACCTAACTGCATAAACTTTATCACAAAAGCCACGTAATCCATTATAAATGCGATGCATACGTGAATCATGCTGTACAAGTCCAAATACAGTTGGCCCACTGCCGCTCATGAGTACAGCATCGGCGCCAAAACGCTTTATTTGTTCTTTAATGAGAGCTACTTCCGGATGCATTTTCAGCGTTACTGCTTCCAATACATTTCCGACAAGGCTACACATTTGATCATAATTTCCTGATTGTATGGCGTGAACCATCTCATCTACTTTAGGATGATCCATTTCCTCAATTTTTAAGTTTCGATATACATCTGCTGTAGAAACACCTATTTCAGGCTTAGCCAAAATCACCCAGCAGCTTGGAGGTGCCTCAATATGCTCTACAATCTCTCCGCGCCCTGTAGCAAGAGCTGTCCCTCCGTACACGCAAAAAGATACGTCAGAGCCAATCTCAGCCCCTATTTCTGCAAGTGTGTCTAATGATAACCCTAATTCCCATAACGTATTTAAACCGCGTAATGTAGCAGCCGCGTCACTGCTGCCTCCAGCTAATCCAGCAGCTACTGGAATATGTTTATCAATTAATATATTTACACCTTTTGAAATGTTATAACGTCGCTTCAAAATCTGCGCTGCCTGATAAGCAAGATTTCGCTGGTCATCTGGAACAAAGCGATTATGAGAATAAATAACAATTCGTCCATCTTCACGATCAGAAAGTTCAATTCTGTCCGCTAAATCAATTGTTGTCATAATCATCTTAACTTCATGGTAACCATCTGGGCGTTTATGTAACACATCAAGTGACAAATTTATTTTAGCCGGTGCTTTCACCATTAATTTCAACTTACTTCACCTACTTCATCTTATCGAGTTTAACGCTATTTTATCATAAAATGAACAAGATATAGCTGTTCATTTAAACATCTTTGTTTAATCCTCTGTTTTATCTTTCATTTTGGGACAAAAAAACCGAAGCGGTTATACACTTCGGTTTTCCTCATTTCACTTTAAATAATCGCATAAGCATTGATTTTCACTATTGCCTTAGCTGCTGCTGTGCAAGCTCCACTGCTCGCTTCACCATATTGCCTGCGTCTTTTGCCCGAATAGCGCCCCAACCTTCTGCTTGTACAGTATCGTAAAAACCAAGTTCTTTAGCCAGTTCTTCTTTCAGCTTCGATGACATAATCCCTCTACGCCTTGACATTGTACATGGCTCCTTTACGTATAAAATGAAATTTCAACCTGAATCTCCTCGCTCTTTATACATGAAAATGCGAGGACGATATGTATAGTATGTATAAAAAATAATGTATATATAATTTGAAAAAAAGACCAATAAAAAAGCAGTAAACCAATGTCCACTGCTCATCACCACTTGCTATATTGCCTATGTCATTCTTAGAAAAATTTTAGTTGCACTGTTTCCGTTAACACATCTGCGTAACTATACGAAACGCGCTCCAAAGAGTTTTCCTCTTGATCTAATTCAACGATAAAAACAGATGGGTACGTTTCTGTTAATACACCTGAACGTTCTACTGTTTTTCTACGACCACCGTTTGCTTTTAAAGTTAATCGTTGGCCTAGGTGCAAATCCAGCGCTTGCTTAATATCAGACAAAGTTTTCGCCATATTGGTCCACCTCACTATGTATAGTGTAACACATGTTAGAAAAATAGTCAAAAACATAAAATTATAACAATCTATCTCTAATTGTGTCAATAAATAATTTTCAACATGAATCTACATTTCGCTGTTAGTATGCTCGTTTTTTAACGAAATATGTATATCTTTAGCAAATATTGAAAATGATTTTGTGAAATTCAGCGTATACTTTGGCTTCATACGAAAAAACAACTGGTTGCACATCATGCGTGTACATGCTGTAACCAGTTGTTTTTATTTCTACTCATCGCTTTCATAAGGCATGCCCGTGCGAAGCAGCCCTTTTGTTTCTACTCCTCCTAAACCTTTAGCACCCGTTAATGTATTACGTAAGACGTCCCATACATTAATACGATCCGTGAAAGGAGTAAAACTTAGTTTTGCTACTACATACACGGGGTCAAGCGCATGAATATTTACACGCGAAGGTGAACTAGCAAAGTTTGCTCCAGCTTGAATCAATAATTCAAAATGCGATTGACAGGCACCTGCAAAAATCACCAGCTGATCTAAATTACCAACTCTTTTTCTTGCTTCTTGGACTGTTCGAATATAGTGCTTGGAATGTCTATAAGCAAGAAGATCATCCTTATTTCCTTTTCCTTTGGAATAAGCATCATGCCCTGTCAGCACCAGAATATCAGGCCTTACATCCTCAATTAACTTTCCAACTTTCTCCGGCATCTCTGACTCTACGCAATGAACACCATAAACAGGAACACCAATTTTTTCGTAAACTAATAAACATTTACGTAAATAATTAGGGTCTCCGTCTACGTGCAGGACCTTTCCAGGAATTTGAAACAAGCGATGTGAATGGCTGTATCCATTAGTCATGCTATATTCAGTTTTCTCTCGAACGAGCCGATAATCCTGTTGAATAAGCTCCAAGGATCTTTCTAAAAGTTCTTCTTCTTGTTTTTTTCTTTGATCCTGTTCTTTAGCATCCACAACCTCTAAATCTGTACAAGGAGCGTCGGCAATCAACCGAACGTCTTCTCCTATTAAAGTCGCATATTTCCCCGCTTCGCTGTCATTAATAGCTATAACACGAAAAAGCAAATCTCTTTGATAAGAAGGTCGTGTAACTATATCACCAATTTTGATGTTCATATGCTTCACTCCGTCTTTGCTACTTCAAAAATAAATTCTCTTCATAGCCTATGACTTCATGATAAAAATGTGATGATTTAGCGAAATGATTTTAAAAGTTGGTCACTTAACGCTCCGAATTCTTGAATAGACAGCGTTTCGCCTCTTCTTTTCGGATCAATTTCAGCAGTTGCAAGTGCTTGCTCAATGTCCGCTTTTTTCTGTTTCCCATTTGGCAAGTTGTTCACTAGATTGTTTAAAATAGTTTTTCGGCGCTGTCCAAAACTTGCTCGTACAACTTGGAAGAAGAATGCTTCATCTTGTACTTCTACCGCTGGCTTCGGTCTTCTCAGCAGCCGAATAACAGCTGAATCTACATTAGGCTGCGGATTAAATACTGTTTTAGGCACAATCATAACCGTCTCAGCCTCTGTATAGTATTGAATCGCAATAGAAAGTGAACCGTACTCCTTTGTTCCCGGTTTAGCTGCTATACGGTCGGCAACTTCTTTTTGAAGCATAACAACGATTCCCCGTACCGGAATTTGCTCTTCTAATAATTTCATCAAAATGGGTGTCGTCACGTAATACGGTAAATTCGCAACGACCATTAAATCTTCTATGTTTTCGAATTCTTGTTCGAGCGTCTCTTTTAAATCCGCTTTTAACACATCTTGATGAATAACTTTTGCATTTGGGTAAGGAGAAAGAGTGTCGGCTAAAATCGGAAGCAGACGCTGGTCGATTTCAAATGCCAGTACTTTTTTTGCGCGCTTTGCTAGCTGTTCAGTTAACGCTCCGATACCGGGTCCAATTTCAATTGCTCCCGTTTCTTCTGTTATTTCTGCATGATCAACAATGCGATGTAAAATGTTCGTATCAATTAAAAAATTTTGTCCCAAACTCTTTTTAAATGTAAAACCGTATTTCTTTAAAATTTCCTTGGTTCGATTAGGCGTTGCAATATCTTTTAACACGATTCCTTTTCCTCCTTATTTATCTGCTCAACAGCTTTGATAAACTCCTCTTTTGAAATTTGGAACATCTGTAATCGTTTATGAAGCTGCTTTCCATTGGCATAGCCTATTTTTAATAACTTTCCTATTCTTTCACGTCGAGACTTGGCTTTACTATCTCCTACCAAACGAGCTACGATTAAATCCTCTTGAGAAATCTCCATATCTGCTTCTACCCACTCTTGCTTTACATCTTTTAGTGCTTTTTGAATAGACGCAATAGAAGCATGTTCAACTCCAATACCTTTGCCGTTTTTAGGGCGAGCCTCTTCTTTATCTAAAAATGCATGTTTACATCCTGGAACACGTTCTGAAACAATATTTCGAATTCGCTGTCCTGGATAATCTGGATCTGTAAAAATAATTACGCCTCTTGTTTTTTGAGCTAATTTTACTTTTTCAATGGTTTCTTCATTTACAGCTGATCCATTTGTCTCGATAGTATCCGCATCCACTGCACGTTTAATCGCTACGGTATCGTCCCGACCTTCTACTACAATAATTTCTTTAATCTTCATTTCTTCCTCCAAAACATTCAGTTTTGTTCATTTGCTTTTCAGTAAAAATGAAATGCTCGTTACTCACATCATTTTTCTTCTATGAAATCAACGTTTTATCTTATTATCAACTAAATTAAAAAGCATCTATCTGTTATTTTAACTGAAAAAGGCAGAGGATAACATTCTCCTCTGCGCCTATCTTTACTTTAACACGAAAATGATTGTTATATGAGAAAAAGTTTTAATCATTAATGCCAAATAGCTTTTTAGCGTTAGCTGTTGTAATATCAGCCAACTCTTCATACGTTATGCCTTTTAACTCTGCAATTTGCTCCGCTACGTATGACACATAACCAGGTTCATTGCGCTTGCCGCGGAATGGATGAGGAGTTAGATAAGGACAGTCTGTTTCAATTAATAGTTTATCTAAAGGAAGTTCTGCAGCAACTTCTTTTGGTTTTTTTGCATTTTTAAAAGTAACAGGTCCACCAAAAGAAATATACATATTCATATCCATACACTGCTTCGCTACTTCAATACTGCCCGTGAAGCAATGCATAATCCCGCCTACTTCCTCTACGTGCTCTTCTTTTAAAATGGTTACCACGTCTTCGGTGGCATCACGATTATGAATAATGATAGGTAAATTCACTTTGCGCGCTAAGCGAATTTGACGGCGAAATACGTCCTTTTGAACCTCTTTAGGTGATTTATCCCAATGATAGTCTAATCCCATCTCTCCTAAAGCCACAACTTTCGGATGCTGAGCTAACTCTTCAATCCAAGCTAAATGCTCATCCGTCATATCAATTGCATCTACTGGATGCCAGCCTACACTAGCATAGATAAAGTCGTACGTTTCAGCTATTTGAATAGCTTTTTTAATGGTAGGTTCATCAAATCCAACAACCACCATGTTTTGAACACCTTTTTCTAACGCGCGATTAATTACTTCTTGCAAATCGTCTTCATACTGTTCTGCGTTTAAATGAACATGTGTATCAAATAACATCTAATCGATCCTTTCCATGAATAAAAGGGGGTCCTCGCATGTTACACGTGAAACACCCCTTTTAACTATACTTATTTTATCTTCGTGCCGTTTGCTAAGTTTTGATCTACGCTTGCTAGTGAAAGACCATTCTCATCTTCACCGGCTAAAATCATTCCTTGTGATAGTTCGCCGCGCAATTTTACAGGTTTTAAGTTGGTTACACAAATTACTTTGCGACCTACTAATTCTTCAGGCTTATAAAACTTGGCAATACCTGATACAACTTGGCGTTTTTCATAGCCAAGATCAAGCTGCAGCTTTAATAGTTTATCTGCCTTCTTAACTGGTTCTACTTGCGTAACTTGCGCTACACGAAGCTCTACTTTCATGAAATCATCAATCGTAATCTCTTCAGAAGGCTCTTCCTTCACAACAGGTTTTTCTTCCTTCGGAGCACTTCCTTGCATCTGCTCTTTAATAAACGCTACCTCTTCTTCTCGATCTAGACGAGGGAACATTGGCTCACCTTTTTCTACTTTTGTGCCTTCTTTAAGCATATTAAAGCGCGTCGTGCTTTCCCACGTTTTTAACACATCTTCTTTTACACCGATCTGAGCAAAAATTTTCTCAGGTGTACGTGTTAAGAACGGCTGTAGTAATACCGCAATGTGACGAATTGATTCAGCTAGATGTGTCATAACGGAAGCAAGTTCTGCACGCTTATTCTCATCTTTTGCTAACGCCCAAGGCTGCGTTTCATCAATGTATTTATTCGTGCGGCTTACATATTGCCAGATAGAAGCAAGAGCCACTGAAAACTCCATATCCTCCATCGCTTCTTCATATTTATTCACTGTATCTTTTTGAGCTTGTACGATAAGTGCATCAAACTCGGTTACATTTCCTTCATAAGTCGGAATAACACCATCAAAATACTTATTAATCATCGCCACTGTACGGTTAACTAGGTTGCCAAGGTCATTTGCTAAGTCAAAGTTAATACGTTCAACAAACGCTTCTGGTGTGAATACACCGTCTGAACCGAATGGAACTTCACGAAGCAAGTAGTAACGAAGGGCATCTAACCCATAGCGGTCAATCAATGTCACTGGGTCTACTACATTCCCTTTTGACTTCGACATCTTTCCATCTTTCATTAATAACCAGCCGTGAGCAAATACTTTCTTAGGAAGTGGCAAATCAAGTGCCATCAACATGATTGGCCAATAAATGGTATGGAAACGTACGATTTCTTTTCCTACTAAATGTACGTTAGCCGGCCAGTATTTTCGATAGTTTTCATCATTTTCAGTATCATACCCAAGAGAGGTGATATAGTTAGAAAGCGCATCAATCCATACGTAAATAACGTGTTTTGGGTTACCTGGAACTTTTACCCCCCAATCAAACGTCGTACGAGAAACAGCTAAGTCTTCAAGACCCGGCTTAATAAAATTATTGATCATTTCGTTTTTACGAGACTCCGGTTGAATAAATGAAGGGTTCTCTTCATAAAAAGCTAGTAAACGATCTACGTATTTCCCCATTTTAAAGAAATAGGACTCTTCTCGAACGAGCTCTACAGGGTGTCCGCTATCCGGGCTTTTCCCACCTACAACTTTTCCATTTTCAACGATTGGATCTACTAGTTGATGCTCTGTATAGTACGTCTCATCGGGAACTGAATACCAACCTTCATACTCATCAAGATAAATATCACCCTGTTCTAAAAGGCGCGCGAAAATCTTTTCCACGATTTCTTTATGTCTTGGTTCTGTTGTACGGATAAAATCGTCATACGAAATATCCATCTTATCCCACAGCTCTTTGATTCCAGAGACAATATCATCTACGTATTGCTGAGGTGTCACGTTTTTCTCTTCTGCTTTTCGCTGAATTTTTTGACCATGTTCATCCGTACCTGTTAAATAACGTACGTCAAACCCTCTCAAACGTTTATAACGAGCCATTGCATCTCCCGCTACCGTCGTGTATGCGTGCCCTATATGTAATTTACCACTCGGATAATAAATCGGCGTAGTAATGTAAAATGTATTATTTCCATCTGCCATGTTCATAACCTCCAACATTCCATTTCAACATTTTGATTTATATGGATGTAATCATATAAACCCTGTCTTCTTATTCTACTATCTATCATACTATTTTACATGATAATTTCAAAACATTCTCTTCCTATATACACGGGAATATGACGGATTCACTTCATTTTTAAATAATCGTTATTTTCCCAAAAAATAATCCTGTTAATTGTATCAGCTTCGCCCTATTTTTATAAAAAATATACCCCCATTCAAAAAGTCACTTTGATAAAAACGACAAATAGGTCTAATTTTGTCGTTTTATGTCGAATTATATTTACCCTATCTTCAAAATAGTTAATATCAAGCTATTTAGGCGATTAATCTTTTTTCCAATGAAACCCCTTGTCATTCCTTGACTGACGGTCACAATTAGCTTCTAAACGAGTCGGGGAAAAAATTTTTTCCCAGCTACATTTTTTTACATATAAAATGATTGACTAGTTTTGGAAACGCTGGTATTATGAAAGTACGTTGAAATTGTCGAATAATGACGAAAGTAATAACATAGAAAAATGATCATTGAGAGGAGAACGATTAACATGAAATCTACAGGTATTGTTCGTAAAGTTGATGAATTAGGACGCGTAGTAATTCCAATTGAATTACGTCGTACATTAGGAATTGCAGAGAAAGATGCTCTAGAAATCTATGTAGATGAAGAGCGCATCATCTTAAAAAAATATAAACCAAACATGACTTGCCAAGTAACAGGTGAAGTATCTGATGATAACATTCAACTTGCTAGCGGCAAATTAATTCTAAGCCGTGAAGGTGCAGAACAAATCATGAAAGAACTTCAAGATTCTTTACAAGCTTCTAAATAAAACGAAAAGCTGTCTATGATAGACAGCTTTTTTTAATGTACGTGATATTCACTATAAATGTCTCGTTTTGATACATCTCGGTCTTTTGCCACTTGCTTAATCGCTTCTTTGTTTGAAAGTCCTTCTTCTACATAGTGATCAACGTGCTCGATAATGGTGAGCTGTTCCCACCATAGATTACTTTCATCTGGCGCTTCTTCATTTGTCCCTTCAAGAATTAAGCAGAATTCCCCTCTAATATCTGTGGCATTTGTCCATTCAATTGCTTCTAATACGCTTCCTCTTAAAAATTCTTCATAGCGTTTGGTTAACTCTCTACATAACACAATAGATCGGTTCCCTAAAATTTCTTCTATACTCTTTAGCGTTTCTTTTAATCGATGAGGGGCTTCATAAAATATCATGCTTTCTTTAATATACTGAAGCTCTTGAAGCTGTTCTTTACGCTGTTTTTTATTTCTGTTTAAAAATCCATAGAAATAAAACTGCCCTGTAGGTAGACCAGAAGCAATTAAAGCTGTTAATGCTGCGTTAGGCCCCGGCAGCGGAACAACCGTATATCCTTCTTTAACGGCAGCTACCACTAACTCATAACCAGGATCTGAAATACAGGGCATACCCGCGTCGCTTACTAAAGCAATATTTTTTTCACTGTCCAAGTCGCTTAACAGCTGTTCACTTTTTGTATGTTTATTATGTTCATGATAACTTGTAATAGGCGTATCGATTTCAAAGTGGTTACATAGTTTTTTCGTTTGTCTCGTATCTTCTGCGGCAATATAATCAACTTCTTTTAAAATTCGAATCGCACGAAATGTCATATCCTCTAAGTTTCCAATAGGAGTGGGAACTAAATATAAAACGCCTCGTTCATTCGATACATCATAACTTTTTTGTGATTTCATTCTGCTTTTCTTGCTCCCTTCGAATGTAAGCCTGTTTTTGCATTCTGCTTAACTGTTTGAACCAATACTCTTTTTGCATAGCTTCTGTTTTAGAAGTAAACACCTCATGCCAAATTAATGAAACAGGCCTTCTTGCTCTCGTATATTTTGCCCCTTTCCCTTCATTATGGACAGAAATACGTTTTTGCAAATTATTCGTGTAACCAGCGTAATACGTACAGTCCTTGCATTCAACTACATAAAAATAATGATTATTCTGTTCCATATAAAATCCTTTTTAATTCGTCCGTGTATTCATCATTATCTTGGTAGACCACCAGCGGAGGAAGAATCTTTAAATCTGGACTTCCATCCTTCGTACCTTCAATTAAAAGTGTATTTGCTTCTTTCCCATCTTTAGGATAGACAAACTGAAGTCTCTTTGGCTCTAAACGGTATTGCCTCATTAACGTAACGATATCTAATAGTCTCCCTGGACGGTGAACCAATGCTACTTTTCCGCCTTGCTTAACTAGTTGACTACTGGCTCTAATCACATCTTCCAACGAACAATGAATTTCGTGGCGAGCGATTGCAAAGTGTTCGTTTTCATTTATTTCTTCTTTATTGGATGTGGTGAAATAAGGAGGATTACATGTTACAACATCATATTTTCCATAACCCAGTTCTTGAGGTGCATTTTTTAAATCACCATGTATCATTTTAATCTGCCCATCCAGCTGATTATACGCAATACTTCTTTGTGCCATACTATGTAGCCGCTCTTGAATTTCTACACCAATGATTTTTCCCTTTGTTCGTTTAGATAAAAACAGTGGGATTACACCGTTTCCTGAACATAAATCAACCAAGTTGCCTTTACGAATTGGGACATAAGCAAAGTGAGATAAAAGCACAGCATCCAATGAAAAGGAAAAGACAGATGGACTTTGAATAATGCGCATTTCCTCATCGGCTAATAGATAATCTAAACGTTCATCTCCATATAACTCAACCATAATCGTTCTTCTCCTTGTACATCTATTATTTACATCTTTTACTCATAAAAAGAACCTCTCCAAAAGGGAGAGGTGTTGTTACTTTTTATTTAAAAATGACAAGCAAAACAAACAGTCTCCATCTTTACGCACACTTCCATAATGAATGTTACAAATATGAAAACCCTCTTGGTAAAGGCGAGCCAAATTGTCATATCCTTCTCCGATATCAATTTGTTTTTGCTCTTTTGTTTGAGCGCTTGCTTTTGAATGTCTATTTTTCAGCTTCGTTTCGAAGTTTGTCTGGTCAAGGCGACGGCGCAAATGATCATTTTCTATTTGCAGATGATGATTTTCTTCAATTAGCTCAGCAAGATGCTCTTTCAACTCACCTAACTGCTTATATAAATGACCAATTTGTTCCTCCATGTTTGTCACCGAATCAAAAATCTCTTTTTTATCCACCTTTGCCCACCTCGTTAATCTGTGGCTTGAAACGAAACAGCACCTTCATTATTGATCTCATCCAGAGTATACTCTAAAATTTGTTCGTGATCTGACAGTTCCACTTGAATAATTCTTTCCAAAATATTCAAACCTACTACACGTCCTGAACCATCTGAAGTTTTAATTGTTGAGCCTATATCAGGAAGCTGTTCTTTTGCCGTTTCATACTCATCATTTTCATATTTTAAACAACACATCAAACGTCCGCATAAACCAGAAATTTTCGTTGGATTAAGCGATAGGTTTTGGTCTTTGGCCATCTTAATAGAAACCGGCTCAAAATCACCTAAAAACGTTGAGCAACATAGCATACGTCCACAAGGACCTATCCCACCCAACAGTTTTGCCTCGTCTCGTACACCAATTTGACGAAGCTCAATTCGCGTACGGAAAATAGCAGCTAAATCTTTAACTAGCTCTCTAAAATCAATACGGCCGTCTGCTGTAAAATAAAAAATGACTTTATTACGATCAAACGTATATTCTACATCTACTAACTTCATATCTAAATCGTGTGATTGAATTTTTTGCACGCATACGTCATACGCTTCTCTAGCAGCTTGTTTATTTTCATCCACAATCAGCCTGTCTTTTTGTTCAGCAATGCGGATTACTTTTTTCAAAGGAAGCACGACATCATGTTCACTTACTTGCTTTTTGTTAATAACCACTCTGCCAAATTCAACACCACGAACTGTTTCTACAATAACAAACTCACCATCTGGAATTGTAAGTTCTCCAGGGTCAAAATAATATATTTTTCCCGCTTTTTTAAAGCGAACGCCTACTACATCATACAAGCTTTTATCCCTCCTGCAAATCCAACACCAGCTGTTCCATTAATAACTGTAGATTCATATTTGAATTTAATTTATTTTTGGCCTTCAAGATAACCTCTAAGCGATAAATCGCTTTTTCCTGCGTTGTCTGAAGAGCTTGCTGTTTTAATTCTTCTATTTTATGACGATAGACGATTTTAGACTCTTGTCCAACTTGCAGCGTCAACAAATCACGGTAAAGAAGCATCAATAAAGTTAAACCAATATGAGCTTGTTCTTTTTCTTTAAAATGTGTTACCCACTTTTCATGAATAAAAAGAAGAGCTTGTTGAGGTCTCGTTGTTAACACTTCATATAATTGTATCACTAACTTTATTGCAAGTCCAAACCATTCATCTTTACTTAATTCAATTGCTTCATCAATGCTGTTTGTTAAATTAGACAAGATGGACGCATCTACTGCGGAAAGGCCATTTTCTACTAGTTTTTCAGCTAACTGTTCTGGTGTAAGAGATCGAAATGATATTACTTGGCAACGTGAGATAATCGTATCTAATAAGCGCTGTATATTTTCTGTTAATAAAATTGCATAAGTTCCGTTGCCAGGCTCTTCTAAAAATTTCAGTAAACTATTTGCTGCGCTTACTGTCATTTTATCAACATGATTCACAATATATAACTTTTTATTAGATTCAACACCGGTTTTTGTGAATTCTGATTGCAAGAATTGAATTTGCTCTTTTTTAATCGATAAACCAGCTGGCTCAATCAAGTGAATATCTGGATGATTACCTGAATCAATTCGCCGGCAGTTACTGCACTCATGGCATGGCCTATGATTAACTGGATTTTGGCAAAACAGTGCTTTAGCAAACAAAAAACTAATTTGTTTTTTACCTGTTCCTTTGCTTCCTTCAAATAAATAAGCATGAGCAACTCGCTCTTTAAGTAAGCTGTTTTGCAAAATCTTTAATACGTTCGGCTGAAGAGCTTCAAGCTGTTCCCATGTATTTCCCATTCAATCATCACTTTCTATTTAAAATCTTCTCTCTTAAAATTGATGAAATTGATCTACTGGTAGTACGAATACTGTAGCTCCGCCCACTTCAACTTCAACAGGATACGGAATGTATGAATCTGCATTACCACCCATCGGTGCCACAGGAGAAATCATCTGTCTGCGGTTTTCACATTGGCCCTTAATAATATCAAGTACTTCATCTACTTTATGATCATCTGTACCAATCATAATTGTTGTATTCCCTGATTTTAAAAATCCGCCCGTACTTGATAATTTGGTTGAACGAAATCCTCTTTCTACAAGTGCATTTAAAAGCTTTGAGCTATCTGAATCTTGAATAACGGCCATTACTAATTTCATGAATAACACCTCATTTTACTTTATTGTTAAGAATAGTATAGCAAGAATAACAATCATCTGTATTTATTTTAAAATCAATTGTATCTGTTTATAAGCTTCTTCACAGACCTTTTCAATGGATTGATTTGCATCAATTCGGCGAATACGCTCTGGAAATTGACTCAAAAGAGATAGATATCCATCTCGTACTTTGTAATGAAAGTCTAAGGATTCTAAATCTAATCGATTAATCTCATCTTTTCGACCTTTATTAATTCTTTCTAATCCTACCTCAGGCTCAATATCAAAATATAAAGTGGCCTGTGGCATCGTTTGCTCAATAGCAAATTGATTGATAGCAAAAATATCTTCTACACCTATCCCCCGCGCATTTCCTTGATAAGCAAGTGAGCTATCAATAAAACGGTCACATAATACTATATTCCCTTTATTTAGCTCAGGAATCACTTTTTCTACAAGATGTTGTCTCCTAGCCGCAGCGTAAAGAAGTGCTTCTGTTCTGGCATCCATTTCCGTGTTAGATGGATTTAAGATGATTTCACGAATTTGTTCAGCAATTCGTATGCCTCCAGGCTCTCTTGTTAATACAATGTTATAGCCATCTTGTATTAATTTTTGTTGAACCATATGGATGATGGTCGTCTTACCAGCACCCTCTGGCCCTTCGAATGTAATAAACGTTCCTGACATGTATAAATTCCTTTCTCTATTTAAATACTTCTATCTTTCCTTCTTCCATACAAGAGCCGCCTTGAATATGACCATTTAACCTTTGAATATGCAAAATATAGTCAATATGATTGCTCGTAATCGTTTCTCCCTCCATTAAAATAGGAATTCCAGGAGGATATGGAATAATAGATTGTGCGCTTACACACCCAATCGCTTCTTCAAACGAACACATATGCTTTGTCCTTAATTTTCTTTCTTCCATAGACAGGAGAACCGTTGCCCTTGAAAAACGAAATGGTTTGATTAGTGGTTTTTCATACGACTTACGCTGTATATTTGCTACTGCTTGTCTAACCCGCTTAATTGTATCATTAAAGTCCCAACTGCTGCTTAACGGTAGAACAAACAATACATAGTTAACGTCAGCTAGTTCTGTATAAATATCTTGTTTTTCCAGTTCCTTTTGCAAATCATATCCTGTTGCCGCCGAACAAGTCAATGTCATTTTCAAAAGGTCGGTAGCAGTTTGATCTGTTTCCACATTAATAGTTGAAAGTGTATCAATCTTATTAATCTTTTCAACAAACGAATGAATATTGTCAGTCATTCTATCGATATCATGCTGTGTAAACTGCTGCAGATAATACCGTGCCAAATCGAGAGAAGCCATAATAGGGTATGAAGGACTGCTTGACTGAAGTACTTGTAGGTAATGGCGCACCGCTTGCTTATTCACTAATGTTCCCTGCATATGTAAATAAGAACCCATTGTCATAGCTGGTAGCGTTTTATGTGCTGACTGAACGACAAGGTCAGCTCCATACGTAACAGCTGACGACGGAAAAGGATTGCCTAAAATAAAATGGGCTCCATGAGCTTCATCAATAACTATAGGAATATTGTAGCTATGAATAAAGTCAATGGTCTCCTTTAAATCTCGTGCCACCCCGTAGTAAGTAGGATTTGTTAATACAAATGCTTTTATATCCTCAGAACGCTCTAAAGCCGCTTTAATTGTTTTAATGGATACACCTGTACTAAGATGTGTTTTTGAATCTATTTCAGGAGCTAAAAAAATAGGTGATGCCTTTGATAAAGTAATAGCATTAAAAATAGATTTATGAGAATCTCTTTGAACAGCAATTTTATCTCCTTCTTGACAAAGAGATAAAATTGCTGAGAGGTTGCCTACAGTAGAACCATTAACTAAAAAAAAGCTTTCATCTACTCCATACAACTTTGCCGTTAACTCTTGTGCTTCTTTAATAACAGATTCTGCTTCATGTAAATCATCTAATCCGCTAATTTCCGTTAGATCGTATTGCAAAAAATCTGCGTAAGAAGACTGAATATGTGAAGGTAGAATTTGACCATTTTTATGGCCGGGCACGTGGTAAGAGAGTGACCTCTTTTCGCTATGCCTTACTAAACGGTTATATAAAGGTAAATATGTATCCATACATCCATTCCTTACTTTTTGTAAATATAACATTGTTAACTTGATAAAAGAATATGTAAGCATTTTTCCTATCAAAATTCATTTTTCTTTCATTATAACAAACTTAGATGATTTTTTTGAGCCATATAAAGAAGCCCTTATAAAAAAGGGCTTTTAGTAAGAAAACGCTCCTGATATTCTCTTTAATTGATTTACTAACAATTGATAACGAAAATGAGATGAATCCACCTCTACAATCTCTACCTCGCAGTGTTGGCATATAAAGCTGGAAAACACCTCAATACCCTTTGTATGCTGTTCATGACAAACGGAACATGTTTTAATTTGTTTTTCCATTACTCTCCACCTCCACTAAATAAGTATCGACAAGATGTAACTTCTTTATGCAGTTCATTTACCCCATTTTATGTAGATAGCTTATACTTTGTGAATAATAAAAAAAGACTAGCTATTTTAGCTAGTCTTTTTTCAAGTGCCTGGCAACGTCCTACTCTCACAGGGACAAAGTCCCAACTACCATTGGCGCTAAAGAGCTTAACTTCCGTGTTCGCTTGCATGTATTAGGCACGCCGCCAGCGTTCATCCTGAGCCAGGATCAAACTCTCCGAAGAAATGTTTGACTTGCTCGTTTAAAAAAATAAAAATTAACGTTGACGTTTACTATTTCGTTCAGTTTTCAAAGAACTCTTGTCTCAAGGCGACTTTCTTATCTTACCACCTTAAGAATAACTTGTCAACAACTTTTTTCTTTAAGTTATTTTTGAGTTATTTTTCGTTACTGTCTTAGCGACGTATATAAATATAACATCTGATAACTTGCTGGTCAACAACTTTTTCAAAAAAAATAAAAGTTTTCTCGAAAAGATTCCAGAAAACTTTTATTTTGGATATTCTTCCAAATTATAATATGAAATTATTAATAACAAGTAGGGCAGCTATTCCTGGAATACCTAAAATAGCTGAAACAATAGCTGTGGGGAAATTAATAGGAATATGAATACCGAACTGTACGCCAAAGATGTTAATAAAGAAAAGCAGCAAAACGCCAATAATAAGCTTAATCGATAAATTTCCAATGACTCGAAGCATTTTTTCAACACCACCTGTTACTAAGAGTAGAATGATTAGCCCTATTAAAAAAGACACAACTACAATAGGATGATTTAGCATGTTGCCTCCTTCTTAAAGCAGATAAGTTACCTTATATATATGTCCAAGCATTCAAAAAAAGCACTATTTCACGGAAGGAAATCCTTATTTTATAAAGACAACAAAACAGGATGCCTCTATGACATCCTGTTAATTGAAATATTTCGATGTTTGGCTTCTTTTAATAGAAAAAGATACTTCATTTTGGCTAATCGAATATCTACCATTACCTCTTCTGAAGGATCTACACTTCTTTCTACCATTGAAGTTTTGTGACTCCATTCCTGCTTTACTTGCATAAAAGTCTTCACAAATTCATCATCGTACTCTTTGCGTAGCCAACCTTTTCGTTTAAAAAACATATGCAAGTACCTCGTTATACTTCTCTTCTACCTTCTAGGGCTTTAGATAATGTTACTTCGTCCGCGTACTCAAGGTCTCCTCCGACGGGTAACCCATGAGCAATTCTAGTAATTTTAATTCCTGTCGGCTTTAAGAGCCTAGAGATATACATAGCCGTAGCTTCGCCCTCTATATTCGGGTTAGTAGCTAAAATCACTTCTTGAATCTCATCATCTTGAAGTCTTTTTAATAACTCTGGTACTTTGATATCTTCAGGCCCTATTCCTTCCATAGGTGAAATTGCGCCATGCAGGACATGATACAAGCCGTTATATTCTTTCATTTTCTCCATTGCAATGACATCTTTAGGGTCTTGCACGACACACACCACACTGCGCTCTCTACGCTGATCTTGACAAATGTAGCAAGGATCTTGATCTGTGATATGCCCACAAACTGAACAATAGGTTAAATTTCGCTTCGCATTAACTAATGCTTTTGCAAAATCTAATACCGTATCTTCTTTCATAGATAAAACAAAGAACGCTAAGCGAACAGCTGTTTTTGGACCAATGCCGGGTAACTTCATAAAACTATCTATAAGCTTTGATATTGGTTCTGGATAATGCACGTGGCAACCACCTTATTAAAGTCCTGGAATATTTAAACCTTTTGTAAATTGACCCATTGTGTTATTTGTTAAATCGTCCATTTGTTTTAATGCGTCATTTGTTGCTGCTAGTACTAAATCTTGTAGCATTTCAATATCTTCAGGATCTACTACATCCTCTTTAATATTTACATCAATTACTTGTTTCTGACCGTTAACCACAACTGTTACCATTCCACCGCCAGCTGTACCTTCAACAGTTTTTTCAGCTAACTCTTCCTGCGCTTTTTGCATATCTTTTTGCATTTTTTGCATTTGTTTCATCATTTTTTGCATATTGCCCATGCCTTTCATCATATGAACATTCCTCCTAAATTTACTCTTGAATTTCGATTAAGTCTTCTCCAAATAGCTTTTTCGCTTCTGCAACCACGGGGTCTTCCTCCTGTGGTTGACCTGATGACCCATCACTTTGCTGTCCTTGAAGAAACTCTTCTCTTACTTTATCCCATTCACTTTCTGGAATTGCAACCATTTCACGCTTGCTGCCAATTAAAGTATATAAGATATTCTCTAAATTATCACGTACATTGTTGTTATTTTCAGAAGCCATTTTGCAATGAATTTCATATTTGAATTTAAGTATAAATGATTGATCTGAAGACGCAACCGGTTCACTGTTAGATAACAACGCTGCATGTGAAGCTTTATTTTGTTGTTTCAATGTGTCTAATACCTGCGCCCAAGATCGCTTAATGGTTTCTAAATTCTGCCGAGTGGCATTTTTTAAAACTTCATTTACCTTTCCAACAGGCGTTTTGTACTGACTTCTTGACTGTCTTGTCTGTTTTTTCTCTGTTTGCGCTGCCTGAGCTGTATGATCAACTTGAATGCCTTTTTCTTTTAGCTGCTGCAGTTCTGCTTCCATTTGATTCATTTTTTGCAAAATGTCTTGATATGGAAGAGCACCCTCTTGATTTGTAGAACTTTGAGCTAATTTTACTAAAGCTACTTCAAGTAGCACTCGAGGATGATTGCTCCATTTCATCTCTTGCTGAGTTTGGTTCAATTCAGCAATGACTTTATAAATAAAGGCACTATCCATTTTTGAACTAAGTTCTTTAAACTCTTCGTTAACCGCTGCTTTTTCAAGTAAATATGCATTTTCTTCTGAAGCTTGATAAAGCAGAACATCACGATAATAGAAGATGAGGTCCTCTACAAACCTCGCTGGATCTTTTCCGTTTTTGATCAAACTTTCAACAGAATCTAGCGCTTCTACAATGTTTTCGTTAAAGATAGCTTGGACGATCTTCACAATAAAAGACTGTGATACTGCTCCTGTTATGGATAGAACATCCTCTAAGCTCACCTTCTCCGTACTATACGAGATGGCTTGGTCTAAAAGACTAAGTGCATCACGCATGCCGCCTTCTGAAGCTTTCGCAATTTCGTAAAGAGCATCCTCGCTTACTTCTAGCTCTTCAGAACCTAATACTTCCTTCATTCGATATACGATATCTTCTGGCGAAATGCGTTTGAAATCAAAGCGCTGACATCTGGAGATAATCGTTAATGGAATTTTATGGGGCTCTGTTGTAGCTAAAATAAAGATGACATGTGCAGGAGGTTCTTCTAACGTTTTTAACAAAGCGTTAAAAGCTCCAATTGAAAGCATATGAACTTCATCAATAATGTACACTTTGTATCGAACAGCACTAGGTGCATATTTTACTTTATCACGGATATCTCGAATTTCATCGACTCCATTATTAGAGGCTGCATCAATTTCAATTACATCAGAAATGGAACCATCCGTAATTCCCCGACAAGTTGCACATTCATTACAAGGTTCAGCAATGGGTGCTTTTTCACAGTTAACGGCTTTCGCTAAAATTTTAGCAGCTGTTGTCTTCCCTGTCCCTCGAGGCCCAGAAAATAAATACGCATGCGAAAATTTTTCTTGGACAAGGGCATTTTGAAGTGTTTTGATAATATGTTGTTGACCGACTACGTCGTTAAAGCTTTGAGGACGGTATACACGGTACAGAGCCTGATATGCCACTACATCCTCTCCTTTTAATATAATTCATTAGTTCTCATTATAGCGTATTATGAGGTTTTTTTTCAAAATAGTAAGAGATAAAATAAAAAGCCTACTCTCACAGAGTAGACTAAACTTATGTATATAACTGCCGTGCACCTTCCGTCGATTAGCCACCCCAGGCGTTACTTAAGCAGTTAGCTCGGTTCAGGCGACCCCATGGCACATGAGAGGTTCTGCTTACTGCTGCTTCCTTCCGGACCTGACAGGGTTCACAGATTCCCATTGCATAGGACCCAAACGTCAACACCACTTACTTAAGGCAGGCCCTAAGATGAGCTAACCTCAAGAAGGAATTCGGCCTCGCTAGAGCGGATTGCGAGTACAGGGCACCGCTACCTCCCCGCTTAGCACGGCAAAGTTGAAACCAATAGTTTGGGCATCAAGTTGATGCATTTACAAGTATACGTCTTTTCATTCAAAAATGCAACCGCTATGGAAAACTTACTTTTTTAGCGCTATTTTCCAGCCTTTTTTCGTTGACGTAACTCACGAAAAAAAGTCGTTAAGAGGCTCCCGCATTCTTCTTCTAGCATACCTCCTACTACTTCTGCTTGATGATTAAACTTTTCAAACTCTAATAAATTTAACAATGTTCCAGCGCAGCCACCTTTAGGATCATAAGCGCCAAACACAACTCTTTTCACTCTTGATAATACAATAGCACCTGCACACATCGGACATGGTTCTAAGGTGACATATAACGTAGCGTCTTCCAACCTCCATGTTCCTAGTTTCTTACATGCTTCATCAATGGCTAAAAGTTCCGCATGAGCAACTGATCGCTGTTCTGTTTCTCGTAAGTTATAAGCTGCAGCAATCACCTCATCATTTTGAACAATAACTGCTCCAATAGGAACCTCTAATTTATCTTTAGCTTTTAATGCTTCATCAATTGCCAACCTCATATACTTTTCATCATTTAACACTTTTTATCCAACCTTACATATTATATTTTTTCTGAGTCAAACTATTTACTATGTACATCAGGAAAAGGAGAGACCTTGTGTGAAGAATGCTAAAACTGCTTTAATTATTATTGATATGCTAAACGATTTTCAATTCAAAAACGGCAAAGTACTTGCTGAAAAATCTTTAATAATCGCTCAAAATATTGCCGAATTAAAACAATATGCCTCGTCTCAACATATCCCTATTATTTACGTCAATGACCACTATAAGCTATGGCAAGCAAACTTAGAAACCATTTTAACACACTGCACAAATGAGGTAAGTTCACCCATTCTACATCACATTTCACCACAGAACGCTGATTACTTTTTAATTAAACCAAAGCATTCTATTTTCTATGGAACAGCTTTAAATATTTTGCTATCACAGCTCGATGTGCATACACTTATTTTAACAGGAATTGCGGGAAATATATGCGTGCTTTTTTCAGCCAACGATGCTTATATGCGTGAGTATAATTTAATTGTGCCTGAAGATTGTATTGCTTCAAACGCAGATGAAGACAATACCTTTGCTTTAAGAATGATGCATAACGTATTAAATGCTCGTATTTGCAAACATACTGAGTTGATGAATTAAGTAAAAAGCCTTCTCATATGATGGAAGTAAGTCATATGAAATGGAGGCTTTTTATTATGCAAATTTACACTGTTAAAGCAGGTGACAGTATATATAGTATTGCAAAACAGTTCCGGATTGACGCAGGAAAGATTATAAGAGCAAATGAATTACCTAATCCAAATCAACTCGTCATCGGGCAATCTATGGTTATTCCCATCAACGGTACTTACTACACAGTAAAAGCTGGGGACACTATATGGAAAATAGGACGAAAATTAGGCGTTAGCTATCAGGCTATTGCCAATGCGAACAATGTTTCAGTTACAGCACCCTTAACACCTGGCCGCCGCATCTTAATTCCCCCTTCCCCAAACAAAAGAAACGGTGAGTTTTTAGGGTATGTTGAAACAAGCAATCGAAAAATCACCCCTCAAACAGAGAAAATGATTAATCAAAATGCAAAATACCTTACTTATCTCGGACCAGCGAACTTCGAAGTGCAAAAAGACGGTTCTCTAAAGGCACCTCCACTTAACAATTTAGGTTCTATTGCTAAAGAAAATGACGTCATCTTCTTAATGGTATTGGCTAATATTGAAAACGGTGCATTCAGTGATGAAGTCGGCCGAGCAATTTTAACTAATAAAGACGTTCAAGATACGCTCTTAAATAATATTGTAAAAACAGCGAAAGAACAAAATTTCAGAGACATTCACTTTGACTTCGAATTTTTGCGTCCGGCAGATAAAGAAGCCTATATTGCATTCTTACAGAAAGCAAAAAAGCGTCTTCAAGATGAGCAACTTCTCATGTCTGTGGCTTTAGCTCCGAAGACAAGTCGAGATCAAAAAGGCAAATGGTATGAAGCACATGATTATAAAGCCATTGGAGAGATTGCTAACTTCGTTGTTCCAATGACATATGAATGGGGATATAGCGGTGGGCCTCCTATGGCCGTCTCTCCTATTGGTCCCGTACGTGATGTTTTAGAATATGCAGTATCTGAAATACCTAGTTCAAAAATTATCATGGGCCAAAACCTATACGGTTACGATTGGACACTGCCTTACAAACCAGGAGGAGAATATGCCAAAGCCATTAGTCCTCAACGAGCTATTGAGTTGGCAGCTCGTTATAAAGTAGCTATTCAATACGACAATAAAGCACAAGCTCCTTTCTTCCGGTATAAAGATGAACAGCAGCGCACTCACGAAGTATGGTTTGAAGACGCTAGGTCTATTCAGGCCAAGTTTGATTTAATCAAAGAATTAAAACTTAGAGGAATGGCCTACTGGAAACTAGGCTTAGATTTCCCGCAAAACTGGCTCTTGATTGAAGACAACTTCAAAATTACAAAAAGAGTGACACAGCCATAAATAGGGAAAGCTTACTGTTAACAGTAGGCTTTTTGTTATTCTTCTTACTGAAAGAAATTTCTTTTCCCCTTATTCTCCTTCTCTATGTTAAAATATTTTTTGTCTGTTTTTTTTGAACGAGTGGTCATGAAGGAGGCAAATGAATGCAAGGCACACCTTTTATTTCAGTAGAAGGACCCATCGGTGTCGGAAAAACCTCTCTAGCTAAAGAGATTGCACAAGCATTTCAGTTCGAAATTTTAAAAGAAATCGTAGATGAAAATCCATTTCTCGGGAAATTTTATGAGAATATCGACGAGTGGAGTTTTCAAACCGAAATGTTTTTTCTATGTAATCGATATAAGCAGTTAGAGGATATTCAAAAAGGGTTCTTATCTTATAAAAAACCTGTTGTAGCAGATTATCATATTATGAAAAACATGATTTTCGCTGAGCAAACGTTAAAAGATGAACAGTATAAAAAATATGTACAAATCTTCCACATCTTAACGGCTGATATGCCGGCTCCGAACATTATTATTTATTTAAATGCCAGTTTAGATACCTTGCTAAAGCGTATTAAAATGCGTGGAAGAGAAATTGAACGAAACATCGATCCTCACTACCTTGCGAGACTAAGTGATGATTATGAAAAAGCTATGACGGCATTTGAACAAAAGAACCCTGACGTAACCATTTTACGTTATAACGGTGATGAAATAGATTTTGTACAAAATAAACAACACTTAAATAGAATCTTATCAGAGGTTCAAGAGAGTATGTTGAAAAGGAGTATATAATGGTAAACTTACGATCGAAATACAACATTCCTAATGATGCTGTGTTGACGATAGCTGGTACAGTTGGAGTTGGGAAATCTACGATGACTCAATCATTGGCTGATGCTCTCCAATTTCGCACATCGTTTGAAAAAGTAGATTCCAACCCTTACCTGGACAAATTTTATGGGGATTTTGAACGCTGGAGCTTTCACCTACAGGTATATTTTTTAGCGGAACGCTTTAAAGAACAAAAGAAGATTTTCGAGTATGGCGGCGGCTTTATCCAAGACAGATCCATTTACGAAGATACCGGTATCTTTGCTAAGATGCATTTTGAAAAGGGAACAATGTCTAAAGTAGACTATGAGACATATACAAGCTTGTTCGATGCAATGGTTATGACTCCATACTTCCCTCATCCAGATCTGCTCATTTATTTGGAAGGCAGCTTCGAAGATATTGTAGATCGCATTCAAGAAAGAGGGCGACCAATGGAACAACAAACGCCTCTTGATTATTGGAAAGAGATGCACGCCCGATATGAAGAATGGATTAATAACTTTACGGCTTGTCCTATTCTCCGTTTAGATATTAGAGAATACGACCTTCTCAAGGATCCTGATTCAATTGAATCAATTGTTGAAAAAGTGGCTCGCTTTTTACAACATAATGAAAAGTTAAAACGTCGTCAGCTATAAAAAAATGCCGCTTTAATAAATAAAGCGGCATTTTCAACAAATAAAAAACCGTTACTTATAAGTAACGGTTTTCCAATCTCCAATTTATCGCGCTATGTTAATTGCATTATAAGTCAAATATGGCGGAGGAAGAGGGATTCGAACCCCCGCGGGCTTTAACACCCCTGTCGGTTTTCAAGACCGATCCCTTCAGCCGGACTTGGGTATTCCTCCGTATCGACAAGTATTAATTTATCATATAAAAATAATGAAGTCAACTCTTTTATTAATTTTTTTAAAAAAGATGTTCATTAAAAATTAATTTAATGAACATCTTCTACTTTTATTTAGAAATAACTTCTTTATTTCCCATATATGGACGCAGCACTTCTGGAATTTGAATTGATCCATCTTCCTGCTGGTAGTTTTCTAAAATTGCAGCTACCGTACGGCCAATTGCTAAGCCAGAACCATTTAGTGTATGAACATGTTCTGGTTTTGCTTTTGTATCACGGCGGAAGCGAATATTAGCACGGCGAGCTTGGAAGCTTTCAAAGTTTGAACAAGAAGAAATTTCACGATAAGTTTCATAACTTGGAATCCAAACTTCAATATCATACTTTTTGGCTGCTGTGAAACCTAAGTCAGCTGTACACATGCTTAGAACTCGGTAAGGTAAACCTAATAGTTGAAGAACCTTTTCAGCATGGCCCGTTAATTTTTCTAATTCATCATAAGAATCTTCTGGCTTAACAAAGCGAACAAGTTCTACTTTATTAAACTGATGCTGACGAATAAGCCCACGTGTATCTCTTCCTGCAGAGCCTGCTTCTGAGCGGAAGCAAGCACTATACGCTGTATAAGCAATTGGAAGCTGATCTCCGCTTAAAATTTCATCACGATGTAAATTTGTAACTGGTACTTCAGCTGTAGGAATTAAGAAATAATCTTCTTCTTTAATTTTAAATGCATCTTCTTCAAATTTAGGAAGCTGCCCTGTTCCTGTCATACTTGTACGATTCACCATATATGGAGGAAGGATTTCTTCATAACCATGCTCATCCATATGTAAATCCATCATAAAGTTAATAAGAGCACGTTCTAATCTTGCACCTAACCCTTTATAAAATACAAAGCGGCTTCCCGTTACTTTCGAAGCTCTTTCAAAATCTAAAATATTTAAATCTGTTCCTAAATCCCAGTGCGGTTTTGGTTCAAAATCAAATTGTTTAATTTCTCCCCATTTGCGAACTTCTACGTTATCATCTTCAGTTTCACCTACAGGCGTACTTTCATGTGGAACGTTAGGAATTGAAAGCAGCAATAGCTCTAACTCTTCTTCAACGCTGCGAAGCTCTTCATCCAATTGCTTTACGCGGTCTCCTACTTCACGCATTTCAACGATTAAATGATCAGCATCTTGTTTTTCACGTTTCAATTGTGCAATTTGCTGTGATACTTCATTTCGCTTGCTTTTTAACTCTTCTGTTTGAGCAATTAGCTCACGGCGTTTTGCATCTAACTCTTCAAAGCGACCTAAGTCCGTTAAGTCCTCACCACGAAACTTGAGCTTTTCTTTTACTTCATTAAAATTAGCACGTAAAAATTTTAAATCTAACATACTGAGTACCTCCTTTAGTATAAAAGGGCAAAATAAAAACTCTCATCCCTATGAAAGGGACGAGAGTTTACCCGCGTTGCCACCCTAATTGAAAGCTAAAATAAGCCTTCCTCTTAAACCAGATAACGGATGAACCGAAACTGCCTACTACTTTTTCGACAGCTTGCTCCAGGACGGATTCATAAGAATTGATTATCGATTCACACCAGCCATCGACTCTCTTGAAATCAAAAATCTTATTACTATTTCCTATCAACGCTTTATACCAATATCATTTTTATTAATCATAATGTACTACAAGTCTTTACAAGATGCAATTCATTTATACAGGTTTTTTCGAAGCTTCTTCAACCATTGCTACAAAATACTGAGCCATGCGAGCATCATCTGTTAATTCTGGATGAAACGAACATCCCAAGAATTGACCTTGTCTTGCTGCAACAATTCGGTCGTTATGCATTGCCAAGACTTCAACGTTTTCTCCTACTTCTACAATATGCGGAGCACGGATAAATACGCCTATAAAATCTTCACCAATATCTTTAATATTTAGAGCAGCTTCAAAGCTATCTCGTTGGCGCCCAAATGAATTTCGAGCTACCGTAATATCCATAACACCTAAATGGGGCTCTTCACGGTCAACAACTTGTCCTGCAAGTAAAATTAAACCCGCACACGTACCAAACACCGGTTTACCTGCTTGTGCAAACTGGCGAAGAGGTTCCATAAAGTCATACTTGTCAATCAGACGACGCATCGCTGTGCTTTCGCCGCCCGGTAGGATTAAACCATCTATTTCGTCTAGCTGTTCAACTTTTTTAATGATAATGGCTTCAGCGCCTGCTGCTTCTAATGCTTGTGCATGCTCGCGAAAGGCACCTTGTAATCCTAACACGCCTACTTTTACCATTTTGTCAAAACTCCCTTTAAATTACCATCCACGCTCTTGCATGCGGTTTTCTGGTAGTAATGATGAAATTTCAATTCCTTTCATTGCACTTCCTAATCCTTTTGACAAGTTTGCAATGAGTTCATAATCTTGATAATGCGTTGTTGCCTCAACGATTGCTCGAGCAAATTTTTCAGGGTTGTCGGATTTAAAGATTCCTGAACCAACGAACACACCGTCTGCTCCAAGCTGCATCATTAACGCTGCGTCTGCTGGTGTTGCTACACCGCCCGCTGCAAAGTTTACAACCGGTAGGCGACCTTCACGTTTAATTTGCAGTAATAACTCATAAGGCGCGCCTAATAGTTTTGCCTCTGTCATTAACTCATCTTCGTCCATGCCCACAACTTTACGTACTTGAGCGTTTACTTGGCGCATATGACGCACTGCTTCCACGATGTTTCCTGTCCCTGGTTCGCCTTTTGTACGAAGCATTGCAGCTCCTTCAGCAATACGGCGGGATGCTTCACCAAGATCACGACAACCGCACACAAATGGAACCGTAAATGTATTTTTATTTAAATGAAACTCCTCATCAGCTGGAGTCAACACTTCACTTTCATCGATGTAGTCTACACCCATCGCTTCTAGCACGCGTGCTTCAACAATATGGCCAATACGAGCTTTTGCCATAACTGGAATGGACACAGCATTCATCACTTCTTCAACAATTGTTGGGTCTGCCATACGAGACACGCCGCCTGCTGCACGGATATCAGCTGGAACACGCTCTAATGCCATAACGGCAACAGCGCCTGCTGCTTCTGCAATTTTTGCTTGCTCTGCGTTGATCACGTCCATGATAACGCCACCTTTTTGCATTTCCGCCATTCCTCGTTTTACACGATCAGTACCTGTAATGTTATTCATGTTTGTCTTCCTCCTGTATCAAGTGTTTCACAATAATTTTTAGTGTATATACAAAATTCAAAACTTAGTGTCTATTTTACCGTATTTTTCGGAAAATTCCTATCTAATTTATAGATTATATACAAACAAATCTAAAAATAAAAAAAGAGATACTCCCTTGTAGTATCTCTTCTTTCTCTTGAGTTATCATTAAAACCAGTTATTCACTGTATTTGCAGCATTCATCCAAATATCGCTGAAGAAGTTGCCAATACTGCGGATAGCGAGAGAGAACCATCCAGCTTTTTCAACAGATTCGTTTGTCACGACCGGCGTCATGCTATCTGTAGTTTGGCCTCCTACATAGCCTAGATCTTTAAGATTGCTGTTTGTTGCACTTACATAAGCAACTGTTTCTCCTTTTTTAATAGGAGCAACAACTTTTTGATCGTTCATAACTTTATCGTTTAACTTAAAGTTGATTTTAGTATGATCTTTTTGACCTTTTTCGGTAATAATTTTTACCGAATTCTTTGGAGAAACGGAAGCTTCTTTTGATTTTCCTTTAGCAACATCAATTGTTTCATGCCCTTTAATCTCGCCGTTAGCAGGCACTACTTCTTTTAACTGAAAATGACTAAAAGCATAGTCCAATATCTTTTTCGTTTGAGAAAAACGAGCAGCTTCTGTAGACTTGCCGTTTTCCTTGGCATTCATTACAACTGTTATGTATCTTACCCCGTTACGCTCTGCAGTTCCAGTGAAACATTGACCTGCAAAATCTGTATGACCAGTTTTTAAGCCGTCTACGCCGCTGTATGCAGCTGAAAAACCAGGGAGCATCTTATTCCAATTGTTCATTTTTGTTTCGCCTTGTTGCCCTTGTCTAAACATCTTGGAAGGAGTTTTGGCTACTTCCAAAGATTCTGGATAATCATGAATCAAGTGATAAGCAAGAGTAGCAACTGCCCGAGCAGATAGGAGGTTCTCATCTTCTTCCTTTGTTCCTTTTGGATACATCCCTTTTAACAAGGAATTAGAAAGACCTGTAGAATTGACAAATTTTGATTCACCCATATTTAATTTTTTTGCTGTTTCATTCATTAACTTAATGAAACCTTCTTCAGAACCACTGACAGCTTCAGCTAAAGCAATGGCTGCTCCATTAGCTGAATAAATAGCCATGGCATCATATAATTCTTTTACCGTATATTTTTGGTTTTCGATTAATGGTACATTTGATAATCCATAATCCTGAGAAATTTTAGCTGCATATTTACTAACTGGCACACGTTGATCCCAAGATAATTTCTTATCTTTTATGGATTCTAATACTAGGTATTCCGTCATCATTTTTGTCATGCTTGCAATACCTAATAAAGCATCCGTATTTTTCCCGTATAGCACTTTCCCCGTACTTGCCTCTACTAAAATGGCTGCGTCTGCTTCAACGCCAATATCATCTGTTTTAGAAGCAGCTGATGCTTGTGTAGAGACAAAAAATACGCTGGCCATTAACATAACAGCAATGACACAAATTAATTGTTTCTGTACTGCGTTTCTCACTCTATACCCTCCAAACGTAAACTCACATAAATGTAATTTTATCATACTAAAATTTAAAAAAATAGATAAAGAAGTACTGTTACATTCATGATTAATGACATAAAAAACACGTTTCCCTATTAAGGAAACGTGTTTTTTACACATTCATGATTATCTCATAGAATAGTTAGGAGATTCTTTTGTAATTTGTACATCATGTGGGTGACTTTCTCTTAAGCCTGCTCCAGTCATACGGATGAATTGTGCCTGTTCACGTAACGCTTCTAAGTTAGCTGAACCACAGTAACCCATTCCTGCGCGTAAACCACCAATCATTTGATATAAAGTATCTGCTACAGGTCCTTTGTAAGGCAAACGGCCTTCGATACCTTCTGGAACTAATTTTTTATTATCTTCTTGGAAGTATCGATCTTTACTTCCTTTTTCCATAGCTCCCACAGAGCCCATTCCACGATACACTTTAAAGCGTCTTCCTTGGTAGATTTCTGTTTCGCCAGGGCTTTCTGTCGTTCCTGCTAGAAGGCTTCCTAGCATTACTGTATGTCCACCAGCTGCAAGTGCTTTTACGATATCTCCAGAGTACTTAATACCGCCATCTGCAATAATAGCTACCCCGTGCTTACGAGCTTCAGTTGCACAGTCATATACTGCCGTAATTTGTGGAACGCCTACACCAGCGACAACACGAGTTGTACAAATTGAACCAGGTCCAATTCCTACTTTTACTACGTTTGCTCCGGCTTCAATTAATGCTTTTGTACCTTCAGCCGTTGCTACGTTACCAGCGATAATATTTAATTCTGGATATGCCTCGCGAATGCTGCGCACTGTATCTAAAACGCCTTGTGAATGTCCATGCGCTGTATCAATAACGATAACATCAACGCCAGCTTGTACTAATTTTTCGATACGAACATTTGAATCAGCTGTTACGCCAACAGCTGCTCCAACTAATAATCGACCTTGTTGATCTTTAGCTGCATTTGGAAACTCAATTACTTTTTCAATGTCTTTAATTGTGATAAGGCCTTTTAATACGCCATTGTCATCTACAAGAGGTAACTTTTCAATTTTGTATTGCTGTAGAATTTTCTCTGCTTCTTCTAAAGTCGTTCCTACTGGAGCAGTAACTAATTCTTCTTTTGTCATTACATCAGCAATTTGCATTGAATAATCTTGGATGAAACGCAAGTCACGGTTTGTAAGGATTCCAACTAGTTTTTGTTCTTCTTCGTTGTTGACAATCGGCACACCTGAGATACGATATTTGCCCATTAAGTGTTCAGCAGCAAATACTTGGTTTTCAGGAGTTAAAAAGAAAGGATCCGTGATAACACCACTTTCAGAACGTTTTACTTTATCAACTTGTTCTGCTTGCTGTTCAATCGACATGTTTTTGTGAATGATACCCAAACCACCTTGTCTAGCCATCGCAATAGCCATTTCAGCTTCTGTAACTGTATCCATTCCTGCACTGATGAACGGCACCTTTAATTTTAATGTTTTTGTTAGTTCAACACTCATATCAACGTCTTTAGGTAGTACCTCAGATTTTGCTGGCACCAGTAAAACGTCATCAAATGTTAAGCCTTCTTTAGAAAATTTGCTTTCCCACATTATAGAATCCTCCTTTAAACGACAGAATATTATTAGTAGATTAACAAGCAGATATGTACCTGTCAATAACTTCACTAGATATCAGATAATTCTAATAAAAAGAAAAGGTGATTTAGTTGCATAAATTTAATGATGTTTGGACGTCCTACAATTTATTTTTCTCCGTTCCTTTTGTACAAGACTTTTTAAAAAAGCGCTATCAAAAATTGAATTATAGCGATGCAGAGCAACATAGTTTTAAAAACAGTTACCCATTTATTTATTATTTGGAACACAGTAAAAATTATTATCAAGTTGCGGCACAATCTCCTGTATCAGTTCAACCCGTTTTATTATTTTATGGAATGTCACAGCTGTTAAAAGCTTGTTTGTTAACGCAAAACCCCGTATATCCCGAAAATACGGCGGTGTTAGCACATGGAGTATCAACACGAAAAAGAAAAAAACAAAGTTATGATTTTTTAGATGATGAAGTTAAGATTCAAAAAAGCGGTTTATTTTCACAAGTAGGAGAAGAATTGTTTCATGTGAAACAACTAGAAGGTAGTAAATATACAATGAATTATCTGTTGTCTTGTGTACCTGAATTAGATACATTATTTTTAAACTTGGGCACGAGGCCATCTTCCCATTTAACAACTATTGGATCGCTTCCAGCTACCTCTTTGCCTATTCCTGAACAAGTTACACGGTGTTATCATATGAATCACGAAAGACTCTATTCTTTTTTAAAAGAGCGTTCCCATCTATCATTGTCTTTGTCAGAAGATCAGGTATGTATTCTTGACCCTTCAAGCTGTTTATATAATTGTTCACCTTTTATGTACAATTTCCAAGCTAACACGTTGCATGCACCGTTGGAAAAAGATAGCTGCTTATATTTCCCTGAGATGTTGGCACATTACTTATTACTTTATAATTTAAGTATGATTTCACGTTATGAAACAGAGTGGTGGTATGAATTATTGCATACATACTCTTCGAAAGATTATCCATTTATCTTGAGGTTCCTTGAGGTTACAGCTCAAAAGATTCCTTACTTAATTTCTTGTTACTTAAATGAACACACAAAAAAAGACTAGCTAAAATAGCTAGTCTTTTTTCAAGTGCCTGGCAACGTCCTACTCTCACAGGGACAAAGTCCCAACTACCATTGGCGCTAAAGAGCTTAACTTCCGTGTTCGGTATGGGAACGGGTGTGACCTCTTCGCTATCGCCACCAGACAAGAGATTGCTCTCTCAAAACTAGGTAACAGTTTGCTGAGTAAAGCTTACGCTTTTAAAAGTTTGGTTAAGTCCTCGATCGATTAGTATCAGTCAGCTACACATGTCGCCACGCTTCCACCTCTGACCTATCAACCTGATCATCTTTCAGGGATCTTACTAGCTTGCGCTATGGGAAATCTCATCTTGAGGGGGGCTTCATGCTTAGATGCTTTCAGCACTTATCCCGTCCACACATAGCTACCCAGCGATGCCTTTGGCAAGACAACTGGTACACCAGCGGTGTGTCCATCCCGGTCCTCTCGTACTAAGGACAGCTCCTCTCAAATTTCCTACGCCCACGACGGATAGGGACCGAACTGTCTCACGACGTTCTGAACCCAGCTCGCGTACCGCTTTAATGGGCGAACAGCCCAACCCTTGGGACCGACTACAGCCCCAGGATGCGATGAGCCGACATCGAGGTGCCAAACCTCCCCGTCGATGTGGACTCTTGGGGGAGATAAGCCTGTTATCCCCGGGGTAGCTTTTATCCGTTGAGCGATGGCCCTTCCATGCGGAACCACCGGATCACTAAGCCCGACTTTCGTCCCTGCTCGACTTGTAGGTCTCGCAGTCAAGCTCCCTTGTGCCTTTACACTCTACGAATGATTTCCAACCATTCTGAGGGAACCTTTGGGCGCCTCCGTTACATTTTAGGAGGCGACCGCCCCAGTCAAACTGCCCACCTGACACTGTCTCCCGGCCCGATCAGGGCCGCGGGTTAGAATTTCAATACAGCCAGGGTAGTATCCCACCGACGCCTCCACCGAAGCTAGCGCTCCGGCTTCTCAGGCTCCTACCTATCCTGTACAAGCTGTACCAAAATTCAATATCAGGCTACAGTAAAGCTCCACGGGGTCTTTCCGTCCTGTCGCGGGTAACCTGCATCTTCACAGGTACTATAATTTCACCGAGTCTCTCGTTGAGACAGTGCCCAGATCGTTACGCCTTTCGTGCGGGTCGGAACTTACCCGACAAGGAATTTCGCTACCTTAGGACCGTTATAGTTACGGCCGCCGTTTACTGGGGCTTCGATTCAGAGCTTCTCCCAAAGGATAACCCCTCCTCTTAACCTTCCAGCACCGGGCAGGCGTCAGCCCCTATACTTCGCCTTGCGGCTTCGCAGAGACCTGTGTTTTTGCTAAACAGTCGCCTGGGCCTATTCACTGCGGCTCTCTCGGGCTATACACCCTACCAGAGCACCCCTTCTCCCGAAGTTACGGGGTCATTTTGCCGAGTTCCTTAACGAGAGTTCTCTCGATCACCTTAGGATTCTCTCCTCGCCTACCTGTGTCGGTTTGCGGTACGGGCACCTCCCGCCTCGCTAGAGGCTTTTCTTGGCAGTGTGGAATCAGGAACTTCGGTACTATAATTCCCTCGTCATCACAGCTCAGCCTTTATGATGAGCGGATTTGCCTACTCATCAGCCTAACTGCTTGAACGCGCATATCCAGCAGCGCGCTTACCCTATCCTACTGCGTCCCCCCATTACTCAAACGGCGGGGAGGTGGTACAGGAATATCAACCTGTTGGCCATCGCCTACGCTTT
>NZ_CP023317.1:0-7500 GCF_009497655.1 Priestia megaterium | reverse complement strand
ACCACTACCTGATGGTCTAAATAGTACTGTAGACATTGCTTTAAGTTCAATACTTTTGGCTGTCCATCTACTAATGCAAGAGTATTAATACCAAAACTTGTTTGAAGAGATGTCTGCTTATATAAGTTATTTAATAAAACATTTGCATTTGCATCACGTCTTACTTCAATAACAATACGCATACCCGAACGGTCAGACTCATCTCGTAAGTCCGTAATTCCATCAATCTTCTTATCACGAGCTAGCTCGGCAATTTTTTCAATTAGCTTTGCTTTATTTACTTGGTATGGAAGTTCATGAACAATAATAGTTTGTTTACCATTGTTTTGTTCTTCAATTTCTACTTTTGCGCGAACAATAATAGAACCTTTCCCAGTTTCATAAGCTTTACGAATCCCGCTGCGGCCAAGAATTTGTCCTGCAGTTGGGAAATCCGGTCCTGGAATAATCTCCATTAACTCTGCAATTGTGATATCAGGGTCTTGACTTACAGCTAAAACGCCGTCAATGACTTCCCCTAACTGATGCGGAGGAATATTTGTCGCCATACCTACCGCAATTCCGGCTGAACCGTTTACAAGTAAATTTGGAAATCTAGCAGGTAATACAATTGGTTCACGTTCAGAACCGTCATAGTTATCTTGATAATCAATTGTATCTTTATTGATGTCACGTAACAGTTCCATCGAAACTTTTGACATTCTTGCTTCTGTATAACGCATAGCTGCTGCTGCATCTCCATCAACAGATCCAAAGTTTCCATGACCGTCAATTAGCATATAACGATAGCTAAAATCTTGTGCCATACGAACCATTGTTTCATATACAGCTGAGTCACCGTGTGGGTGATACTTACCAATTACTTCTCCTACGATACGAGCTGATTTTTTATATGGCTTATCCGATCCCATACCTAAATCATTCATTGCATATAAAATACGACGGTGCACGGGCTTAAGTCCGTCTCTTACATCTGGTAAAGCACGCGATACAATTACGCTCATTGCATAATCTAAAAAGGATGCGCGCATTTCTTGACTAATATTTACTTCTCTTATTTGAGAGTTTGGTTTATCTGACATCGATAAGAACCTCCTTCGCGAAGTTCAGTATAGTAATTCATATATATGTAAACGCAGGATAGAACCTATCTCTATCCTGACGTTTATATACCCTTTATAAAAAATATAAAGGGTATTACCGTTCATTTAAATATCGAGATTTTTTACGTACTGAGCATTTTCTTCAATGAAATTACGGCGCGGTTCTACTTTGTCGCCCATTAAAATTTCAAATGTCTCATCAGCTTCAATTGCATCTTGCAAGTTCACCTGAAGAAGGGTACGGAATTCTGGATCCATTGTTGTTTCCCATAATTGTTCAGGATTCATCTCTCCTAAACCTTTGTAACGCTGAAGGTTTGGTTTTGCGCCTTCAGGGAAAGAAGCTAATACCTCTTCTAATTGACGATCGTTGTACGCGTACTCTACTTTTTTACCTTGTGAAACTTTGTAAAGCGGCGGCTGGGCAATGTACACATATCCGTGCTCAATAATCTGTCTCATATAGCGATAGAAGAACGTTAGAAGAAGCGTACGAATATGCGCACCATCTACGTCTGCATCTGTCATAATCACAATTTTATGGTAGCGGGCTTTCGAAATATCAAAATCGTCACCAATACCCGTTCCTAGAGCGGTAATGATTGTACGAATTTCGTTATTAGATAAAATTTTATCTAAACGCGCTTTCTCTACGTTGATAATTTTACCGCGCAAAGGCAAAATAGCTTGGAAATGACGGCTTCTTCCCTGCTTAGCTGAACCTCCGGCAGAGTCACCCTCTACTACATAGAGTTCGCTAATAGAAGGATCTTTTGATGAACAATCTGCTAATTTACCCGGTAAGTTTGAAATTTCAAGCGCGCTTTTACGTCTTGTAAGCTCACGAGCTTTTTTAGCTGCCATTCTTGCTCTTGCAGCCATTAAACCTTTTTCAATTACCTTTTTCGCCACAATAGGGTTCTCTAGCAAGTAAGTTTCTAAGTGTTCTGCAAACACAGAGTCAGTAATTGTTCTTGCTTCACTATTTCCCAGCTTTGTTTTTGTTTGTCCTTCAAACTGCGGATCTGGGTGCTTAATAGAGATAATAGCTGTAATTCCTTCACGAACATCTTCACCCGTTAAATTGGCGTCACTATCTTTAAATACGCTGTTTTTACGTGCATAGTCGTTAATTACACGCGTTAACGCTGTTTTAAATCCTGCTTCGTGCGTTCCACCTTCATATGTGTGAATGTTGTTTGCGAAAGAATATAAATTACTTGTGTAGCTATCGTTATATTGAATAGCAATTTCTACAGAAATGTTGTCTCGATTACCTTCAATATAGATCGGCTCTTCGTGAATCACTTCTTTCGAACGGTTTAAGTGTTCAACGTAAGACTTAATTCCGCCTTCGTAATGGTATTCACGTCTTTTATCTTCTTCACGTTTGTCTTCAATCGTAATTTTAATGCCGCGGTTTAAGAAAGCTAACTCACGCAGACGATTAGCTAACGTATCAAAATCGTATTCAAGCGTTTCTGTAAAAATTTCACCGTCTGGATGGAATTGAATAACAGTACCTGTTTTATCTGTTTCTCCAACTACTTTTAAGTCAGCAGCCGGTACACCTCGTTCATATTTTTGATAATGAACTTTACCGTCACGATGTACGTGTACTTCCAAAGAGGTAGAAAGTGCGTTAACAACTGAGGCACCTACACCGTGTAATCCACCAGATACTTTATAGCCGCCGCCGCCAAATTTACCTCCGGCATGAAGAACCGTTAAGATAACTTCAACAGCAGGTCTGCCCATTTTTTCTTGAATACCAACTGGAATTCCACGACCGTTATCTTTGACTGTAATACTATTATCCTTTTCGATAATAACATTAATTTCATCGCAATAGCCGGCCAGCGCTTCATCAATACTATTATCTACAATTTCCCATACAAGATGATGTAAACCCTTTGCGCTCGTCGATCCAATATACATCCCCGGACGTTTACGAACAGCTTCTAATCCTTCTAATACTTGTATCTGATCAGCTTCATATGCTTGTACTTCTTTTTGTTCCATCGTCAAATGTATCACCTACACTTTTTTTTAACAGCAAACTGCTGTATTTATCATTTTGTATTATGTTTTTCGAATATTATGTGGAAATAATACGGAGCCTTTAATGTATTTGCCATTTGTTTACTTATGCACAAAATTTTCATAATCGAGGGTACGAGTTGAAATATATAGACTTAAAACTATAATGATATCATATTTCAGTTAGATTGCCTTGTGAAAAGTTTTTAGACAGATCAATTGCTATTTGACCTTTTGAATTTGGCCAGCTTCTACATGATATGTAGCCGCTTTTTCTAAGGTCTCGTGATGAATTCCTTCAATGCTCGTTGTCGTTACAAACGTCTGAACTTTTCCTTGGATGGTATTTAGCAAGTGTGATTGACGAAAATCATCTAATTCAGACAATACGTCATCTAAAAGCAAAATTGGATATTCACCTACTTCTTGATGAATTAACTCAATTTCAGCAAGCTTTAACGATAAAGCAGTCGTCCGCTGTTGCCCTTGTGAACCAAATGTTTGAACGTCTTTTTCATTAACGTAGAAAAGAAGATCATCACGGTGTGGTCCTGCTAAGGTGACACCTCTATCAATTTCTCTACTTTTTATTTTATCAAACTTTTGATGATATGCTTCTAACATTTTCGACAAATCTGCATCTTCTGATACATCAATTGAATTCTTATACTCAATTTTTAATGTTTCTAAGTCTCGACTGATCCCTTTATGAATAGGCTCTGCCCACTGTTGGAGTAACTGTAAAAACTCAAAACGTTTTTTTAAGATTTTCGCTGCCATTTCACTTAACTGTAACGTAAGTACGTCTAAAAGTGAAAGATCCGTTTGTTTTTTTGTCTGCAGCTGCTTCAAATATTGATTTCTTTGCTGCAAAATCTTTTGATACCTGCTTAAATCATGCATGTAAACAGGCGAAACTTGACCAATTTCCATATCGATAAATTTGCGCCTTACTTGCGGACTCCCTTTAACTAGGTTCAAATCCTCCGGAGCAAACATGACAGTGTTAATTGACCCTATATATTGACTGAGTTTTTTCTGCTCAATGTGATTATATTTTGCTTTTTTCCCTTTTGTTGAGATGACTAAATCCAGTGTAACGGGCCCTCTATGCTTTTCTACAATGCCCGATAGCTTTGCATACTCACAGTCCCATTTAATTAATTCTTTATCGTTGGATGTACGATGAGATTTAGCCATAGATAATACGAAGATCGATTCCATCACGTTTGTTTTACCCTGTGCGTTTTCACCCAAAATGACGTTTACTTTATTTTCAAAGGGAATCGTTGTCTTCGTATAGTTTCGGTAATTTGTTAAAGTAATTTCTTTAATATACAAACGTTTCACCAACTTTAAGTAATAACAACAAATGATCCTGCAGCCGGTATATCCACTTCGTCATTTGCATATAATTTACGTCCGCGGCGCTCTTCTAGCTCCCCGTTCACATATACTTCGTGCTCACTTAAAAACCATTTTACCATTCCACCTGTTTGAATGACGTCTGCTAGTTTTAAAAACTGGCCAAGCGTAATGTATTCAGTTGAAATTTTAACCTCTGTTTTCATGCGACTCTCTCACTTTCTAATGATGTATCTCTATTTTACTAAATAATTCTTCTTGAGAAAAGAAAGCTACTAGTACGGCATGCTAGTAGCTTTCTGAGATTTAATATGTTCGCACTGGTAAAATCAGCTGCAGCATTGAATCATCCTCTAATGTTCGAATGACAAATGGACGCATCGCACCAGTGAAGTTAATTTTGATATCTGTTCCTTCGAGCGCTTTTAATGCGTCTAACATATATTTTGCGCTAAAAGAAATTTTTAATTCTTCTCCTGAGATAGACTGACTTTGTACCTCTTCAATTACTTTTCCGATTTCAGGAGAGTTAGAAGAAATTTCAACAATTCCTTCATCTAGCGTAGATAGTTTTACTACGTTGTTTCTTCCTTCACGAGCTAATAAAGAAGCACGGTCAATCGATTGTAAAAATTCTTTTACGTTCAATATAACATCCGTTTTACTATCGGCTGGGATCAATCTTGAAGTGTCAGGATAATTTCCGTCCAGTAATCTTGAGAAAAATAGTAAGTGTTTTGTTTTGAATAATACTTGATTTTCCGTGATAACGATGTCTACTAATTCATGAGAATCATCAAGGATCTTACTGAATTCACTTAAACTTTTACCTGGAATAACCACATTATACGTTGCTTCATTTCCAGTTTCAATGGTCGCTTTTCGCAAAGCTAGACGATGACTGTCAGTGGCAATACACGTTAATTCTTTGCCGTCGACTTTCCAGTTTACACCTGTCAAGATAGGTCGTGTTTCTGAGGTGGACACTGCAAAGACAGTTTGTCGAATCATGTTTTTTAATAAGTCTGTCGGTAATCTAAACATGTTGTTTTCTTCGATCTGTGGCAAATGAGGATACTCTTCTGCATCTAAACCATTTAAGTTAAATTCAGCTTTTCCTGAACGAATGATTGTTAAAAAGTGACTTTGGACGTCCAATTCTACGATGTCTTTAGGAAGCTTTTTGACGATTTCACTAAAGAAACGAGCTGGGAGAACAACGCTTCCTGGTTTTTGGATATCAACAATCTCTTTTCCTTCTTCCTCGTTTGGAATAAACGATTCAATAGAGATATCGGAATCACTTCCGGTTAAAGTAACACCTTCTTCAGTCGCTACAATTTTAATCCCTGTTAAAATTGGAATTGTTGTTCTAGAAGATACAGCTTTCATAACGTCTTGAACGCTTTGAACTAGGTAGTCTTTCTGTATGATAAATTTCATAATAATTAATCCTCCTTAAAAGTAGGTTTAAAAGCTTATTATTTATTATATTTTAAGATAGTAGTAGTAATAGGGGCTGTGGAAATGTGGATAACCCCTAAAAACGTGAGAACACAGCCTATCCACATGTGGACAGACTGTGTACAATCCTAACTCACTTATACACAAAATACAAGTAAAAAAAGCCTATATTTTTAGTGATTCACTTATTTCTTTAATTTGTTTTTGTAGGTCAGTATCTGTTTGAACAAGTTTTGAGATTTTTTCATGAGCATGGATGACCGTAGTATGGTCTCGCCCGCCAAACTCTTCTCCAATTTTAGGAAGCGAAAAATCCGTTAGTTCGCGAGAAAGGTACATGGCAATTTGTCGAGGAAACGCTACTGACTTTGTACGTTTCTTCGCTTTGAAATCATCTAATTTTATATTAAATTCTTGTCCAACAATCTGTTGAATATCTTGAATCGTAATAACCTTAGGTTTTGAACTAGGAATGATATCTTTTAATGCTTCTGCTGCTAAATCAGCGTTTATATCTTTATTAATTAGTGAAGAATAAGCTACTACGCGAATAAGTGCTCCTTCTAATTCTCTGATATTTGAATCAATCTGATTGGCGATATAAAGCATAACTTCATTTGGAATAACTAAGCCGTCCGCTTTTGCTTTTTTACGCAAAATAGCAATTCGTGTTTCCAAATCTGGTGGTGTGATGTCTGTAATAAGGCCCCATTCAAAGCGAGAACGAAGTCGATCTTCAAGTGTAGGAATTTCTTTCGGCGGTCGATCACTTGAGATGACAATCTGCTTGCTTTCTTCATGAAGCGTATTAAACGTATGGAAAAATTCCTCTTGTGTCTGCTCTTTACCCGCTAAGAATTGAATATCATCAATCAGTAAAACATCTACATTGCGGTATTTGTTGCGGAATTCTACTGCTTTATTGTCACGAATAGAGTTAATAAACTCATTTGTGAATTTTTCAGATGATAAGTACACGACTTTAGCAGCAGGATTATGATCTAACACATAGTGGCCTATTGCGTGCATTAAGTGTGTTTTACCTAATCCTACTCCCCCGTAAATAAAAAGCGGATTATACGCTTTAGCCGGCGCCTCTGCTACTGCTAAAGAAGCTGCATGGGCAAAACGATTCCCAGATCCGATAACAAATGTATCAAAGGTATACTTCGAATTTAGCATACTTTGAGGGAATTCTGCTCCTTCGTCTTTATTGACTTTCTTTTTAGGAGTTTGAATATCGAATTCTTCCTCGGCCTGGTTAGGAGGAATAATAAATTTCACATCTAACTCTTCCCCCGTAAGGTCGTAAAGTGTTTCAGCAATTAAATTAGAATACCTAGATTCTAACCAGTCCCGTGCAAAATCATTAGGCGCAGTAATAATGAGCGTGTCTCCTTGCAAAGCATGAGCTTTTGTCGATTTGAGCCAGGTTTCAAAACTAGGTTTGCTTAATTTTTTTTCAATTTGATCTAAAGCTCTGTTCCATAAATCATGAATGTTTTCCAACGAGTAACCCCTCCTTTTT